>NZ_RAWE01000250.1 GCF_003611695.1 Corallococcus carmarthensis | reverse complement strand
CCCGGCACGCGCAGGGCTTCCATGGGCGTGTTCTGCAGGGAGAACATGGCCTGGAAGAGCGCGCTGCGGCTCAGGTCGCGCACGGGCTGGAGGGCTTCCACCAGCTTCTCGAACGGAACGTGCTGGTGCTCGTAGGCCGCGAGCGTCGTCCCTCTCACCTGCGAGAGCATTTCCCGGAAGGTCGATTCCGGCTGGACGTGAGTGCGCAACACCAGCGTATTGATGAAGAAGCCGATGAGGCCTTCGGTCTCCGCCTGCGTGCGGCCCGCGATGGGCGTACCCACGCTGATGTCGTCCTGCGTGGAGTAGCGGGCCAGGAGCAACTGCCACGCCGCGAGCAGCAGCATGAACGGCGTGGCGCCTTCGCGCTGGGCCAGGGCCTTGAGCGCTTCGGACACGGGCAGGTTCAGCCGCACGGGGATCGTCGCCCCTCGATGCGACTGCACGGGCGGACGCGGACGGTCCGTGGGCAGGTCGAGCGCGGCCGGTGCGCCCGCGAGCTTCTCCTTCCAGTAGGCGAGCTGGGTCTCCAGCGTTTCGCCCTGGAGCCAGTTCTGCTGCCAGACAGCGAAGTCCGCGTACTGCACGGGCAGCGGCGCGAGGGCAGGCACCTGACCCGCGTTGAATGCCGCATACAGCGCGGTGACTTCACGGACGAGGACGCCCATGGACCAGCCGTCGGAGACGATGTGGTGCATCGTCACCAGCAGCAGGTGCTCTTCGTCGCTCAGGCGCACCAATGACGTGCGAAGGAGCGGACCCGCTTCCAGGTCGAAGGGCCGACGGGCCTCCACGTTCGCCAAGCGGCGCGCCTCTTCGTCCCGTTGTGTGTCAGGCAGTGAGGACACGTCGAGCAGCGGCAGCGTCCATGCCGCAGGAGCGTGGATGCGCTGCGCGGGCTGGCCCTGGTGCTGGACGAGGGTGGTGCGCAGCGTCTCGTGACGGGCGACGAGGGCCTCGAAGGCGAGGCGAAGGGACTCGGTGTCCACCTGTCCCTTCAGCCGAAGGGCGGCGGGGACGTTGTACGCGGCGCTGCCCGGCTGGAGTTGATCCAACAGCCACAGCCGCTGCTGGGCGAAGGAGAGGGGCGGCGGGCCGTCGTGGCTGGCGCGGGTGAGTGGAGGCAGCCGCGGGCTGGAGGTGGTGGTGCGCAGACGCTCGGCGAGGGCGGCGACGGTGGGGGCCTCGAAGAGGGCGCGCAGGGGCAGTTCCGCACCGAAGGCGGCGCGCACGCGGGAGACGAGCTGGGTGGCGAGCAGCGAGTGGCCGCCCAGGGAGAAGAAGTCGTCGTGGATGCCCACGCGCTCCACGCGCAGGACGTGGGCGAAGACGTCGGCGAGCTTCTCTTCGGCGGGATTGCGAGGGGCGACGAAGTCCGCGAGCGGCGAAGCGTCCGGGATGGGCAGGGCCTTCCTGTCCACCTTGCCGTTGGCGTTGAGGGGGAGGGCCTCCAGGACGAGGAAGGCGGAGGGCACCATGTACTCGGGCAGCCGCTCCTTGAGGAAGGCGCGCAGGACGGTGGTGTCCAGCTCCTGGCCCGAGGTCGGCACGAGGTATGCGACGAGACGCTTGTCGCCTGGGACATCCTCGCGGGCGAGGACGACGGCCTCATGCACGGAGGCATGGGCGAGGAGGGAGGCTTCGATTTCGCCCAGCTCGATGCGGAAGCCGCGCACCTTCACCTGGAAGTCGAGCCGCTGCAGGTAGTCCAGCTGGCCGTCGGCCCGCCAGCGAACGACGTCGCCAGTGCGGTAGAGGCGGGCGCCCGGGGTGGAGGAGAAGGGATGCGGGATGAAGCGCTCGGCACTCAGGGCGGGCTGGCCGAGGTAACCCCACGCGAGGCCCTCACTGGCGAGAAAGAGTTCTCCCGGGACGCCAATGGGCACCGGCTGAAGGTGAGCGTCGAGGACGTAGGTGCGGGTGTTGGCGATGGGGCGGCCAATGGGAGGCCGCGTTCCGTCGTCACGTGTGGCGGGCGGGACGGGAGTGAAGGTGGCGACGACGGTGCTCTCGGTGGGCCCGTAGTGATTGAAGAGTGAGGCGGGTACGGAGGCAGGCGGGCCGTGGTGCAGGGCGTCTCCACCCGTCAGCAGGGCGCGGAGGGCCATGGGGCGGGGCCATTCTTCGCGCAGCACGGCTTCGGCGAGCGGCGTCGGCATGAAGCAGGTGGTGATGGCTTCGCGGGCCATCCACTGGAGCAGTTGGGCGGGCTCCGCGCGCGCGGCATCCGGAGGGACGACGAGGCATGCGCCAGAGGCCAGGGAGGGCCACACCTCCCAGGTGGAGGCGTCGAAGGCGACGCCCGCGGTGAGAGCGGTGGAGTCCTGGGGAGACAGCGAATAGGTGCGCTGGTGCCAGGAGACGAGATTCATCAACGCGCGGTGGTGGACGGCGACGCCCTTGGGACGGCCGGTGCTGCCGGAGGTGTAGATGACGTAGGCCAGATCCTCTGGGCCCACGGACGCCACGAGCAGCGGCTGCCGCGCTACCGCGGCCTCCATCTCCAACAAGAGGACACGCGCGGAGAGCGAGGGGAGGGAAGGCCGTAGGTGCTGCTGGGTGAGGAGGACGGAAGCGCCGCAGTCCTCCAGCATGAAGGCAAGGCGCTCGGGCGGGACGCCCGGAGAGACGGGGACGTAGGCGGCGCCCACCTTGAGGACGGCCAGCAGGCCCGCCACCAACTCTGGAGAGCGCTCAGCGAGGACAACGACTCGGTCGCCCCGCGAGACACCAGCCGCATGCAGTTGGACGGCAAGTCCGTGGGCCCAGGCATCGAGGCCCGCATACGAAAGGCTGCGCTCCCCCATGCGGACGGCGACCGCGTCCGGAGCCCGGCGCGCCTGCTCCGCGACGACGTGGTGGATGCAGGTGTCGCGCGGGAAGGCGACGTCCGTCTCATTCCACTCGACGAGGAGTTGCTGCCGTTCCGCGACGGTCAACATCTCCAGGGCGGAGACACGTGCATCCGGCTGGGCGGCAAGGGAGGCGAGGAGGACGCCGAAGTGACCCATGAGACGCTGGACGGACGCCGCGTCGAAGAGGTCGGAGCTGTACTCAAGGAAGCCGGTGAGGCCCTGGGGCACCTCGAAGAGGGTGAGTGCGAGGTCGAAGCGGGAGGAGTTGCCTTCGAGGGGAATGGGCTGGAAGGCCATGCCCGGCACGCGGAGCGCCTCGGCGGGGGCATTCTGCAGGACGAGCATCACCTGGAAGAGAGGGCTGCGGCTCAAGTCGCGCGAGGGCTGGAGGACCTCCACCAGCTTCTCGAAGGGGACGTGCTGGTGCTCGTAGGCCGCGAGCGTGGTGGCCTTCACCTGGGAGAGCAGCTGACGGAATGTCTCCTCCGGGCGCACGTGGGCGCGCAGGACGAGGGTGTTGACGAAGAAGCCGATGAGGCTTTCGGCCTCGGCGTGGGTGCGGCCGGCGATGGGGGAGCCGACGCTGATGTCGTCCTGTCCGGAGTAGCGGGAGAGGAGCAGCTGGAAGGCGGAGAGCAGCAGCATGAAGGGCGTGGCGCCTTCACGCTGGGCGAGGCTGCGCAGGGAGTCCGTCAGCTCCGAAGGGAAGTGCACGGGCACGGTGGCACCGCGACGGGACTGCACGGGAGGACGCGGGCGGTCCGTGGGCAGCTCCAGCGCGGAAGGCGCACCGGCCAACTGACGCTTCCAGTAGTTGAGCTGCGACTCCAACGTCTCGCCCTGCAGCCACTGGCGCTGCCAGAGGGCGAAGTCCGCGTACTGCACCGGCAGCGGCGCCAGGGTGGGCTCGCGGCCCGCGGAGAATGCGGCGTAGCTCGCGGCCAACTCCTTCACGAGGACGCCCATCGACCAACCGTCGGAGACGATGTGGTGCATCGTCATCAGGAGGACGTGCGTCTCCTCGTTCAGGCGCAGAAGTGTGGTGCGCAGCAACGGACCGTGGACGAGATGGAAGGGCTGCCGTGCCTCACGGGTGGCAAGCCGCAGCGTCTCCGCCTCGCGCGAGGACTCTTCCAACCCAGAGAGGTCCTCCACCGGGAGCGCCCACGCGGCCGGAGCATGGATGCACTGGAAGGGCTGACCCTCCTGTTCGAAGAAGGTGGTGCGCAGGGCCTCGTGGCGATCCACGAGCACTTCGAAGGCGCGGCGCAGGGCCTCCACGTCCAGGCGGCCGATGAGGCGCAGCGCGACGGGGAGGTTGTAGGACGCGTCGTCCGGTGCCAGTTGGTCCAGGAACCAGAGGCGCTGCTGAGCGAAGGAGAGCGGCTGGGGGCCCTCGTCGCGTGTGCGCGTCAGTGCTGGCAGACGCGTGGCGGTGGAGGCCCGCTGCAACCTCTCTGCAAGGGCCACGATGGTAGGAGCCTCGAAGAGGGCACGAAGGGACAGCTCCACGTCGAGCGCGGCGCGCACGCGGGCCACCAGCTGGGTGGCGAGCAGGGAGTGTCCGCCCAACTCGAAGAAGTTGTCCGTGCGGCCCACCGTGGGCACGCGCAGCACTTCGCCCCAAAGGGTCGCGAGCTTCTCCTCCAGCGGCGTCGCTGGGGCTTCATAGGCATGCGAGGCCCGAAGTGTGCTCGCGTCCGGAGCAGGGAGGGCCTTGCGGTCCACCTTGCCGTTGGACGTCAGCGGCAGCGTCTCCAGGGAGACGAAGGCGGCGGGCACCATGTACTCGGGCAGGTGCTGTTTGAGGTGGGCGCGGAGGGCGGTGACGTCGAGGGCTTCACCCACGACGTAGGCGACGAGCCGCTTGTCGCCAGGAGAGTCCTCACGGGCGAGGACGACGGCGTCCTTCACGGCGGGGGCGGCACGCAGGGCGTTTTCGACTTCGCCCAACTCGATGCGGAAGCCGCGCACCTTCACCTGGGCGTCGATGCGCCCGACGAAGTCCAGCTGGCCGTCCGCGCGCCAGCGCACCACGTCTCCCGTGCGGTAGAGGCGTGCCCCTTCCTCACCGGAGAGGCCGTCCGGCACGAAGCGCTCGGCGGTGAGGGCAGGCCGTCCCGCGTACCCGCGCGCGACGCCCACGCCACCGATGTGCAGTTCACCGCGCACGCCCACGGGCACCGGCTGCCCGTGCGGGTCCAACACGTAGACGCGCACGTTCGCCAGCGGCTTGCCAATGGACGGCACGCTGTTGCTCGCCACGACATCGCCCAGCGTGGCGATGACGGTGGCTTCGGTGGGGCCGTAGGTGTTGATCAGCCTTCGTCCCGGAGCCCAACGCGCGACGACATCCGCGGGCAGGGCCTCACCGCCGGAGATGACGGTGCGCACTTCAGGCAGCCCCTCGGAGAACGTGGCCGCCAGTGCAGCGGGGGTGAGGCTGATGACGGAGAGGTGCTGCTCACGCAGCAGCACGGGCAGTGGTGCGCCCGGCATCAACTTCTCCAGCGGCGCGAGCACCAACGTGGCGCCGTTGCAGAGCGTGGTGAAGATCTCCTCCACGGACAGGTCGAAGCTGAGGCTGGCGAACTGAAGCACGCGGCTGCCAGGGCCGATGCCGTACGCCACGGCCTCGTGGGTGACGAGGTTTGCGACACTGCGGTGTTCCACTGCCGTGCCCTTGGGCGTGCCCGTGCTGCCCGAGGTGTAGAGCAGGTACGCCATGTTCGCGGGCGTCACGCCCGTCACGGGCGCATCCGTCGGCTCCTTGGCGAGAGCGGAGCGCTCGGTATCCAGGCAGAGCGCGCGGGCATGCAGCGCTTCAGGGAAGCGGTCCACGAGCGGCTGCTGGGTGACGAGCACCTGGGCGGCGCTGTCCTCCAGCATGAAGGCCAGTCGCTCGCGGGGCAGGAGCGGATCCACCGGCACCCAGGCGCCACCCGCCTTCAGGATGCCGAGCAGCCCGATGACGACGTCGAGGGAGCGCTCGACACTGAGTGCAACCCGGACCTCCGGGCCCACGCCACGCCGGCGAAGAGCGTGGGCAAGTTGATTGGCGCGCGCGTCCAGTTGCGCGTACGTCAGCTGCGTCCCCTCGAAGACCGCGGCCAGCGACTCGGGCGCACGATGCACCTGCGCCTCGAAGAGCGAATGCATGCACGCTTCGGGGAACGGCGCTCGCGTGGCGTTCCACTCCACCAGCACCTGCTGCCGCTCCTCCCCCGCGAGCAACTGCAGCGACGACACGCGGTGATCCGGATGCGCGACGAAGCCCTCCACGATCAGCCGCAGGTGCCGCACCATCCGCGTGACGGTGGACCTGTCGAACAGGTCGGTGTCGTACTCCAGCTCGCCCGTGAAGCCCTTCTCGGTCCGGGCCAGCGAGAGCGTGAGGTCGAACTTCGCGGACGCGCCCGTGCGCTCCTCGACCTGGACCTTCACTCCCGCGAGCGAGAGGTCTACATCCGGGATGTTCTGCATGAGGAACAGCACGTTGAACAACGGCGACGCGCGCAGGTCGCGCATCGGCTGGAGCTGTTCGAAGGGCACGTACTGGTTCGCGAGCACTCCCAGCGTGGTGGTGCGCACGCGGCTCAGCAGCTCCCGCACGGTGGGCTCGCCACCCATCCGGGTGCGCAGCACGAGCGTGTTGATGAAGAACCCGAGCAGCCCCTCCAGCTCCGCGTCGTTGCGGCCCGCCACGGAGGAGCCGATGCTCACGTCGTCCTGGCCGGAGTAGCGGCCAATCAGCACCTGGAGCGCGGCGAGCAGGAACATGAAGGGCGTGATGCCTTCACGCACGCAGAGGGCCTCCACGGCCTTCGACAGCTCCAGGGGGAACGCGACGAACAACAGGGCGCCAGGGTGTGCCTCGCGGCGACCGCGGGGACGGTCCGTGGGCAGCTCCAGCACGGACGGCATCCCGTCAATCTGCTGGCGCCACCACGCGAGCTGCCGCTCCATCTCCGCGCCCGACAGCCACTTGCGCTGCCACACCGCGAAGTCCGCGTACTGGAAGGGCAGCGCCGGCAGCGCGGGCTTCGTTCCCGCGGCGAAGGCCCGGTAGGCCTCCGACAGCTCCCGCATCAGGATGCTCATGGACCAGCCGTCGAAGATGGCGTGGTGGATGGTCAGCAGCACCAGGTGCTCCTGCGCATCCAGCACCAGCACCGACACACGCAGCAGCGACCCTGCCTCCAGGTTGAACGGGTGGCGCACCTCCACGTCCGTGCGGCGCTTCACCTCCGCGTCGCGCTGCTCCGGAGAAAGGGCGCGCAGGTCCACCACCGGCAGCACCAGCGGTTCGGGCGGCGCGATGACCTGCACGGGCTCATCCGTCCCTGGCCGGAAGGTGGTGCGCAGGGATTCGTGCCGGTGCACCACGCACTCCAGCGCGCGGCGCAGGGCCTCCAGGTTCAGCGCCCCCGTCAGCCGCAGCGAGAACGGCATGTTGTACGCGGCCGACCCGGGGTCGAACTGCTCCAGTACCCAGATGCGCTGCTGCGCGAAGGACGTGGGCAGCTTCTGCGTGCGCGGCACCGGCACCACCGGGGGCGGACCGGCGAAGCGCGGATCCCTCGCCGAGGCCGCGATGCGCGCCGCCAGCTCACCCACGGTGGGGGACTCGAACAACGCCTGCAGGGGCAGGTCCACCTGGTACGCCGTGCGCAACCGCGACGTCAGCCGCGTGGCGAGCAGCGAGTGGCCTCCCAGTTCGAAGAAGCTGTCGGTGGCGCCCACCCGCTGCACATGGAGGAGCGACGCATAGAGCTCCGCGACCTGGGCCTCCATCGGCGTGCGGGGCGCGACGAACTCGCGCGCCGCTTCCGTGGACACATCCGGCGCGGGCAGGGCCTTTCGGTCCACCTTCCCGTTGGGCGTCAGGGGCATCGCGTCCAGCACGACCAGCGCGGACGGCACCATGTACTCGGGCAGCCGCTCCTTCATGAGCGCGCGCAGGGCCTGGGACTCCAGCGTCTGGCCGGGGCGCGCCACCACGTAGCCCACCAGGCGCGCGTCGGCCGCGTTTCCGCGCACCACCACGGCCGCGTCGCGCACGCCCGGGGCCTGGCTCAGCACCGCTTCGATTTCGCCCAGCTCGATGCGGTAGCCGCGCAGCTTCACCTGGTTGTCGACGCGGTTGAGGTACTCCAGCACGCCGTTCGCGGCCCACCGCACGCGGTCACCCGTGCGGTACACGCGCATGCCCGGCTCGCCGCCGTGCGCGTCCGGGATGAAGCGCTCCGCCGTGAGGTCCGGCCGGTGGAGGTAGCCCCGGGTGACTCCCTCGCCGCCAATGAACAGCTCGCCCGGCACGCCGCGCGGCACCGGGTTCAACCCGCTGTCCAACACGTACACCTGCGTGCCGGAGATGGGCCGCCCGATGGGCACGCTCCCCATACCCGACGCCACCGCGTGCGCGGTGGACCACACGGTCGTCTCCGTGGGGCCGTACACGTTCCACAGCACGCCACACCGCTGGAGCAGCGACTCGGCCAGCTCTCGCGGCAGGGCCTCGCCTCCGGTGAGCGCCGTCAGCCCCGGGCCCCGCCAATCCGTTTCCAGCAGCAGCCGCCAGGTGCTGGGCGTGGCCTGGAGCACTGTCGCTCCGCGCTGCTGGAGCAGGCCCGCAAGCCGCGCGCCGTCCACGGCGATGTCCCTTGATGCGATGACGACCTGCCCGCCCACCGACAGCGGCAGGAACAGCTCCAGCACCGCGATGTCGAACGACAGCGTGGTGACGGCCACCAGCACGTCCTTGGAGGACATGCCCGTTGTCTCACGCAGCGCCGCGAGGAAGCGCGCCACCGCGCCGTGGGGCACCTGCACGCCCTTGGGCCGGCCCGTGCTGCCGGAGGTGAAGAGCACGTACGCCACGGCCTCCGGTGGCACCGCGTCGCGCAGCGGCGAGCCGTCCTCCGCCGCGATGGCCTCCGCGTCCCCATCCAGCAGCACCACGCGCGCTGAATGCGGCGGCAGGAGGGACTCCAGCGAGCGCTGCGACACCAGCACTGGCATCCCGCTGCTCTCCACCATGTACGCCAGGCGGTCCGTGGGGAACGCCGGATCCAACGGCACGTAGGTGCCTCCGGCCTTCAACACGGCGAGCACCGCCACCAGCATGTCGTGCGAGCGCTCCACGCACAGGCCCACCCGCACCTCGGTGCCCACGCCCAACCGGCGCAGGTGGCGCGCCAGCCGCGACGCCCGTGCCTCCAGCTGCGCGTACGTGAGCGACTGGTCTCCGAAGGTGACGGCGACCGCGTCTGGCGTCAGGTCCACCCGTGCTTCGAAGGCGCCGTGCTGCGATGTCCACGGCAGCGGGGCGGGGCGGGGCGGCTGCCAGTCGAGCAGCACCTCATGGCGCTCGGCATCGGTGAGCAGCGGCAGGTGGGAGACGGCCTGGTGTGGACGGCGGACCGCGCCCTCCAGGAGCACGCGCAGGTGCTCCGCCATGCGCGCCATCGTGGGCGCGGTGAAGAGGTCGGTGTCGTACTCGAGGAAGCCCTTGAGGCCTGCTTCCGTCTCCAGCACCTGGAGCATCAGGTCGAACTTGGACGTGAGCGTGTCCAGCTCCACCGCCTCCAGCTTCACACCCTCCACGGACGCCGCGCCGCGCAGGGAGGCCTGGAGCGTGAGCATCACCTGGAAGAACGGCGTGCGCCCCTGGGTGCGCTCCGGGCGCAGCGCCTCCACCAGCCGGTCGAAGGGGAACTCCTGGTGCTCATGGGCCGCGAGCACCGTCTCGCGCACCTGGTGCAGCAGCGACCGGAAGGACGCGGAGGGCTCGACCTGCGTGCGCAGCACCACCGTGTTGACGAACAGCCCGATGAGGCCCTGCACCTCGCCGCGCGTGCGGCCCGCCACCGGCGAGCCCACCGTCACGTCCTCCTGCCCCGCGTAGCGCGACAGCAGCACCTGCCAGCCCGTCAGCAGCACCATGAAGAGCGAGGCGCCTTCCTGCTGCGCCAGCGTCCTCAACGCCTCCGTCAGCTCACGCGACAGCAGGAGCTCGTGACGGGCGCCCCGGCCACTGCGGGCCGCGGGGCGGGGCAGGTCGGTGGGAAGCTCCAGCGCGGAGGGCACTCCGGCCAGCTGCTGCTTCCAGTAATCGAGTTGCTTCTCCAGCCGGGCGCCCTGCAGCCACTCGCGCTGCCAGACGCCGAAGTCCGCGTACTGCACACCCAGCGCGGGCAGGGGGGCGGCCAGTCCGCGCGCGAGCGCGCCGTAGAGCAGTGCCACCTCGCGCACCAGCAGCGTCATGGACCAGCCGTCGGAGACGATGTGGTGCAGCACCACCACGAGCAGGTGCTCTCCCGGGTCAGACGTCACCAACAGCGCGCGCAGGAGCGGACCATTCGCCAGGTCGAAGGGCCGGGCCGCGGCTTCACGCGCCAGGCGCCACGCTGCTTCCCGCGGCGAGCCCGTGAGGTCGTGGCGCTCCAGCGTGAGCTCCAGCTCCGGCGCCACCACCTGCACGGGCTGCCCGGACACATCCACGCGGAAGGTGGTGCGAAGGACTTCGTGACGGCGCACCACTTCGCGCAGCGCGCGCTCCAGCACGGCCACGTCGAGCGCACCCTCCAGGCGCACCGCCATGGGCACGTTGTAGAGCGCACTGCCGGGCTCCAGCTGATCAATGAACCACAGGCGCTGCTGGGCGAAGGACAGCGGCAGCGGTCGCGAGCGGTCCTGAACCGGGATGAGCCCCTGCGTGGAGTTGCCGGTGGCGGCCTTCTGCGCGGCCACCTTCTTGAGCAGTTCGGCGCGCTTCTCCGGTGAGAGGTTGGCGATCCGCTTCGACAGCTCGTGGCTCATCTCATGTACTCCGCGCTCGGGGACGCCATCGCGTGCGCCACCCGGGGCGGTGGCCTTCGCGAAAACTCAGGCCTGCTGGTGATTCCGGATTGACGCCCTGCGCTGCTCTCCCGGGAGAAGCGTGAGGGTGGGTCAAATCCACACTGGCCACACTATTCCGTAGGCGAGCGACCTGTCATGGGGGCGCCCTGACGGAAGCCCCAAAGAATTCGCGTATTTACGGGAAGAGAGGGGCTCCCCGGACTCGCCACCGGAAGAACTCACGGTGTCCTCCGGAGAGGGGCCTGCTCGCGGGGTCGTCCCCCCGTCTGGAGGGAGGGCGGGCCCCGGGCTGGCTGCCAGCACCCGGGTCCCTTTGCTCCAACTCACGGCCATCCCTGACGCGGCGATGCCCTGGCCGGACCGCGTGGGCTTCCCCACGCGGTCCCGGACTCACACCGGTTCAAGGCGGCACGCGTGCCACCGGTCCTGCGTTCAGCCCACCTTCGCGAGCGGCGGCGGCGCGGCCAGCAGGGCCGCCGCCGGCAGGGTGTAGCCGACGGCCAGGAGGCTCTCCGCGATCGCCTCGCCGACGTTGGCCTGCGTGTCGTTGTACTCGGTGGGCTTGCAGAAGATGCACACCGCGAGGACGGGGCCGTGGAGCGTGAACTCCGCCACCTCCACCTGGGGCACGGGCTTCTCCTGGACGCCCTTCACCGAAGGCAGGCGGTCCAACAGCACCTGCTGGAGCACCCGCACGTCCACGCCGTGCATCAGCGGCACCTTCACCGTCAGCTTGCGGTGCGGGTGGTGGCTGAAGTTGACGATGTTGTCGCTGAACATCTGGTTGTTGCCCACGGAGATCCGCACGTTGTCCGACGTGTCGAGCGTGGTGACGAACAGGCCAATCTCCTGGACGATGCCCACGACGCCGCCCGCTTCAATCTCCTCGCCCACGCGGAAGGGACGCAGCACCAGCAGGAAGACTCCCGCGGCGAAGTTGGCGAGCAGCCCGGACCACGCGGCGCCGATGGCGATACCCGCGGCGGCGATCAACGCGGCGAAGGACGTCGTCTCCACGCCCATCAGCCCCAGGATGCCGACCATCAGCATCAGGGTGAGTGCGCCCGTGAAGAGCGAACCGACGTAGCGGATGAGCGTGGCGTCCAACTGCCGCCGATGCAGGCCCATGTCCAGCACCTTGCGGAAGCCGCCAATGACCGCCCGCCCGATGAACCAGATGAACAGCGCGCCAATGACCTTGAGCAGCAGCGGAAGCGCTTCGGTCAGAGCAAGTGACTTCAACTGAACGACAATCTCATCCATGGCTCGAACTCCCTTGACCCGGACCGGGCACTCACCATGCCCTTTTGCACGGGGCAGGCCACGGGATGCAAGCCGACCTGCCGTGAATCCACAGCTGTCCAGGAGGGCATTCCTGACCCGTCCGTCCAGGGTCTGACGCGCCGGGGGGCGAGGCTGACGCGTCAGGGCCTGCGATGCTGGGGCGCTTGCATGGAGGGGCCAGCGGGGGAGACGTTGCGCCGCATGCGTCTGTTCCCGGTCCCCTTCCTCATGTTGCTGAGCGCCTGCACCGCCTCCCGCGTCGAGCTGCCCGCGCCCAAGGGCGACGAGGTGACGGTCTTCATCCATGGCTACCGTGGGTCGTTCCTCGCGACAGCGGACGGGGAGCGCGAGCGGGCCTGGGTGTCCGTGGGCGACCTGCTGACGCGCGGTGAGCGTTCGCTGGCGCTGCCGTTTCCCGGGCAGCGGGCGACGCCGAACTTCGGACCGCTGGAGGTGGACGGGCCGATGACGCGCTTCACGGTGCTGCCGTGGGTGGCGCGCTACGACATCTACAAGGGCTTCCTGGAGTTCGCGCGCGAGCGCCTGCCGGGCTTCATGGTCTTCGACTACGACTGGCGGCAGGACAACCGCGTGACGGCGAAGCGGCTGTGCGCGCTGTTGGATGAGCTCGCGGCGTCGCGCGGCGGGCGGGTGAAGGTGAACCTGGTGGCGCACAGCATGGGCGGGCTCGTCACGCTGCAATGCCTGCGCTACGGCACGGGCGACGACACGGGCGAACCCACGTGGGCGGGCGCGCGGCACGTGAAGCGCGTGGTGTTCCTGGGCACGCCGTTCCGGGGGGCGCCGGGCATGTTCGACGACTTCACCCTGGGCACGCCGGTGGGGCGCAACCGCGCGCTGCTGTCACCGGAGGCGCTCTTCACGTTCGCGTCCGCGTTCCAGCTGCTGCCGGCGCAGAGCGACTTCTTCGTGGACGCGAGCGGCCAGCCGGTGTCGTTCGACGCATACCGGCCGGACGCGTGGGTCGACGGCGGGTGGGGCGTGTTCCAGGACAAGGCGGTGCGGGACCTGCCCGCGTATCGCCAGTGGCTGGAGCGGATGCTGGAGGCGCGCTCGGAGCTGGCTCGGACGCTGTCCGAGCGCGGTGGTCCGCCGCCGCCCTTCCGCACGCTGGCGGTGGTGGGCGTGGGGCATCCGTTGATCAAGTCCTTCCGGGTCATCGACGGGAAGCCCACGTTCGAGGATCCGGTGCTCGCGGACGGCGACGGTTCAGTGCTGACGACGCGGGCGCTGCCTCCGGCGCCGCTCCACGTGGACCGGCTGGAGACGAAGGCGGACCACGTCGCGATGGTGGGCGACGAGGAGGTCATGGAGGCCGTCGCGCGCTTCGTCACCGGCGACTGACGCGGGTGGAGGGCTCAGTCGCCCTGGATGGCGGCCTGCCAGTCGCCGTCCACGGAGATGCCGACGCGCATGCCGATGTAGCTCTTCTCCTTGCGCATGTCGTCGATCATGGAGTCCGGGTAGATGCCCTTGAGCAGGGCGAAGTCCGCGTCGGTGGCGCCCTCGCGGAAGGCGGTGGGCCACCAGTAGAGATTGCCCTCCTGGTAGAAGGGGAGGTTGAGGACGTGGACCAGCCGCGCCAGCACGGGCTGCGGGCTGTCCTTCCACTCCTCCTGGATGCGCCAGGTGGTGGTCATGTCCTGGTCGGGGTCGTAGGAGAAGCGCACGCTCGGGCCCTTCTCGTCGCCCAGCTTCTGGAGTCCCGCGTAGTCGCACGCCACGGCGGCCTTGATGATGCGCTCGCGCATGGAGGCCACGGCGGGGGGCAGGGGCTTCGCGGTGGGCTTGGAGATGGGGCTCAGCCGGCTCGCCGAGCACGACGCCGCGGCCGGGGCGCTGGCC
>NZ_RAWE01000024.1 GCF_003611695.1 Corallococcus carmarthensis | reverse complement strand
GGGCGGCGGAAGCGGGCGGTAGCCGATGGGCGCGGTCATGGGCGGACTCCGGAGTTCGATAGGAACGGCGACCGGAACGGCGACCGTTTTTTCCCATTCTCCCCAACCCCCGTCCGGAAGTTTCCGCGCCCCACCACTTTGTAAGAAATTCCTGGTCGGATCCCGGTGGAGTGGGATGGTGTGCGGCATATTGTTTGAAATGTTTCCGGCCCGGTGCTCCCTGCGTAGGGCGGTACGTCAATTTCCAGAGGAGAATGGTGGGGCACCTGGCTCCGCCCGGGCATCGTCCTGACAGGACAAACCTCATGGGTGGAATGTTGAGGGGTGCGGGCAACTCTCGGTCGTTGAGAGCGCCTCCGGCCTCTTCCAGGTGTCGCGAGGAGGGATACGCGGCGGGGCAGAGACCGGTTACAGGAGCCCCGCCAGCATGCGGAGGTCCGCCGAGTTCAAGGGTGTGGACGGCGGGGCGCGGGGTGAAGGGACCGAAGTGGTTGAAGGCTCGCTCGCGGACTTCATCCGCTTCTCTCCAAGGTCTTCGCGGATGGCCGCTGCCTGTGACGTGGAGCTCCGCGTGATCGGCTCCGTTCCGGTGGGACCGCCTCGGTGCTCCCTCGGACTTGAGCGACACTGGCTGACATGGCGGTCCGCCTTGCGTTCATCGCGTGTCTCCTCGCCGCATTGCCCGCCGCCGCCAACGTGGCCGCCTCCACGCGTACGCCGGCGACCTTCACCCTGTCACCGGGGACAGCGCGCACGCGCTCGGAGGTGCTCAGCGAGAAGCTGGACTTCGATTGCGCGGAGGCGGAGCAAGAGGCGGTCTGCCGCTTCGAGGCGCGCTACCGGCTGCGCAACGGGACTGCCGAGGCGGAGGTCATCGATGCCTCCTTCCTGGGCCTCCGTACGCGTGAGGTCAGCGTGCGATTCGACGAAGAGCCTCTCCCGGTGACAGAGGGGCAGGCGACCTCGCTTGGCCCCATGCCCGACTCCGCACGGCTCGCGCATACCCCGGTGGAGCGCTTCGGCTTCACCCTCACGCTTCCGCCCGGGCGGGAAGGGGAGCTGTTGGTGCGGGGCCTGATGCAGCTCGAGCGGCGCTTCCTGCCCCCGGGGTACGTATGGCCCGCGGTCCAGGCGCGTCACGCACTGCTGTCCCCCGGGCCGGAGCAGGCCACGCACTGGGACATCGACTATCTGCTGGGACCCATCCGGACCTGGGCGGGCAACCCCACGCTCCACATCACGGTGCGGGTCCCTTCCGCGTGGGAGGTGGGCAGCAGCCTGGACGCATCCGCGCGCACGCTGCCGGTGGCCACGGGCTGGCGGCTTCGGCACGAGGGCGAGCAGGTGGTGGCGGAGCGGAGCCTCACGGCGGCGAGCGCGCCCGAGCGGCTCAACATCACGCTGACGAAGCGCAAGCCGTGGTGGACTTCGGGCGGTGTGCAGCTGGGCCTGGGCGCGCGGCTCGGGGACGGTGCCCGCTTCATGGCCCGGTTCGGCTACCAGTTGGCGGCGCCCGAGTCCTTCCTGCATTCGCTCTCGGTGGAGACGGACTTTCGCGACGAGGTCGTCATCACGCCCCTCACGCAGTATGCGACGCCCCAGGTCGTCATCATCCCGAGCTTCGGGCTCGGCCTGGGGGTGCCGGTGCAGGTGCTCCCCGAAGCCAGGCTGGGCCTGCGGCTCCTCGCGGACCTGCACTTCGGTCCGTTGGGAGCCGCGCTCAGCTGGGACCACTATCCGGCGCTGCGGGAGGGCACGGACTCCTTCTCGCGGCTCATCCTCCTGCTCCAGGTAGGGCTATAGGCCCGCCGCATCCCCCTCCTGCGTGCGCTTGGGCTATTGGCGCCCGAGCGCACGCTGGACCCCGCGCTCCTCAGCGCGTGAACCAGTTCTGGGCGTTCGTGCCGTTGCACTCCCAGACTTGGATCTTGGTGCCTGGGGTCGTGCTGGCATTGAAGACATCCAGGCAGAGGTTGGGCGCCAGGGCGCTGCGCACCGTGGCGCCGACCACCGTCCACCGCTGGGCGGCCGTGCCATTGCACCCATAGATCTGGACGACCGTGCCCGGCGTCGGATCGCCGTTGAAGACGTCCAGACAGAGATTGGGCGCCAGGCTGCTTCGCAGCTCTCCTTGAGCCGTCAGGCGCCACTGCTGCGCGGGGGACCCGTTGCACTCCCAGAGCTGGGTGGGCGTTCCCTGCGCTTCGCTGCCGCCGGTCACGTCCAGACAGCGGTTCGAGTCCAGGGCGCTGACCAGGCTGGGGGCGGAGGCCGTGTACATCGCGGCCAGCGCGGTGCGGTCGCTGGCGGTGAACTCGCCCGTCTCCACCGCGCGGAAGCAGGAGTTCATGATCGATTCGCCGACGCTCGCCGTCGTCGGCGTGCCGGGGATGTGGATTGCGCCGACACCGGCGTCACCCTCGTTGCCGCCGGAGCCGCAGCTGATGGCGCGGTTGTAGTAGTCCGAGTGGCGGAAGCCGATGGTGTGGCCAATCTCATGCGTGATGACGTGCTCGATGACGTCGACGCCGTACTGGCTGAGCAGGCCTCCGATGGTGATCTGCCCGAACGGATTGCCGTTCACCGGGAAGCCGGCCACGCCGCCATTCATGTTCGGGTCGATGACCCCATTGATGGTGAAGCTACAGCCGGTGCTCGGCGTGCGCGCCATGGTGAAGGTGAGCGGCAGCTCGTCGTAGTTCTGGATGGCCATGTCCAGCGCCGTGCTGAACACGCCGGTGAACGCCGAACCGTTGATGCAGATCTTCGTCAGGGACGGGCTGACGACGTTGTTCGTGCGGTACTGCTCCTCGGGGGTCGCGCCGGCCGCGAGCATCTCGCGAGAGGCGTCCAGGGACACCTCGGCATCCCGCCCGACATAGACCTTCCCATCGACGACCATGATGTCGTTGGACGGGAATCCGGCACTGACCAGGTTGCCAACGATTTCCTGCGTCTCATCCGCGGGCTCGCCACACCCGAATCCCAGCGCGATGCACCCTGCCGCAAGTACGAGGCTTCTTGAGAACATGGAGACTCCTTGGTGATGGACCTGCACGCTTGATGCGGGCAATGGCAGTCTGGTCCATGGAAATGAGGCGAAAGCGGATATAGCTGATAGCGCAGGCGTTTGAACCCGCTTGTGGAGGGTGAGCGCAAGCTTCTGGACATCCCGGTGGGGACCTTGAGAATCCCGCCTGGAGTCGGACCTGCGGAGCAGGCTGTCAGACCGCGAGGGCATGCTTCCTTCGACTGACACCCGAGCGAAGGACGTTCATGGCAACCCTCAAACAGCTGGCGTTCCGGATGGCGCGGACCCCTGCCTCCGGCTCCCTGGTGCGCTTCGGCTTCGCGCACGCGGACCGGCTCCTTCCCCTCACCTCCGTGGACCGCTCGAAGCAGGCCGCCATCTACCGCCACCCGCGTCCCGTCTACGGCACCTTCCACCACATCGCCGTCCCCCTGCGGGGCGTGCCGGACGTCTTCGCCCTGGCGCACCCGCGCCACGCCGGGCTTCGCGCGGACCTCTTCGCGCTCATCACCGGCGCACGGCAGCGGGCCCCCGCGTCGGTGCTCGTCAACGCGGGTCCCCGGCAGGACGTGGGGCAGGTGCACTTCCACCTCACGGACGACACGCCCTTCAGCGACGCCGTCCGCTCGGAGCAGCTCACCTGGCCGGACTGGGACGCGGCCGTCCGCGCGCTGACCTCCGTCCCCGACATCCAGGAGCGCTACCGCGCCGGCTTCTCCCTGCTCCAGGACGCGGGGGACCCCCGGGTGCGCCTCATCTGACCGCAGTGGGGACCCGAAGCCAGCCGGCTCACGGCGTCAAACGCTGGCTGGACCAGACCCGCGCGTTCCGGTGCTCCTCGGGATTGGCGCTCGTGCCGCCAAACACATAGATGCGGCCGTCTTCACCCTGGCTGGCGGTGAATCCACTGCCGGGGCCATACATCCGGGACGCCTGGGACCACGGGCCCACGCGGCCTTCCGCCTGGAGCGGAGCGGTGAGGACGCGCCCCTGTTGCAGGAGAAGAACCAGCCGATCCTCCATCGCCAGCAACCGCACTACGTCCAGGCGTGGATCATCGCCGTGCGACCGCCCCGACCACGAAGGCGTGGAGGTCTCCGTCCGCCAGACATGCTCGGCGTCGAGTGCCATGGAGTACAGCTTGCCCTCGGCCCCCGTCACATACAGACGGCCCATCGCCACCGCTGGCGTCTGGTCGAAGTGAAGCGTGGAGGGGGCCTCGATGGACTCCCACCCTTCGATGCGTGATGCGGAGCGCTTCGCGCGCCAGAGCTCGGGCGTGCCCGTCGTGAAGTAGCCCTTATCGAGCGAGCCTCCGACCACCCACAGTTCCGCGCCAGCTGCCACCAGCGCATGCCATCCGCGAGGCTGGGGCAGTGCGGCTTCTGTTTGCCAGGGGCCCAGGGTTCCATCCTCCCGCAGGGACGCGGAACTCACCCCCTTGGAGAAACTTCTTCGGAGCTCGCCGCCCGCGACGAACAGCCGCTGATCCACCACGGCCATCGCGTGATGCACGAGCGGGTCGGGCAACTGCGCGCTCTCCGTCCATGCGCCCAGCACGCCATCCGCCTGGATGGGCGCGGAAAAGACAGTCGCCCGTTGGTCGAGCGAAGAAGTGGAACCCTGCTTGAAGCTCAGCCCTCCTGAAACGAAGACACGGTCCCGTGAGGCCGCGGAGGCATGGTAGTAGAGGTCGACAGGCATGGACGGCTCCTCCCGCCAGAGCGCAAGGCCGCCCTCCGCGGGCCAGGGCTCCGCCTCGGGGCCCCTCGTCGGACAGGAGCTCCCGGAGCACAGACACAGGGGAACCTCTGGAACACCATAATCACTGACAAAGAGACGGCGCTTCACACACGTCTCGCCTTCCGCGCAGAGCCCGTCTTCGCAGATGCGGTGGCAGCGAAGATCGCCCGTTTGCTTGGGCGGAGAACAGTTTCCACTCAGACACGGTGGAAGATCGTACTTCGTGGAGTCACACGCTTCGCCGTGGTCACAGTCCCCCGTCACCTTGTTCGGACAGGCCCGGAAGGAAGAAGCGCGGGGTCCATCGGTCCGCGCAGCGGCCAATTCGACGCGAGCACGTCGCGCGTCATGAAGGTCCCTCGGCGAAGGAGGTTTCGACGAGGAGTCCCGGTCCGCCTCCTGCCAGCGGATGAAGGCGTGCGCCAGCAGCGCCACCGTGAGCAATCCGAGCACGGCCGCGACACCGTTGAGGATGACACGGCGGCGCGCGGGAGCGGAGGGAGGAGGTGCCAGGGACATGTCCCCAATCTAACGCACGGGCCTTCGCGCATCGGCGGGATGGAGGCCATGTGGAGGGTGAGGGCAGGAGCGGAGGTTCCGCGGAGGGCCAGGTGCTCCAGCGTCGCTCGCACCCCTCCTGCCTCGTTCACGTACGCCAGCACTCGACACCTCACGCAGGCGGGCGGGAAAACGGGTCGTGCGGCCCTCGCGGTTCGGGTTCAAACAGACGCACGGGCCCTGGGGTCCTTTTGCCCGGAGCGCGCACCGTCTCCAGGTTCCGGTGCATGGTGGACCTGTACGCGGTGCTGGGCGTGACGGCGACAGCGGACGCGGGCGAGATCCGGCGTGCCTACCTGCGACTGGTGCGGCGTTACCACCCGGACCGGGACGTGAGCCCGGAGTCCACGGAGCACTTCCTCCAGGTCCAGGCCGCCTACGACGCGCTGGGCGACGCGGCGAAGCGCCAGCGCTACGACGCCCGTATCGCGGCCCCCCGCTTCCGCACGGTGACGACGACCTACACCCCCGAGCCAAGGTCCGCGGTGGCCATTCCCCGGGGACGCGTGGGCGTGAAGGTGCGGATGCATTGAGGGGCGCGAACGGGGCCAGGGTACGGCCCTGCGGGTTCACGCCCCGATGCCCGGTCCCACTGCTCCAAGGTCATCCATCGCGCTGCACCTGGCCGCCCTGTTGATGGCGCTCGGGGTGTGCTCATCGCGCCGCCCACCTGGGCGGACAAGCTCCACGCGCCAGGGAGATCCTGGACGAGTCGTGGAGACCCCGCTTCGACGCGCCGGCTTCCGCACCGACACGAGGTGTCCGAGGAGCGCTTCGTCCCGGAGATGGCGATGATGAAGCGGCTGGGCGCGACGCCCGCGCAGCTGGAGGCCCTGCGCGAGAAGCTGGAAGAGGTCGAGACGTACACCTGAGCGGACCTCTCTGCCGCCCCGCTGGACGCGGAGCGAAACAAGCACCCACCTCCCGGTCATGTTTTTCTGGTTTGACAAGAAGGTCTTGAGAAACGAGCATTTCTGGAAAACATCCCTATCACCTTGGAGGTTTCGCCATGAAGAAGCTCCTGACCGGTCTGCTGTTCGCCCCCATCGTGGCCCTGGCGGGTGAGACCTCGACTCCGGCCGAGCTGGGTTCGGCCCCGGCCGGGTCCGCCGAGGCGCAGGGGGTGAATGCGCTGGTCAACTCCGGCTACATCGTCGCGATCACCCACAACATCGGTGGTGAGCTCGCCTACGGGGGCGGCACGGGCGCCATCGCATTGGTGAACGATTTGATCGGGAGCAAGCAGCCCGACGTGGTCGCGCTCCAGGAGGTCTGCCAGACGCAGGCAACGGCGTTCTGGAACACCAACGCACCCAGGGGGTACTGGGCCGCGTTCTACCCCACCAAGTACAAGGCCGCGTGTGGCGGCACCGGGGGGGCCAACCACGGCAACCTGATCGCCGCCCGGTCGGAGTATCCGCTCGCCGGGCCCTACAACCTCGCCCTGCCGGGGAACTCGGGCCACGGGATGATCTGCGTGGACTTCACCAAGGAGGGTCGGACCTTCCGGGCGTGCAGCACCCACCTCATCGCCGGCTCGGGCCCGGACGACAACACGCGGCTCAATCAAGCGAACACGATCAAGAGCTGGTCGCTCGGCTGGATGAACGAGGGCTACCGGGTCATGGTCGGAGGCGACTTCAACTCGGCGCCCTCCTTCCCCGTGATCCAGACCCTGAACCACCTGGGGAACGGTGACCCGTTCATCGATGCGGACCAAGCCGCGAACCGCGAGACCAAGCGCCAGTACAGCGCGGCATGCAACCAGCCGTGGAACTCGAAGCTCGACTACATGTTCTTCGCGTACAACTGGACGGGGAAGAAGTATGTCGAAGCCACCCTGCGGGGTGACGGGTCGTGCTCCGACCACCGCGCGCTCATCGGGACGGCCCGGGTGACGAACTAGGGGAAAGAAACGGCGCGCCCACCTGGCGGGGGGCGCGCCGTTTCACCGGGCTTCCGTCACTGCCAGGACGGTTCGACTTCGTCCGCGCTCACGGTGTTCGTCAGGTTGGTAAGGGTGCCGTTGACGGACCGCATGAAGATTTCGCTACTGCTCGCGCTGTTCGTGAGGCGTTCGAACACCAGGGTATCCGCAGTAGGACTGTAGGCCGGGCATTGGTCGTCCTCCGGCCCGTTCTGCAGCGCGACCAGACCCGTCCCGTCCGCGTTCATGGAGTAGAGGTCCCGCTCGTACAAGCTCTGCACTGAGATGCTCGCGGTGAAGGCAATCTTCGTCCCCGCCGCGTTGTAGACCGGGAAGAACGAGGTCCAGTCGGAGGGGCCTTCGTTCAGCCTCACCAGGCCCGTCCCATCCACGTTGATGCGGTAGATGCCCCGGAAGGGAATGTCCGACGTGCTCAGCGCCTCGTAGCCGAACACGACCTTCTGACCATCGGGGCTGAAGCTCGGCGTGAGGTAGCTGCCGGCGCCTTGCAGGTCCGTGGCCAGGAGGGCCAGGTTCTGGCCGTTGGCGTCCATCAGGTAGAGGCTGCACCGGGAGGTGCAGTGGACGAAGACGATGCGCGTCCCGTCGGGGCTGAAGGCGGGCTGTTCGTCTTCACCTGCCCAGTTCGTGAGCCGCTGCATGTTGCTGCCGTCGATGTTGGCGGTGACGATCTCGAAGTCGCCAAAGTACGGATACGTCTGGCTGTAGTCGCGCTGCCAGACCACCTGGGTGCGCGCCTTGTTGAGTTTGGGGCGCCGGTCCATCACGAGGTCGGTCGTGAGGCGGGTCAACACGGTGCCATCGGTGCCCATCACGAAGATATCGTAGGTGTTGATGGGGTGGGCGGGGTCGCTTCCCCGGTTCGACGCGAAGGCGATCTTCGTCGGCGGTGGGCAGTTGGGGAGGCACGTCTTCGCCGTGACATCGTCCTCCGCGGCCTCCTGTTCAGGGTTGGAGACACCACACGCGGCCGTCAGCATGACTGCTCCAAGGATGCAGCTTCTTCCCATCATCATGGCACTGGCTCCCAGCTGTGTTTCAGATTCACCGTACGGCCCCGGCCCCGCGAGGCTCACCAAAGCAAGGGCAGGGCCAATCCACGTTCAAGGCCGCTCGCCCTGAAGCAACCCGTGAAGACGGCAAGTCTTGCCGCGATCCGGCGCTTCGGGCCGGCAAGAGTTGCCGTTGTTGGCTGGGTTTGCCGGTCGTGGACCTGTCCGTCCCCGGCATCCAGGAGCGCTACCGCGCTGGCTTCTCGCTGCTCCAGGACGCGGGGGACCCTCGGGTGCGTCTCATCTGACCGCGGTGGGGGACCAGAAGCCCGCCAGTGCTCCCGAGGCGTGGGCCTCCGTGTAGCGGCGCAGGTCCTCCGCGTTGTCCGCCTCCAGCCAGCCGGACGCGATGGGCAC
Organism: Corallococcus carmarthensis; assembly: GCF_003611695.1. Taxonomy (GTDB): domain Bacteria; phylum Myxococcota; class Myxococcia; order Myxococcales; family Myxococcaceae; genus Corallococcus; species Corallococcus carmarthensis. The sequence continues at coordinate 63,093 of NZ_RAWE01000024.1, read as the reverse complement.
GGCGTGGACCTCCACTCCATCGGAGATGAGGTCCTGGAGGAAGGCCGTCATGGAGATGTTCCAGTAGCGCGGATCCTTTGCCACACGCTGGTCGAAGCGCTCCAGCAGCGCGTGCAGGACGCCGGGCCCGAACCGCAGCAGCCCGATGTACTGCCCCTGCACCGCCTCCACCGAACGCACTCGCGAGCCGATGTCCACGATGCGCTCGCCTTCGAGGCGCAAGGACTCGCAGTCGGTCGTGGGGTCCTCCATCCGCAGCTCCCAGAGACGGCGCCACTGCGTGTCGATGGCGACGTCCACGTCCCGGGACGCGGCGAGCATTCGCGCCAACACCTCGCGCGAGAAGACGATGTCCCCATAGGAGACGAGGACTGGCTCCGTCCGGGACACCACCGGCTGGCTGAAGCGCAGCGTGGAGACCATGTTGCCGGTGGTGTAGGCCGGGTTCACGACAACGCGCACGTCACGCCCCGCCTGCGTCAGCTCGGGATACGCGCCGGCCATCACCGTGACGTCCACGCCGAAGTGCTTGTAGACGGCCAGCTGATGGTCGAGCAGCGGGGCTCCCGCCAACTCCACCAGACACTTCGGCCGGTTCGCAGCGAGCGGCCCCATGCGGGTGCCCAGGCCCGCGGCCAGGATGATGGCTTTCACGGTTCGTACGCCTCCATGACTTCAAGGACTGCGGAAAGGTGATGGGGCTCACGCTCGGGGTGCCAGAGGATGCCCAGCGAACGCCGCGCCCGGTTCGCGAAGGCCTCCACCGCGCCGTCCTCCGAGCGCGCGAGGACGTCCCAGCCGTAGGGCAGGGAGTCCTCCGCCACGCCCCAGTGGTGGAAGCTCGCCACCTCCGCCGGGCCCTGCCACGCCTGGGCGAGGGGACCCGTCAGCACGTGGCGCACGCGCACGTGGCCTTCGACAGGCACCAGCCGCATCCCCGCGAAGCGCGCGAGCATCTGCGCGCCCCGGCACACGCCCAGCACCGGTGTCCGCGTCCGGGCGGCAAGCGACAGCAGGACCGACTCCGTCTCATCGCGCGCGGGAACGGCATCCGGTCCCGTCCCCGGAGCGTCGTTGCCTCCACTCAGGATGACGAGCCCCGGACGAAGGGCTTCGAACTGGGCGGCGGCCGCGGCGGCCACGTTCACCGCGGGGAACGGCACCCAGCCGGCCTCCCACAGGCACGAGGCCCAGGAGTCCTCGAGTGCGTCCCGCATCTCCGGACGCCCCGGGACACGGTCGCTGCGCTGGGTGATCAGGACCACGCGGCACTCACTCATGGACGAGCCTGCGCCCCCCGCAGTCCAGCGTCATCGCCCGCCCACCCGACAGCCGCCGGAACTGCTCCCGTCCCACGCCGATGGCGGCGGGCAACTGCAACTCGGTGCAGCGCACCGCCATGTGTGAGTTCGCGCCCCCGTACGCCGTGACGATGCCGGCGACGCCCAGCGCGAGCAGCCCGTCGTAGCCGGGGTCGGCGCGCTCCAGCAGCACGATGTTTCCGCGCACGCGCTCCGGGTCTGGCAGCCCGTCCGCGACCAGCACCGGCGCGCGCACGCACGCCTTGGTGACGAAGAGGGGCTGCTCTCCACTGCTCACGTGGAAGAGCAGGTGCGACGTGCGCACCAGGATGTCCGGCAGCTCGATGAGGTTGACGGCGGCGGCATGCTCGCGGGCCTCCTCCACGGCGTCGCGGCACCACGACCGGGCCTCGAGCGGCGGAAGCGTCAGGGCGGTCTCCACCTGCTCCAGTGACAGGTGCGCCAGGTCATCCCTGCTCAGCCCCAGCGGCTCGCCCCACTGCGCGAGGTGTTCGAGCACGCCGCTCAGCGTCTTCGTGAAGACGTGCTTGCCGTACTCGCGCCCCGCGATGCCCGCGCCCAGGTGCGCGAGAAACACCTCGCCGGTCATCGACAGGCCGGCGCTCCGCAGGCCCGCGCCCAGGCGCTCGTGGAGGCTCCGGGACAGCGGGGCCTCGTGCCTGAACGGTTCCTCCCCTCCGGAGATGAGCGGGCCGAAGTATCGCTCCGGGTCCGCGTCATAGCGGGGCATCCGGATGTCATAGGTCCCCGGGCGCAGGTGGCCGAACTCCGCGACGAGCGCCTCCAGGCCCAGCTCGCCCCGCCGCACGCGGAGCGCATCCGCTTGCAGCTGTCCCGCCACCGTCCGGATGCGCTGGAGCACTTCGCGCTGCTCGCTTGAATCCATCACTCCCTCGCGCACGAAGCTCTTGAGCAGCGCGGTCACCACGAACGCCGTCCGTGCCAGGTGCGCGAAGGGCAGGGTGCCCAACTGCCGCAAGCGCGCGAGGATGGGGCCGAGTCCGCCCTCGAAGCCCGGCGCGAACGGATGGGACCGAAGCCGCTCCACCTGCTCCACCTGCGCGGGGAGGTCGGAGAGCCCGCGGAGCGTGATGTCCCGCAGCGCGGTGGCCAGGGCGTCCAGCTCCCCTGCATCCAACGAGGACGCGTAGAGCCTCCGAAGCCGCTCGCGCAGGCCGAGGCTCGCGCATGTGTCCGCGATCTCGAACTCCACCTTGTCATGCAGCTCGGGGGCGTGGGCCAGCCGGGCCAGCTGCCGGGAGACCAGGGCCTCCGCCACGCGCGCCGGGGTGACGGCCGGGATGAAGGAGTTGAGAGAGGCGCGCACGTCCACGTAGGCGTGCCCCGCGAAGTCGCGCAGCAGGGGAGTGCCGCGCAGGTCGCGGTACCCGTAGGCCGCGCGCTGCTCCGCCCAGGTCCGGTCCGTGATCAGCCTGCCGTAGAGCGTGCGCGCGAGCGGAAGCGGGCGCCGGCCAATCATCTCCGCCGGGTTCCAGTCCGTCATCGTGCTGTAGACGGCCCCATCTCCGACGACAGGGGCCTTGGGCCGCAGCAGCGCCTGGTGCGCCGTGCAGGCATCCGCCAGCAGCATCGCCCGGCGGACCTCGCTTCCCTCCGGCAGCGACGAACCCTTGGCGATGGGGCGCACCTGGAAGAGGTGGAAGTCACCGCCCGCCAGCGCGAACTCGATGTCCAATGCCTCCACGCCAATGAGCTTCACCAGCTCTCGGCCCACGGTGACGACGCGACGGAGCGAGTCCGGTAACAGGCCCCGGGGCACGCCGTGCTCCACGTACGCGGAGGAGGGCTTCTCCAGGGCGCCGGATGTGATCTGATCCGTGCGCCCGCTGGAGACGTCCGACGCCACCACCCAGTACGAGGCCAGCGTCTCCGGGTGCCGCGCCATCAGCACGCCGCTCTCGCTCACGGGGTGGACGTAGGACTGGAGGAAGACCTTCTCCGCTCCAGCCCCCGGACCGTACGAAGCGAAGACGTCCGAGATGGCGCCGCCCACGGTCACGGCATCGCCCGCGTCCACGTCGAGCACTGAGAGGAAGCGACCCGCGTTCGATTCGGTCCACGCATCCTCCGCGGAGCAGGAGGAGCGCACCACGACGCGCTCGTTCCCGAAGCGCGCCTGTACACGCTGGAGCACGGCATCGCGGTCCCGGGCCCAGTCCTCGCCCTGCACGATGTGCGGACGGGAGATGCGCCACGGCCCGTGCAGCTCCGACAGGAGGTCGAGCGTGCGCGCCTTGTCCCCCAGCACGAGCCGGCCCACGGGCGCCAGGAGCTCGCTTGAGACCTCGTCCGCTTCCAGCTCGAAGCGGGCCACGTCTCCGGCCTGGGTCAGCCGGTCCGCCAGCGCGTCCAGGTCCCCTCCTTCCAGCGCCTCTCGTACCGCCTGGGTCCTTCCGACGATGAAGCGGCACTCCCCCCGCCAGGTCGCGATGACGGTGGGGGCCGCCTGGAGCAACACGCGGAGCGCGCGCGGACGCGGGAGCACCGTTCCCTTGAACACGAGCGTCAGCGGCACGCCGTCGTACGACTGGGCGAGCGTGCCGAGGACGCGCTCGGCCCAGAGCCACATGGAGGCGTGCACGGGGCCAACGCCACGGATGCGGCAGTCAGGAGAACTTCCAACCAGAGGGGTGAGGCGAAGCGTCGCGGCTTCGCGGTTCAGGGCTGTCACGGGCGACCTCGCACGAGCGGACGGGGTGCAGGGCGCGTGCGCGGCATCGCATTGTGGCCCCTGCCCACGTGTGGTGGATTCGATGCATGAGAACCTTCGCCACGGATGAGCGGCTGGCGTACCGCCGCGCGGGCAATGAGCTTCAGCCCCGCCCGTCCGAGGACCATGTCCTCTCCTACGAGTACCGGTTGATGCAGCTGCCGCTGGTGCGGCCCGACCACCCGGAGGCCGTGCCGTTTGACCTCAAGGCCGGCTACGACTGGCTGGGCACCTACCGCGCGCCCCGTGTCTCGCTGGTGGGCTTCGTGGACTTCGGTGCCTTCGCCCAGAGCCCCCAGTTCAACCGCTTCATGAACGCCGTGGCCATGACCGCCGCGGCGCGGAAGATTTCCTGGGAGACTGTCGAGCGGCGCAAATACAGACACCACTTCACCATCTGCAACGGGCTCCATGAACGGATGCCCATCGCGGACATCGTGCCCTTCGTGAAGCAGCGGCTGGAGGGCTTCCCCCGCTTCCGCATCCAGGTGAAGGGCGGCTGGTTCTGGGGCAAGAAGAACGGCCGCATCTACTTCCCCGTCTATCCGGAGCTGACGGACGGCCCGAACCCCGTGGACCACCTCACCGAGGTCCAGACGCGCCTGGGCCACTCGCTCCACCCGGGCTTCTACATCGGCTGTCTCCAGTTGATGGACCACCTGCGCTTCAACTCCGAGCTGGACGTGCACGAGGCGGATGAGCTCTTCGGCGTGCTGCAGCGCTTCCGGGAGACGACCCTCGTGGAGCTCGACGTGACCGAGCTCTCCATCCTGCGCACGCACGACGACCTCATCCTCAAGAGCCGGGTCCTCGAACGCGTGCCGTTGATGGGGTGACGGGTTCATTCGAACTCCTGGAGCGCGCTGCGCAGGAGCACGCGCTCGTAGGCGTTGCGGATTAGCGCCCCCAGCGGACCGATGAGCCGCGTGAGGTCCGTCTCGCGGTACAGCGCCGGGTGATGGAGCAGTTCCAGCACCGTGGCGCCAAGCGCTGGCTCCACGCGGTAGTCGAACATCCCGGGCCGGCGTGGATGCGAAAGCCCCGCCTGGACCGCGGCGTCCACCAGCGCCGCCTCGCGCGCCACGACGCGCAGGTACACCTCGCGGGACTCCGAGGGCTCGGAGCGGAGCCCCTCCAGTTCGTTCGCGGCCTCACGCCACGGCGCAACCAACTCCTCCGGCCAGGGGGCGACGAGCTCCACCTCCTCCGCGAGGCGCAGGCGGAGGCGGACCAGGAACTCCATGGGCGAAGGCCGCCACGCCCGCCCCACGACGGCCCCCGGCAACTGCTGGATGGCGGAGCCCGCGCGCCGGGTGGGACGTCCCTCTGACTCCAGGATCATGCGCAGCTCACGGGGATCGAACGCCGTGGCGGCCTCTTCAATCGTGGCGCGTGTGTCGTCCGAGGAATGCATGAGGCTCAGCGCGCGCGTCGGGGCTTGGAGCCGGCTTCGCAGGTGGAGCGGTGAGCGCTTGCGCGGATCCGCCGACCCCTTGAGCGACTTGAACGCCGCGCAGGCCGACCGGCCCGGGGTGCGGAGGATGAGCGCGCAGGAGGACTCCAGCAGGTACACCTCGCTCGGGACCGCCCATGTCTTGTCGAGCGCGATGGGACGGTTGGGGCTGTACACCGCCTCGATGCTGCTCTGCGTGTATTGGACGAAGCGCCGGTCCACGGCGCGGAAGCCCTCGCCCTCCAGGAACGCGAGCGCCTCTTCCGCGAGCCCGAGCCCGATGGCGTACGGGTCGAAGAACGTGAAGACGAACTCCTCGCTCCCCGGACGCGAGCCGAAGGCCTCCACGAGGCCAGACACACTGGGAAGGTTTCTCATGTGGGGTCTCCACTGCCGGGTTCCACGAGCCACAGCGCTTCTGAAGGCGCGAGCAGGACGTCTCCCTGCCCCTGACGCCCGCCGAGCAGGTCCTTCCACTCCCGGAACGGCACGGGGACGGACACGGGGGCCGCGCCGAAGTTCACCAGGACATGCAGGGGCTGACGGCCATGGCCTCGCGCCAGGTGCAGGACCCCGGGCGCTGGCATCCGCGCCTCGCAGCCGCGGTCCTCCCGCAGCGCGGGCGTCTGGTCGCGCAGGCGGATGAGGCTGATCATCGACTTCAGGATGAGTGCGTGCACCGGCTGCCGGACCCACGCACGCAGGGCGCCATCCGCGTAGCGGTGCCGGTTCGCGGCGCGGGGGTTGGAGGGTTCGACGCCCACCGCGTCCGGCAGCCCGAACAGCGTGGGGAAGTAGAGGCAGGGCGTGGCGGGCAGCGCGAAGAGCAGCGCGTGCGCGGCCAGGTAGCGCTCGACGTCGAGCCCCGCCTCAGTGGAGAAGATGCGATGCAGGGAGCTGTTGAGCTCGTACGGCCGCGCTTCGCCTCCCACGTCCGCGTGGGACACCCGGACGCCGGCACGCTCCATCCGCTCCATCACCCGCCGCAACGTGGGTGCGTCGAGCGGCGGATCCATGGGACGCAGGTGCACGCCGTCATGCGTCTGGAGGAAGGCGTAGCCGTCACGGCCGTGCGCATCCGCCGCGGACGCGTTCACCCAGTCCACCAGCGGACCGGACTCGCCCGCGAGCGCCGCCGCGAAGACGAGCAGCGGCACCGCGAGGTGGTTGTCGTGCTGCGCCAGCTCCTCCCCCAGGTAGCACCGCGCTCCGGAGCGGTGGTCCGTCTCCGCGAGCAGGCGCACCGAAGGGTCCACCAGGTCGGCCACGGCGCGCAGCGCGCGCACCAGCAGCTTCGCCTCCGGCTGGTGCGGACCTCCGGGGACGCGCTTCCACACGTGGGGAATGGCATCCAGGCGCACGACCCGCGCGCCTGCCTCCACCAGCCGCAGCAGTGTCTCCGCCATGGACAGGAAGACGTCCGGCGAGCCGTGGTTGAGGTCCACCTGTGAGCGCCCGTACGTGCACCACGCCCAGACCGCGCGGGTCCCCGTATCGAAGCGCTGGAGGATGGAAGAGGTCCGCACCCGCGTGCCCCATTCGATGGCCCGTGGCTCGGAGAAGAGGTGGAAGTCCCCGGGCCGTCCCTCCCCGCGCAGCACGTCCCGGAACGCCGGGTGAGACGTGGACACGTGGTTCATCACCAGGTCGAGCATCAGCCCGCCGCCCACCTCCGACAGCCGCTCCAGGTCCTCCCATCCCCCCAGGCGCGGATGCACGGCCTGGTGGTCCACCACCGCGAAGCCGTCATCCCCGTCCGACACATAGGGCGGCAGCACATGCAGCAGGGCCGGCCCCACACCGCCCACCTCTTCTTCGAGGAAGCGCCGCAGCGCCGCGAGCGGAGCCAGGCCCCCGTCGAGCACGTGGTCCGGGTACACGGCGATGACCGCGGGCCGCGCGTGCACCGCCGCGCGCCCGGGCTTCAGGCGCGCGCGGACGCCCTCCGCCGCTGGGGCCAGCTCCCGGACGAGCGCCTCCGCGCGCTCCGTTCCGTAGAGCTGTCCCAGCGCGTCTCCCAGCCGTGCCCTCGCGGGGGCGTGGACTGGGGTCGCCGTGTTCCCGGAGGTGCTCATCCCTGGTGCTCGATGACGTAGTCGATGCTGCCCTGGAAGAACTCCACCGCGCGTGCCAGCTCTGGCTCCGTCGACATGCGTTTGGCCATGCGCTGGTGGAGCGCCTCGATGCGATTGAGGCATTCCCCCAGCGGCCCCGTCGCGCAGTCCGCGTGGATGGAGAGCCCCTCCGCCAGCAGGCCCCGGTCCACCTCACCAGCGGTGGCCATCGCCTTGCGCGACTCGATGAGCAGCCACTTGCGCGCGGCGCTCGTCACCCCCAGGGTCGCGAGGATGGAGACGAGCCCCTCCTCCACCGCGATGCGCGCCACGTGCCGGCTGGACTCCTCGCTGACGGCGCGGTGGCCGATGGCGTCCTCCAGGTACTCGTGGACCTCCATGAAGTGCCGCACGGTGAGGTAGGTGGGCAGCAGCTCCACCAGGAACTCGTCCCGCCAGCTCGCCACCAGGCTCGGGTTCATCAGCGGAAGCCCCGTGCGCAGCCGGTGCAGGAAGCGCAGCTCCGGGCCGTCGATGATGGGGATGAACTTCAGCTCGGACGGCTTGTAGAGCGCCGGCGCGATGGCCGTCATCCACGTCATGATCTCCGCGACGCGGCCACGCTCCGCCAGCTCGATGTTGACCTCGATGCCGTCGCAGTACTGGAGCGCTTCACTGAAGCGGCTGTTCTTGAAGCGCACGCCCTCCTTCGTGGAGATGAGCGACGTGCGGTGTGGCACCAGCACCATCAGGTCCACGTCCGAACTGGGCGTGCCATTGCCGGCCGCGAGCGAACCCGTCAGCAACACGCCGCACGAGGCGGGGTCGCTGACCAGCTCCGACAGGATGCGTTCGACGTCCACGCCGTGGGCGCGAAGCGTCTGCGTGGTGAGCGGTTGACCACTGGAAAGCTGATGCGTGCGTTTCATGATGCCACCTTCCCCCGTCCCTCTTGGGACAGCTGCAAGTCCGAGAAAACGTCCGCGCACGCGTCCGCGACGGTGCGCACCATCTGCTCCTCATGCGTCCGCATCACGCTCAGGCGCAGCAGGCCGTGGCCCGCCGGGACGGCCGGGTGGATGACCGGGTTGGCGTAGATGCCCCGATTCCACAGCAGCCTCCACGCCTGGAGCGTGTCGAAGTCCGCGCCCACCTCCACGCTGACGATGGGACCGTCCGACGGAATGGGCCGCAGCCCGCGCGCGGCCAGCGCCTCGCGCAGCGAGCGCACCCGTTCCTTCAACTGGGCCACCAGCCCCGGATCCTCTTGGAGGATGCGCAGGGCGGACAGCGCCGCGGCCACGGAGGCCGGCGTGTTGGCGGCGGTGAAGAGGAAGGGCCGCGTGAGGACGCGCAGCGCTTCAATCTGATCCTTGTCCCCGATGATGGCGCCGCCGCAGGAACCCAGGCTCTTGGAGAAGGTGATGGTGATGAAGTCCGTGTCCTGGACGACGCCGTCCTCCTCCACGGTGCCCAGCCCCCGCGCCCCCACCGTGCCCAGGCCGTGCGCTTCGTCCACGACGAGCGCCAGCCGCGTCTCGCGGCACACCTCCAGGAACCGGCGCAGCGGGGCCCGGTCTCCGCGCATGGAATAGACGCCTTCCACGACGCAGAGACCGGAGGCGGTGTCGTCCTTCGCCTGGGCCAGCAGGTGCTCCGGGTCGTTGTGGCCGAAGCGCTTCATGTTCGCGCGCGCCAGCCACACCCCGTCCAGGACAGAGGCGTGCATCTCCTCGTCCACCCAGGCGCGGTCATTGCGGCCCAGGAGCGAGCTCATCAGGCCCAGGTTGGCGCCGTAGCCGGTGGAGAACACCATGGCGCCGGTGCGGCCATAGAAGCGCCGCAGGGCGTCCTCCAGCTCTTCGTGGAGCGCCAGGTTGCCATTGAGCAGGCGCGAGCCCGTCACGCCCGCGCCCCAGCGGGCCGAGGCCTCCTGCGCGGCGGCGATGACGCGAGGGTCGTTCGCGAGCCCCAGGTAGTTGTTGGAGCCGAAGTTGAGGATGTCCCGGCCCTCCATGCGGGTGATGGGGGCGGTGGCCGACTCCACGCGCGTGAAGTAGGGGAGGCGGCCAATGCGCTTGCCCAGGCGGGCCTGCGCCACGCGCGGGTCTCCGAGCAGCCGCTGGATGACGGGTGCCCGAGGGCGGCCCGCCGTGTCTTGTTCAGGTCGTGTCATGTTTTGGGTTCCGGAAGTCGAACGCCAGGCTCGCGGCGGTCGCGCAGACAGCGGTGAAGGTGAGGATGACGGCGGTGCTCTGGAGCACGACGCTCCAGCGGCCCTGGCCGAAGGTGGCTTCGTTGAGCGCGCGCAGGGCCCAGTAGTGCGGCGTGGCGTAGCCGAGCGTGCGAGACCAACCCGGCAGGGCTTCGGTGGCGACGATGGCCCCACCCACCGCGCTGAACGTCACCAGCACCAGGTAGGAGAGGTTGGACAGCGTGGCGGTGCTGCGTGTGATGGCGAAGAGGAGGAAGCCCAGGGCCGAACCGCTGGTCACCAGCGCCGCGCCGGTGAGGGCTATCTGGAGGACGTCGCCGTTCAGCGGCAGGCCCAGGAACACCGCCGCGAAGCCCGTGAAGAGCAGCAGTTGCACGAACGACATCGCGCACGCGGGCAGCACCTTGCCCATGGCGAACGCGAGCCGGGAGGGGCGGATCAACGCCTGCCTGCCGTCGGTGTGGTACCAGAAGTCCCGGTAGAAGGCGTGACCGGAGTAGGTCACCACCATGTAGCTGAACATCACCGCGAAGCCGATGGTGGCCCGGCCCATGGCGCCCGGGACCGCGTCGAGCCCCGACACCGCCGGGCCCAGGATGGCGGAGAGCACCGCGGGCAGGATGAAGATGAACACCATGGCTGTGCGCTCGCGTGCGAGCACCCGCCACTCCGTCAGTGCGTAGCAACGCACCACGTTGACAAAGCCCGCCACGCCGCTGGGCGCGGAGGCGTCACTGGAAGCGATGTCTTGATTCATGGCCCTTCCGACTCCCGGGCGAAGGCGCTCAGGGACGGGTCCCTCAGCAGGATGTCGCGGAGCCGGTTGCCGGAAAGGCGCAGCTCGGACAGGTGGACATCGGAGGGGACCTCGCCCAGCTTCGAGCGGACCTCCTCCAGGCTGCTGGTAGCGAGCGTGAGCTCCCACGAAGCATCGGCGGGCGGAGACACGGGACGCGCGCCACGCAACGACAGCGTGCGCGCCTGGCTCGACAGGACCGTTCCCAGTGCGCCCAGGTCGCGCGTCTTTCCGTCCCGCAGCAGCACCAGCTCCGTGGACAGCTCCTCGATGTCCTCGGGGTAGTGCGCGGTGACCAGCACCGCGGCGCCCTCCTCGCGCCAGGCGCGCACCCGGCGCACCACCAGCTGGCGAGCCTCGAAGTCGAGCGCGACGGTGGGCTCATCCAACAACCGGATGGGCGGCGCATGGACGAAGCTCGCCGCCAGGTGCACGAGCCGCCGCTGCCCCCCTGACAGGTGATGCACGCGCGTGCGGGCAATGGGACCCAGCGCGAACTCCTCCAGGGTCCGCTCGATGGCGGCCTTCGCCTCCCCGCGCCCCAACAACAGCCGGGCCAGGTGCCCGACGTTCTCCTCCACCGTGAGCACGGGATAGAGCGCGATGGCCTGCGTCGCGAACCCGATGGCACGGCGCGCGGGCAGCCCTCCCACGTCCAGCCGCACCGAGCCGCCCGTCGTTCCCCGCAGGGTGCCGGTGAGCGCCCCCAGCAGCGTCGTCTTGCCCGCGCCGTTGGCCCCAAGCAGCCCCACGGATGTTCCTCCCTTCAGGTGCAGGGAGACATCGCGGAGCACGGGCGTCCCCGGGGTGAAGGCGAACGAAAGCCGCTCCGCGGAGAGCAGGACGGTTCCGTGCGCGGTCCCCATGGATTGACGAAGACGCCCAGGTGTTTTGATTGGATCCTGAAAATCTGCTTTTTCAGGAAAAGTGTTTTTGTCGGTCATCGTCGGGATGACCTTCTACAGAGATGGTCTGACATCCAGCGTCAGCACCCCGCGTCGAAGATGACGCGGCCGTACTCGTCACGGAGTGCGCATGGAAAGCCTTCCCAATCTCATACGTCCTGCTCGCCTCCGCGGTGTCGCATGCGACAAGAAGTCGGAGCCTGCTCTCGCGCCGGAAGCGAAAGCGGCGTCACCGGTTGCGGGAGGCACCGCGACCCAGGCGGTCGCGAAGCCATCGGGTCGCGCGGCCAGGCGGGGTCGCAGGTTCAAAGCCATCCAGAGGGTCGCCAGGGATGGATCTACTCAACGACCGTTGCCGGGGTGCGCAGGCGGATGGCGAGCGCGCGGCAGCTGGCGTCGGGCTCTGTGTCGGAGGGTGGGGCCCACGCTCCCAACGAGTGGTAGAGCCTGCCCTCGCGCCGCTCCAGGTAGAGGATCATGTTGAGGGGCCAGCCGCTGCCCTGGAACAGATGCCGGTCCATGGGCGTGGGCTCCTGGCTGACGCGCAGGCCGCGCTCGTGGGGCGGGCCGATGCGATGCCAGTCCGGGTGCAGGTGGATGGAGCCGAGCACCTCCAGCCCTTCTGCCTCGGCCTCGGTGGTGATGCGCAGCAGTTCGTGGGGCTCACACCAGAAGCCGCGCCGCCCGTTGGCATAGCAGGCGCCGAAGCGGGGGATGATGGTCGCGTCGAACTCCTGGAGCACGCTGTCATCCGTCTCGCGGATGTTGGCGGCGAAGCCCACGCGCTCCACGTGCATCGCGTCGTCCGTGAAGCGCCCCAGCAGCACGGCCCAGCTTCGGGGCGGCAGCTCCGGCGTGCACGCCGTGTACTCCCGGATGGCGTCCGCGAGGAAGCCCGACAGCGCCTCCGGATCCATCAACACGACGTCGGAACTCATTCGCCGGACTCCGGCGTGGGCGTGCGGAAGCGGCCCGTGGCCCGGTCCTCGCGCAACTGGGTGATGAGGTGGCGGGCCATGCGCTCCTCGAAGGCCGCGGCGCTGTCCGGCGTCCACGGGTAGAAGCCCTGGCCCGTCTTCAGGCCCAGCTCGCCCTGGTCCACCTTCTTCTCGAGCACCGGCGGCACCGGACGTCCGGAGCCGCGCAGGACACCGGTGATGAAGTCCAGCCCCACGAGGTCCATCCGGTCGAAGACGCCGGACGCGCCCAGGCGCCGCCCGATGCCCTGGGTGAGGACGCGGTCCACCATCTCCGGCGTGGCCACACCCTCCTGAACCAGCCGGAAGGCCTCGCCGATGAGCGCCTGCTGGAGGCGCGGTCCCACCGAGCCCGGCACGTCCCGTGCGAACACCACGGGCGACTTGCCCAGCTCCTCGAGGAATCGCCGCACCGTCTCCACCGCGCCGGGCGAGGTCTTCTCTCCGGGGATGACGTCCACCAGCGGCACGAGGTGCGCGGGCAGGTAGTAGTGCGCGGAGAGGACGCGCTCGGGCCGCGCGCAGTCGCGGGCAATGGCCGTCACGCTCAGCGCGGTGGTGTTGGTGGCGAGCAGGGTGTCCGGCGATGCGAGCCGGTCCAGCTCGCGGAAGAGTTGCTGCTTGAGCGCCAGGTCCTCGGGGATGGACTCGATGACCAGGTCCTGGTCCACGGCGGCCTCGGCGAGCACCGTGGTGCGCCGGATGCGCGCGACCGCGGCGGTGCAGCGCTCCGCGGCGAGCAACCCCGTTTCCACCAGCAGCGCCGCATCGCGCTCCAGCTTCACGCGCGCCGCCTCGCTGCTGTCCGCGCTTCTGTTGAAGAGCACCACCTGCCTGCCTGCGATGGCGAGCTCGAGCGCGATGCCGCACCCCATGGCTCCACCACCGACAACGCCAACCCGCATCAGCCGCTTGTGTCCCATGCGGCGAAAGCGTGGCGTTCCGCCGCACGCATGGCAATCACTTGAATGGTGGCTGCAATTGTCCAGGGCCCATGCGTGACGCGCCGTGCCTTTTCACGAGCCAGGGAGGGGCACGCGCTCATCCACATCATCTAGGGCACGGGCTTGGGGACCGGCTTCACGTCGGTGTTCTGGCCCGCGACGATGCGCCACTGCTTCTGGGTGCGCTTGAGCACATACCGCATCTGCGTGCGGAGCAGCCCCTCCTCGGTGTTCTGCACTCCCGGTGGGAGGCCCGTGTGGCCGGTGACCTCGTGCGTCGTGTCCACCACGGCGGTGTCCTCGCTGGGGAAGCGGATCTTGCGCACGGTCACTTCGGCGTGGCTGGCCTTGAAGATGCTCGCGAAGATGGCGGCGTGGCGCGTTTCAATCTCCGCGCGACCCTGGAACACCGTGCCGACGATGTTGATGAAGTCGGCGTCGTCCGCGAAGTCCCGCGTCCAGGCCGTCGCGTCGTGGGCGTTCCAGGCCTCGGTCTGCGCCTTCACCAGCTGGCGGAGGTCCTGCTCGTCCTGGGCATGATCAGCGGGCGTGCACGCCGTGGACACCAACACCAGACTCAGCGCCGCGACGACTGCGAAAGAAGAAGAGCGTGTCATGGCCGCAGTCTGCCATGAGGAAGCCCGCGCTCACGGGTCCCAGCGCACGCGGTAGGCGCAGGCGTGGCCGTCGAAGTTGAAGGGTTCGACGCGGACGTGCTTCGCGCCGGCCCGGGTCAGCCCCGCTTCGATGATGCCCATCAGGTAGCCCGGGTTGCCGTTGCACTCGCTCACCCGGATGGTGTGGTTCGCGCGGCCGTGGGTGATGAGCTCGGTCTTCAGATAGTTGTTCACCGTGGCGAAGCTCTCCTGCATGCGGGAGAGGACCCGGTCAGGCCCGAAGATGGGCCACAGCGACACGAGCGCCTTGCCCAGCAGCGTGTGCTCCAGCCCGGTGATGATGCCCGTCCCGAGCCGCCGGTAGCCCTCCTGTGCATCCAGCTCCGGATAGAGGTATCGCGCGGTGATGGCCAGCGCCTCCGCGAAGACACGGCGGGGCGTGTGGTGCGGAAGCTTCACGTCCAGGTCCAGGCCAATGGCGCGCAGCCGGTCCTTGAGCTCCGGCGTGAGGCGCTTCCCCACGGAGCGCAGGAACAGCCCCTCGATGGCATGGCGATAGACGATCTCTTCACTCAACGCGGCACCCATCCCCTGCGGCCGTCCCACCGGGACAGGACGTGCGGGAGCATCCCTGGATTGCCCCTGCAATGCACTCGCGCACGGCGTGAAGGCACGGGTGGAGCGGGCCCACGGTTCCCTGAAGTAGGATCACACCGTCCGTGAAATACACAGGAGCCACCATGAAGCTGATATCGAGCAGTGCCATCGTGACGGGAGCGGGGCAGGGCATTGGATTGGGAATCGCCGCGCGCCTCATGCGGGACGGAGCCAACGTCCTCCTCTTCGGGCGGACCCCGGAGAAGGTGGAGGCGGCCGCCAGCGAGCTCAACCGGGTGATGGAGGGGCGCGCTCGGGCCGTGCCCTTCGCGGGAGACGTGGTCCGCGCGGAGGACGTGGCGCGGGCCATCGAGGTGGCCACGCGTGAGTTCGGCCTCCCGGGGATCCTGGTGAACAACGCCGGGTCGGCCACCCTCCGCCCGCTCCTCGAGCTGCCGGCGGAGGAGTTCGACCAGATCCTGGCCATCAACCTCAAGGGGCCCTTCCTGTTCACCCAGGCACTCGCGAAGGCGCTCGTCGCCGCGAAGCAGCCGGGCTCCATCGTCAACATCTCCTCGTTGAATCAGACGGCCGTGACGGACGGGCTCGCCCACTACTGCGCCTCCAAGGCGGGGCTCGCGAACTTCTCGAAGGTCGCGGCTTCGGAGCTGGGGCGGTACGGCATTCGTGTGAATGTCGTGGCCCCGGGAGCCATCCGCACGCCCCTGGCCGAGGGGGCCGGCCTCATGAAGGGCGCCATGGGGCGGGAGTTCCTCGCCCACACGCCGCTCGGAAAGCCGTGTGGCGAGCCGGAGGACGTGGCGAAGGTGGTGTCGTTCCTCTGCAGCGACCTCGCGTCGTGGATCACCGGCGACACGCTCGCCGTCGATGGTGGCAATCACATTCGCGGGCTGCACAGCTACGCGGACACCCTGGGCCTCACCCGTCCCGTGGAAGGCTGAGCCTTCCCCTGCTCGCGGTCCCCGGACGCCTGCCTGCCCGCGGGTGTCCGTCACGGCGGCTTCTGGCGGAGGCCCGCGATAGGATGGACGGGTGACGTCCAATTCCGGCCTGAATGACGGCTACGTGTACCGCGAGCAGATTGAAGCCGGCGCCGGGCGCAGTGCGCTTGCCTACCTGACGGACACGTACCGCCACTCCTCCGAAGCGGAGTGGCGCGCCCGCTTCCTGCGCGGTGAGGTCCAGCTGGATGGCGTCACCGCGACCGGCGACGAAGTGCTGCGCGCCCGCCAGGTGCTCTGCTGGCACCGCCCGCCCTGGCAGGAGGGGGAGACGCCGGACAGCTTCGAGCTGGTGCTCGAGGACGAGATGCTTCTCGCGGTCATCAAGCCGAGCGGGTTGCCGACGATTCCCTCGGGCGGCTTCCTCAAGAACACGCTGCTCTCGTTCGTGAGGAAGCGCTGGCCGGAGGCCTCGGCGCTGCACCGCCTGGGGCGGGCGACCTCGGGGCTCGTGCTCTTCTCCCGCACGCGCGAGGCGGCCGCGCGCCTCTCGCGCGACTGGCGCGAGGGCGACGTGGAGAAGCGCTACCGCGCGCTCTCGGATGGGCTGGCGGCGCAGGATCACTACGACATCCGTGCGCCCATCGGGCTGGTGCCCCATCCCCTGCTGGGCACCGTGCACGGGGCGAACCCCCAGGGCAAGGCGTCGAGCAGCAGCGCCCGGGTGCTGGAGCGGCGTGCCGGCCACACGCTCTTCGAAGTGCACATCCACACGGGGCGTCCCGAGCAGATCCGCATCCACCTGGCGTTCATCGGCCACCCGCTCGCCGGAGACCCGCTGTTCGCCGCGGGGGGGCTGCCACGCGAGCACTCGCCCGGCCTGCCTGGAGACGGTGGCTACCTGCTCCACGCGGAGACGCTCGCCTTCACCCACCCGCTGTCGGGGGAACGCCTGCGGTTGCACGCGCCACCGCCTCTCGGGCTGAGGACCCCCGGGGACTGACGTTCCCTTCCCACGCCCCGCTTCTCGGGATCCGCGGCACGTGACGCCAATGACCGCCAGCCCGCACTCGGGCTGGTCCTTGGGCCAATTCTTACGCTGGCTCCCTGTTTCCACCTTCGTCCCGGTTCCGACCCGCCCGAGAGGACTCGGGTGCATCGGTCGGCCCTGCACGCCCACCGTTCGGTGAGCACGCGGTCAGAAGACAAACAGGATGGGGGCAAGATGAAGAAGATGAAATGGGCGCTGGGGTTCTTGTCGCTGCTCGCAATCACTGGCTGCGAGGACGATGACGCCTACTACGACCCGTACTACTACGACTCCGCCTATTACGATCCGTACTACGGGTCGTACGACGCGGCGTGGAGCTACGCCTGGGTCGATCCGGTCTACAGCTATTGGTATTACAGCATTGGCAGGGTGCTGCCTCAGTCCACCGGCAGCGGGCAGCCTCAGGCCCCCGTCGACGTGAACGCGGCGGCCGCACAGCTCGCGGCGAACGCCTCATCCACCTTCACACCCGCCGGGTGCGCCACCGCCACCGCGTCGGGCGCGACGGTGAACTACACCTTCAACAACTGCGCGGCGCCGGTCGTGATCCAGCAGATCTCCGGCAACGTGCAGCTGGTGCTCGCGGACAACCAGGGGCAGCTCTCCATCAATGCCACCTCCTCCAACCTCACCATCAACGGAGCGCCATTCAACCTCTCCATGCAGATCGCCGGCGCCCCTCCCAACGGGAACCAGCGCCAGGTGACCATCACCTCCAACAGCTTCTCGCCGGATCGCTTCGACACGAGATCGTCCCAGAGCACGCTCACGTGGGTGGCGGGCAGCGGGTGCTTCACCCTGGACAGTCAGTCGACGGGCACGCGCAACGGCCTCACCTCGACGACGTCCGTCTCGGGCTACCAGCGCTGCGCCAACCAGTGCCCCTCGGCGGGGTCGGTGACGACGCAGACGAGCGACGGGACGTTCTCCTCGTCGTTCAACGGATCCAACAACATCACTGTCACCGGGCCGAACGGCAACACCCAGTCGTATTCACTGGACTGCTGAGCTCCGGGCGCCGCAGGGGCGGGCGGGGGCGTTCGGCTCCCGCCCGCCCCAGGCGCCTGCCTGCCGTTGCTCTTCACGACGCGTGTCCGAACCCTCGGAGCGCGCGACCCCCTGCCTGCCTCTCCAGACAGATGGAACGCGCATGACGATATTGCGTTCATGCCGCGGCTCGTCATGAGCCGGGTTTCAACTGATTCGGAGCGCATCCACTGCGCGAGGAGGGACACCCGTGCTGAATACCGAAGCCGTTGGCGAACCCCTGCTTCACCTGGACAGCCGACGCCTGCTGGCCGAAGCCCGGCGGGCCATCCCGGAAGCCTTCGACGCCCAGGGGCGGCTGCTCTCACCCATCGCAGGAAGGTGGATCCAGCCGCCTGCCTGGTTCAATGCCAGCTCACCCATCGACGGCAGCGTCATCGCGGAGCTGCCGCTGCTCGGTGCCGCCCAGGTGGCCGCGGGCGTCGAGCAGGCAGCGGCGGAGTTCGCACCCTGGGCGGCCCGTCCGCTCGAGGACCGCGCCCGAGCCGTCGTGGAGGCGGTGGTGCTGCTTCACGCGCACCGGGACCTGCTCGTGCGGATCCTGGCGTGGGACATCGGCAAGACGCTGCCCACGGCCTCCAACGACGTGGACCGGTGTCTCGCGGGCATCGCATGGTACCTGGAACGGATGGGCCCGATGCTCGACGGCCGGAAGCCGCTCGGCCTCGTGTCGAACATCGCCTCCTGGAACTATCCCTTCTCCGTGCTGCTGCTCAACGTGCTCGTGCAGGCGCTCTCGGGCAACTCGGTCATCTCGAAGATTCCGACCCAGGGCGGCGGTGTCTCACTCACGCTCGCCTTCGCCCTGCTGCGCCGTGCGGGCCTTCCCGTCTCGCTCGTCGGCGGGCGCGGCAGGGACCTCTCCGAGGCGCTCGTGGGCCACCCGCGCATCGCGGGTGTCGCCTTCATTGGCGGCCGCGCCAACGGCGCGGAGGTCCACCGCCGCCTGCGCGAAACGGACAAGCGCTACGCGCTGGAGATGGAGGGCGTGAACGCCTACGCCATCACGCACTTCACGGATTGGGACGCGCTCGCGAAACAGATTCGAGCGGGCTTCGACTTCGGCAAGCAACGCTGCACGGCCTACACCCGGTG
The DNA here is from genome assembly GCF_003611695.1 of Corallococcus carmarthensis. Lineage (GTDB taxonomy): Bacteria > Myxococcota > Myxococcia > Myxococcales > Myxococcaceae > Corallococcus > Corallococcus carmarthensis. Next base: position 44,327 of record NZ_RAWE01000024.1, on the reverse strand, counting down.
GGTCGTCGAAAAGTCGCTCGTCCCGCGGTTCGTCCGGACGTACGTCGACACCGTGTCGGCGCTGCGCGTGGGCAATCCGGTCCTGGGCGCGCACGTGGACTTCGGGCCGCTCATCTCCCCCAGCAAGGCGGAGGAGCTCCGAACCCTCATCGCCGAAGCGCAAGCGCTGGGCACGGCGGTGCTGCATCAGGGCGAGCTGGCGGAAGACGCCTTCACCTCGCGACAGGAGCGGGGCGCGTACCTGCCGCCCGTCCTGCTCTTCGGCGTCCCGCGCGACAGTGAGCTCTACCTGCGCGAGCCCTTCGGTCCCGTCGATGTCCTGGTGTCGGTGGACTCCGAGAAGGAGCTGGTGCGGGAGGCCAACGTCTCCAACGGCGCGCTCGTGGCCTCGGTGGCGACGGACGACCCCGAGCTCGCCCAGCGCATCGCCTCGCGGCTCCACGCCTTCAAGGTCGGCATCAACGCACTGCGCTCGCGCGGTGACCGCGAGGAGTCCTTCGGCGGCAGGGGAGGCTCGTGGGCGGGCGCCTTCGTCGGCGGCACCCACCTGGTGCGCGCCTTCACCGGCGGCCCCCATCCTCTCGAAGGCAACTGGCCGGACTGAAGCCGGCCCAGCGCGTCGCCAGGAGCCGTCCCCCAGCGGTCCGGGGGGTTCAAGTCATGCGTCGTGCCCGGGCGTCCTGGCGGCGCCCGGGCCGGGCGGGACCGCGGCGTTGCCTCCGTTGTTGCGCACCGGGGGGGCGGTGTTCCGGATGGCCACATCCTCCAGGGTGGCGAAGGTGCGGAAGGCCCACCAGGCCAGGTTGAACCACGGCGGGCGGGACATCCTGCCTGTCACGGCCACCTCCGCCGCGCCCGCCACCGCGAAGCCCAGGGCCGCCAGCGCGCCCAGGTCCATGCGCCCCTCGGTGGCACGCAGCAGGTCCAGGTTGACGCCCTTGAAGAACTGACTGGCCGCGCGCGCCACGCCGCTGCCCTCCGAAAGGGCCCGCAGCAGCGCCCCCTCCTCCTCGGCGGGCTCCTCGCCGGGGCGCAAGACCTCGTCCACGCCGGTGCGCCGGCGCACCTCCTCCAGCACGCCCTCGACGCCCAGGTCCTGGGGGGCGTGGATGCACAGCACGCTGCCGGTGTAGGGCCGCACCTGGACCTCGTGCATGCCCTCCACCCGCATCAGCCCGTCCGCCAGGGACGTGGCCTGCTTCGCGTCGTGCCGCAACCACGGCAGCCGCAGGCGCGTGCGCCCCGGAGAGGCGTGGATGACGTAGATGGCTCGCGGCATGTCCACTCCCTAGGCCTGGGCCTCGCCCACCGGGCGCGTGCGCTCGCTGCCGCGGGCGCGGGCCTTCGCCTCGGCCAGCAGGTCCTCGAGGTCCTCCTGCTTCATGGCGGCGCGCGCGGCCACACTGTCGACGAACCGGTAGGCCGCGGTGGCCACCTCCATGAGGAGGGGCCGCAGGTGCTTGCCCAGCAGCATCGTGCCCGCTCCCGCGCCATAGCCCATGAGAAAGGATGGAAGGTCGAACTTCACGGCGTTGCCTCCGGAGGGGAAGTTGCATCAGTCACAGGCCTTGCCTCGCGGCGCCGCACCTGGCCGCTCCACGCGGGCACCGTGCCCATCAGGGCCGGCAGGACGAGGCCCACGGCCAGCCCGCCGAACGTCAGCGCCGTGGGCGCCGGAAGGCCCAGCACCCGCCGCAGCGGGGGGAGGGTGAGCGCCGCCACGTGCACGGCCGCGGCCCCTCCGATGAAGGCGGGGAGGCGCCACTCGCCGTCCGCGGGCAGATGGCGCCGCGTCTGCCTTGGCGCCCGGCACACGGCCGAGTAGCCCAGCTGCACCGCGGTGAGCGTCCCGAAAGCCAGCGGCGGCCCGCCCAGCGCCAGCCCCAGCCCTCCGACGCCCGCCATCAGCGCTCCGTCCCGCACCACGCGCCGCACCGCCGGGCGCGTCAGCAGCGGCATCCCTGGCGGCGCGGGCGGCCGGTCGAGAACGGCCGGGTCTCCCGGCTCCATGGCCAGGGCGATTCCCGGCAGCGTGTCCGTGAGGAGGTTGATCCACAGCAGCTGCAGCGGCGTGAGCGGTTCCTGAAGCCCGAGGAGGCCCGCGCCCAGCACCAGCGTCATCTCCGAGAGGTTGGTGGCGAAGAGGAAGCGCAGCGCGCGGCGCAGGTTGTCCTGGACGATGCGGCCCTCGCCCACCGCGGACATGATGCTGCGCAGGTCCTCGCTGGACATCACCACGTCGGCCACCGCGCGCGCCATGTCGCTGGAGCGCACGCCCACCGCCACGCCCACGTCCGCCGCCTGGAGCGCCGGGGCGTCGTTGATGCCGTCTCCGGCCATGGCGACGATTTCTCCGTGCGCGCGCAGCGCCTTCACCAGATCCCGCTTGTTCTCCGGCGTCACGCGCGCCAGCACCGCCGTGCGCTCGAGCCTCCGTGCGAGCTCGTCGCCCGGCAGCTCGAGCATCCGCGCCAGCGTCCCCGGCGTGAGCGTGTCGCCCTCCAGCCCCACCTGCCGGGCGATGGCCTCGGCCGTGCGGGGCTGGTCTCCCGTCAGCAGCACCGTGCGGATGCCCGCGCCGCGCGCCTTGCGCACCGACTCCGCCGCGCCCTCTCGAAGCGGGTCTCTCAACCCCACGAAACCGATGAAGGTGTAGCCGTCCGCGGGCGCGTGTCCTCCGTCTCCGGGAAGCCTCCGCCATGCCAGCCCCAGCACCCGCAGCCCGTCCGCCGCCAGCGCGTCGTTGCGCCGCGCCAGCCGCTCCCGCGTGCGCGCGTCCAGCGGCCCTTTCAGGTCCCGCTCACACAGGGTCAGCACCTGCTCGGGGGCCCCCTTGACGAAGGCCACCATGCCGTAGCCGGGCGCGCGGTGGACGCTCACCACGTAGTGGATGCCCTCGGAGCGCTCGAGGAGGTGGCAGCGAGGGAAGGCGCGACGCAGCGCGGCCCCGTCCATCCCCGCGGCGTGCGCGGCGTCCACCAGCGCCTTCTCCGTGGAGCTGCCGGACACCGCCAGCTCCTTGCCGTTGCGGTGGACGTCCACGTCGCTGTTGAGCAGCCCCAGCGCCAGCGCCAGCGTGGGTGGGTCCTCCAGCACGGCGTCGGGCCTCGGGCGCAGCGAGGACAGGTCCAGGGCCCCGTCCCCCAGGTCCAGCACGTCCAGCCGCATCTCGTTGCGGGTGAGCGTGCCCGTCTTGTCGGTGCAGATGACGGTGACGCCTCCGAGCGCTTCGGCGGCGGAGACGCGCCGCACCACCAGGCCGCGCGCGTACAGCCGCTGCATGGCGCGCACCAGCGCCGCGGTCGCCACCAGGGGCAGGCCCTCTGGCAGCGCCGCCACGCCCAGCGCCACCGCGCCGCGCAGCACCTGGGCCCCGGAGCGGCCGTGCGCCAGCCCCACCAGGGCGGACAGCCCCGCCGCGCCCACGGAGGCCACCGCCACGCGCCGGTCGAGCTGGCCCAGCTTGCGCGTCAGCGGCGTGGGGGGCGCGGACTCCTGGGCCACCAGCTCCCGCACGCGCGCCTGCTCCGTGTCCGCCCCGGTGGCCACCACCAGGGCGCGCCCATGTCCCGACGCCACCGAGGTGCCCGCGAACAGCAGGGACGTCCGCTCCGCCAGCGGCGCCCGCGCATCCACGGGCGCCGCCTGCTTGGCCTGCGGCTCGCTCTCGCCGGTGAGGGGCGCCTCGTCCGCGGAGAGCCGGTGCGCGTCCAGCACGCGCACGTCCGCGGGCAGCACGTCCCCCGCGCGCAGCAGCACCACATCCCCGGGCACGAGCTCCGCCGCCGGCACCATGAGGAGGACGCCGCCGCGCAGCACCTGCGCCGCGCCCGCCTCCAGCTTCTGCCAGGAGGCGAGCATCTCCTGGTTGTGGCGCTCGATGCGGTAGCCGATGCCCGCGTTGAGCCCCACCACCGCGAGGATGGCGGTCGCCTCCACCCCGTCTCCGGCCAGCGCCGAGGCCCCCGCCGAGCCCGCCAGCAGCAGCGTGGGCACGGTGGCCAGTTGCGAGCCCAGCATGGACAGGCGCGAGCGCGGCTTCTCCGTCACCACCAGGTTGGGGCCGTAGTGCTTGAGCCGCCGCGCCGCCTCCTCCGAGGTGAGTCCCTGGTCCGTGCCGTCCAGCCGGGCCAGCACCGCCTCCACCGTCATCGCGTGCCACGGCTCCCGGGGCGCGCTCCGCGTGCCCCGCACCGGGCGGGCCTGGTGCGGGGCGGGCCAGGCGACCGGCTCGTCGGGTTGCTGGAGCAGCCGGGCCAGCAGCGGGGCCTCCGGCGCGTAGCGCACCAGCAGGCGGCCGGTGCGGGGCTCCGCGCTGACGTCCTGGATGCCGGGCCAGGTGGCGAAGGTGCGCTCCAGCCGCTCCCCGAGGACGCGGTTCCACTGCAGGCCGGGGATCTCCAGACGCAACCGCCGCGCCGCGGTCGAGTGGCGGACCACCCTCGCGGGCGCCGCCTGTCCGTCCATGAGGAACACCACCATGCGCCGCCCCCCGACCTGGCCTGAGAGGTGGGAATGGCGGCCCGTCCGGACAAGGCGGCCCGGCGCGCCGGGGGAAGATGATGGGGTGACACCCGCGCGCTGGCCGTTCCACCTGTCAACACCCCGCTCGACCTCCAGGGCCTGGAGGCAGGGCCTGGAGGGAAGGGGTGGGGGCTCAGTGGAGGCGCGCTGGCGTCTCCTGGGCCTTCGCCGCCCGTGGAGCCCGCGCGCCCTTGCGGCCGGCCGGCTTGCGTGCGGGCCGCGTGGCGGCTCTCGCCGGGGCGGCGAACGCGTGGGTCACGCCCTCCGTGCGGTAGCGCCGCGCCAGCGTGTCCAGGTGCCCGCTGTCCATGGAGGTGTGCAGGGCCTCCGCGGCCTTGCGCAGCAGGTCCCGCTCGGGGGCGGACACGGTGAGGTCCGCGGCGGAGAGCTGGTTCAGCGACCACATCAGGACCTCGCGCGCCCTGGCCGGCGCCGAGCGCAGGCGCTTGAGCCACGCGGAGGCATCCTCCACGAAGCGGTCCGTGGTCTCCCGGCGCCGTGACGGGGTGAGCCGGGCGAGCTGGTGGGCGAGCACGGCGGACTCCTCCTCCCTGAGGCGGCCGTCGGAGACGAAGAGGAACCAGGCGCTCTCCAGCAGCAGGCTCACGGCCTCCGGGGCCACGCGGCGGATGGCGGTGTCGGCGTCCTCCAGCGCGCGGCGCAGCCGCACGTACCCCAGCACGGACCCGCCCAGCCGCCGGGTGCGCCGCCAGTTGGCCACGGAGGACGTCACCACGTTCAGGAAGGGCACGAGGTTGCGCGACACGCTCTCGCCCAACAACTTCGCCCCCAGGTCCTCGCCCAGGTCGGTCGCCTTCGCCCGCGCCAGGTGCTCCACGCGCCCCAGGCCGAGCGGGTCCTCCTCCGCGTCCTCGTCGTGTGCTCCCTGGCCGCGGGTGATGGCGTAGAGGCGCGAGAAGTCGGAGGGGTCCTCCGGGTCGAAGCGCACTTGGAACGCGCTGGCCAGGTCACACGCCATCCGCAGGTTGATGAGGGCATTCACGACCATCTCCGTCGTGACGGCCAGCCCCGCGGCGGGGATGCCCACCACCAGCCCGGGGACGCCCGCGTCCACTGAGACCGCGGTGATTCCGGAGGTCACCGAGCCGCTCCCCGCGCCGGAGAGGAAGGCGGCCCCGCAGGCGCGCCGGATGATGGCTTCGGTGGTGTCCGCTCCTGTCCCCTTCGCGGCGGCGGCCCGGTGCAGCCGGTGCGCGTCGTAGTGCCGCAGGTAGGTGGCCAGCAGCTTGGTGAACCAGCGCCCCGTGCGCAGGTCCCTGGGGGAGAGCTCGTGCGTCAGCGCCCCTACCAGCTGCCAGGAGCGCTGGAGGAGCGCCGCCCCTTCCCCGCGCTCTCGTGGAGCCAGTTCCATCGTCTCCGTCATGGTGCCTCCTCGAGGACTGGCCCCATCAGGGCCGGCCCCTGCATTCCCGTGTGTCATCGCCTCGCGAGAACGTTGGACACGCACACAAGCCCAGGCAGGCACCGGTGCCAGGGGAACAGTCCCTCGAAGGCCCCCACCCGCGATGCCCCCCTGCCGCCGTGCCCAGAGGTCATGAAACATGCGCGAGCATGGCTTCCTCCTCCTGAACCCATACATCCAGGATGCGCACCCACACGCCAGGGACGCCCCCGGCCGCGCGCCTGGGGCTCCGCGTCGGGGCGGGCCCGTGACGTGCGAGTCACGGGTCCGCTTGACCAACCCCCTGGGCCGGGTCGCGACGTTGAGTGTCCACAACCAAATGGTACTTTCAAGGGCGCAAACACCGGGCGGTTCGGCTACAGGGCTGCGCAATCCCTGACACGGCTGCGCCCGCCAGCCCGTTCGAGTGCCCACGATGGATGCCCCTTCTCTCGAAGTCCCCCTCTCCCCCCCGCGCCGTGCCAGCCGCGCCAAACGGTGGGTCATCGGCGTGCTGCTCCTGCTCGCGATCTTCGTGGGGCTCGCCGCCGTCAAGGCGGGCCAGATCATCGCGATGATCAAGGCCGGTGAGACCTTCGTGCCGCCGCCGGAGTCCGTCACGTCCGCCAAGGCGGAGGCCTTCGGCTGGCAGGGGGCGCGGAGCGCTGTCGGCACGGTGCTCGCGCTGCGGGGTGTGACCCTGAGCGCGGAGCTGCCGGGCGTCATCACCGACATCCGCTTCGAGAACGGCGCTTCGGTGAAGAAGGGCCAGGTGCTCGTCCAGCTCGACACCTCCAGCGAGCAGGCCCAGCTGACCGGCGCCGAGGCCGACGCGGAGCTCGCGCGGCTGACCAAGGATCGCGCCGACAAGCTTCACGCCCAGGGCGCCAACACCCAGTCGGACCTCGATGCCGTCCGGGCCCGGGCCATCCAGGCCTCCGCCGCCGTGGCGCACCTGAAGTCCCTCATCGCCAAGAAGACCATCCGCGCGCCCTTCGATGGCCGCATCGGCATCCGGCAGGTGGAGCTGGGGCAGCTGGTCTCCCCGGGCAACCCCATCGCCTCCCTGCAGTCCACCACCCCCGCCCTGGTGGAGTTCCAGCTTCCCCAGCAGGCGCTGGCCCAGGTGAAGCAGGGCCAGAAGGTGCGCCTCCACGTCGACGTGTTCCCGGGCGAGTCCTGGGAGGGGGACCTCACCACCGTCAACCCCGAGGTGGAGCTGTCCTCGCGCAACGTGCGCATGCGCGCCACCGTGCCCAACGCGGACGGCCGGCTGCTGCCGGGCATGTTCGCCAGCGTGGAGGTGCTCTCCGACGCCAGCCAGCAGGTGGTGGCCATTCCCGCCACCGCCGTGCTCTTCGCCCCCTATGGCGACTCGGTGTTCACCATCGCCGAGGGCAAGGACGCCGCGGGCAAGGCGGCCCTGCTGGCGCGGCAGCAGTTCGTGCGGCTGGGCGAGCGCCGGGGCGACTACGTCGCGGTGACGTCCGGCCTGAATCCCGGGCAGACCGTGGTCAGCAGCGGTGTCTTCAAGCTGAAGAACGGCGCGGCCGTCGTCGTGAACAACGCGCTGGCGCCGCCCGTCGAGGCCGCACCCCAGCCGGTGAACCCGTAGGGACGCAGAAAGCGAACCCATGAACTTCACCGACCTGTTCATCCGGCGCCCCGTCGTGGCGCTGGTCGTCAACCTCATCATCATCATCGCCGGCCTGCAGGCCCTGCGCTCCCTCAACGTGCGGCAGTACCCGCGCAGCGAGAACGCCGACATCACCGTCACCACGGTCTACGTCGGCGCCAACGCGGAGCTGGTCCGTGGCTTCATCTCCACGCCGCTGGAGCGCGTCATCGCCGCGGCGGACGGCATCGACTACGTCGAGTCCACGAGCACGCAGGGCGTCTCCATCATCCGCGCCCGGCTCAAGCTCAACTACGACTCCAACCGCGCCCTGAGTGAAATCAGCGCCAAGGTGGATCAGGTCCGCGGCGACCTTCCGCCCGAGGCCCAGGTGCCGGTCATCGGCATCGAGTCCGCGGACAGCCAGTTCGCCATCGCCTACCTCAACTTCACCTCCGAGTTCCTGGAGCTGAACGAGCTGTCCGACTACCTGGTGCGCGTGGTCCAGCCCCGGCTGTCCTCGGTGGAGGGCGTGCAGCGCGCGGACATCCTCGGGGCGCGCACGTTCGCCATGCGGGTGTGGATGAAGCCGGACCAGATGGCCGCGCTCAACGTCAGCCCCATCCAGGTCCGTCAGGCGCTCGCCGCCAACAACGCGCTCGCCGCCGTGGGCCAGACGAAGGGCTCGCTCGTCCAGGTGAACCTCACGGCGAACACCAGCCTGCGCTCGGTGGAGGAGTTCAAGCAGCTCATCGTCCGCAAGGACGGCGGCGCGGTGGTCCGTCTGTCGGACATCGCGGACGTGGTGCTCGGCGCCGAGGACTACGACACCGACGTGACGCTCAACGGGAAGACGGCGGTCTTCGTCGGCATCTGGTCGCTGCCCAACGCCAACTCGCTGGACGTCATGCAGCGCATCCGCAAGGAGATGGACTCTCTCAAGAAGGACCTTCCCGAGCAGATCCACGGCGGCGTCGCCTTCGACGGCACGGACTACATCCGCAACGCCATCGACGAGGTGGTGAGCACGCTCGGCGAGACGCTCATCATCGTCGTGCTGGTCATCTTCCTGTTCCTGGGGTCCGTGCGCTCCATCCTGGTGCCGCTGGTGGCCATCCCGGTGTCGCTCATCGGCACGGTGTTCCTGATGCAGGTGTTCGGCTTCACGGTGAACCTGCTCACCCTGCTCGCGGTGGTGCTGTCGGTAGGCCTGGTCGTGGACGACGCCATCGTCGTGGTGGAGAACGTGGAGCGCCACCTGCGCGACGGACTGAGCCCGGTGAACGCCGCCCTCAGGAGCGCGCGGGAGCTGGTGGGCCCCATCATCGCCATGACCCTCACGCTCGCCGCGGTCTACGCGCCCATCGCCTTCCAGGGCGGGCTCACGGGCTCGCTGTTCCGCGAGTTCGCGCTCACGCTGGCCGGAGCGGTGACGCTGTCAGGCGTGGTGGCGCTGACGCTCTCCCCGATGATGTCCTCCGTGCTCCTGAAGGCGGGCCACGAGGACCAGGGGTTCGCGGGCGTCATCAACCGCGGCTTCGCGCGCCTGCGGGGCGCGTATGCCCGCTCCCTGGACAGCTCGCTCCTGGTTCGCGGGCCGGTCTACGCGGCGTGGATCTTCCTGAGCGTGCTCGCGCTGATGATGTTCAGCCAGTCGGCCCGGGAGCTTGCGCCCGTGGAGGACCAGGACTTCGTCATCGGCATCGTCAGCACTCCGTCCAACTCCACCCTGGATCAACTGAAGCCGTCCGTGACCAAGGTGAGCGAGCTGCTGATGGAGATGCCGGAGGCCGGCTTCAACTTCCAGATCATGCAGCCGAGCAACGGCTTCTGGGGCCTGGTGCTGAAGCCGTTCAAGGAGCGCCAGCGCTCCGCGGCGCAGGTGCTGGCGGAGGCGCAGCAGCGGGTGAACACCATCCCGGCGGTCCAGACGTTCGCCCTCCAGCCCCCCGCGCTGCCGGGCGGTGGCAACTTCCCGGTGGAGTTCGTCATCGCCTCCACGGCGGAGGCGGAGGAGCTCCTGGGCTTCGCGCAGCAGCTCCAGGAGAAGGCGACGCAGAGCGGGTTGTTCGCCTTCCCGCCCATCATCGACGTGAAGCTGGACCAGCCCCAGTCGGAGGTCGAGGTCGACCGTGAGAAGGTCGCGCAGCTGGGCCTGAACCTGGGCACCGTGGGCATGGACCTGGGGTCCGCCGTGGGCGGCAACTTCGTCAACCGGTTCAACATCGCCGGCCGCAGCTACAAGGTCATCCCGCAGGTCCTGCGCACCTCCCGCCTCACCCCTGAGCAGCTCAAGGACATCCACGTCACCGGCCCCGACGGCAAGCTCGTGGCGCTGTCCGCCATCGCGTCCCTCAAGGACAAGGTGGCGCCCCGGTCGCTCAACCGCTTCCAGCAGCTCAACGCGGTGAAGCTCAGCGGCGTGGCCATCCGCCCGCTGGATGAGGCGCTCACCTACCTGGAGACGGAGGCCGGGAAGATCCTGCCCGCGGGCTACCGCATCGACTACACGGGCGAGTCCCGGCAGCTTCGCCTGGAGGGTGACTCGTTCGCCCCGGCGTTCGGGCTCGCGGTGGTGCTGATCTTCCTGGTGCTCGCGGCCCAGTTCAACAGCTTCCGGGATCCGCTCATCATCCTCGCCGGGTCGGTGCCGCTGGCGCTCTTCGGCGCGCTGACGACCACGTTCCTGCGGATGCCGAACCCGACGATGCCGTACTTCACGGACAGCTTCACCACCACGCTCAACATCTACTCACAGGTGGGTCTGGTGACGCTGGTGGGGCTCATCGCGAAGAACGGAATCCTCATCGTGGACTTCGCCAACCGCCTCCAGGAGGAGGGCAAGTCGAAGCTCGAGGCGGTGAAGGAAGCGGCGGCCGAACGGCTCCGTCCCATCCTGATGACGACCGTGGCCACGGTCGCGGGCCACTTCCCGCTGGTCCTGGTGTCGGGACCGGGCGCGGCGGCGCGAAACAGCATCGGGCTGGTGCTGGTGACGGGCATGGCGCTCGGCACGCTCTTCACCCTCTACTTCGTCCCGGCCATCTACCTGCTCATCGCCAAGACGCGCACCGTGGCCGCCAGTGAAGCCGTGGCGCTCCGGGAGCAGCACGACGCCGCCACGTAGAGGCGGCGAAGGGGCTGGGACCCGTGCTCACGGGTCCCAGCGCACGGCCCGCGCTAGTAGAGGTAGTCCAGCGCCGTGCGGTCGGAGCTGCTCCACTCGCCGCTTTCGTTCGAGCTGAAGCAGGAGTTCATCACCGAGCCGCCCCGCGTGGCGGTGGTCGGCGTCCCGGGGATGTGGATGGCGCCCACGTTGGACGCGCCTTCGTCGCCGCCGGTGCCGCAGCTGATGGACCGGTCGTAGTAGTCCGTGTGGCGGAACCCGATGGTGTGGCCAATCTCGTGGGTGATGACGTGCTCGTTCACGTCCACGCTGTAGTCCTGCAGCCCGACGCCGATGTTGAGGGTGCCGTAGGGCTTGCCGCCCTTGGGGAAGCCGGACGAGCCGCCGACACCGCTGGTCGTCTTCGCGGAGATGGTCGCGGTGCAGTCGGACGCCGAGCCGCGCGCGAAGGTGATGCGCAGCCCCTGGCTGTTGTAGTTCTCGATGGCCAGGTCGAGCCCCGCGCTGAGGCGGCTGTAGCTGTTGAACTGGGCGGTGGGGATGACGCAGATCTTCGTCACGCTGGTGCCGACGAGGTTGGTCGTCCGGTACTGCTCCGCCGTCTCACTGCCGGCCTGGAGCATCTCCCGGGAGGCATCCAGGCTCACGTGAGCGTCGCGCCCCACGTACACCGCGTTGTCGACGACCATGATGTCGCTGGCCGGAAAGCCAGCCTCGATCAGGTTGGAGACGATCTCCTCATTCTCGCTCTGCGCATCGCCACCGCAGGCCGTCAGCAGCGCGCCACAGCTCACCACGAGGACAGCAGCCTTCTTGAACATGTTCGTCGCCCCTCTTGACGTGGATCAGCCCAGCTCCCGGTCCCAGTACGGGAGCGCCGGGATGGACTGTCGATGTTTTAGAGGGTTCTATTCGTGGAATCCAATAAAACGAGAAATTGTAGTCAAGCGAACCTAACTCGCGAGTGTGGAAATACCTGCCAACACGCCACGATTTCTCATGGGCCCCCATGATGCGGGCTCGTGGTTTCACGGAGCGCGTGTCTCCTGCTTGCCGCATGTACGGATCGCTTGTTTCAGCCATGCAATCACACCGCTTCCACGTGGACGGTCACATCCCCGTCCTCAAGGTGCACCACGAGCCCCGGCCCGGCCCCGCTGTCATCGTGCTGCATGGGCTGTTCTCGAATGCCGACGCGCAGCGCGGGGAGTTGGATGCGCTCGCGACGTGGGGCATGGCCGCCGTCGGCATGGACGCCCCGCACCATGGCGCCCGGCGCGACGGCTGGCTCGACGGGATGCCCTCGCTGGGCCCGACGGACTACCACGCGCGCCTGCTGTACTTCATCCGCGAGGCCGTCCCGGAGGTGTCACGGGTCATCGACCATGTGGTGGCCGAGGGCCATGGGCCCATCGGGCTCGTGGGTGTGTCGTTCGGCGCATACACCGCGCTGGCCGTGGCGGCCCGGGACGCCCGCGTCCAGGCGACGGTGTCCATCCTTGGCTCGCCGGACTGGACGCCGCGGGATGGCCACGTGACGGACGAGCTGCGCTGGCTGATGCAGGACGCGCCCGTCCACCGCCCCTGGGACTGCGCGCGCAATCCCTTGCTCCTGCTGAACGCGGGGAGGGATCAGCTCGTCCCCGCGCATCAGGCCCGGGACTTCGCGCACCGTCTCTGGGGGGAGTTCCCCGGCCTGGGCTCGCACGTCAGCCACTACGAGTACCCGGAGTCGGACCACACCATGCGGGCGGAGGACTGGAACAACGCGTGGGGCCGGGCGCTCGGCTTCCTGAGCCGCACCCTCTATCGGGAGTGACGGGCGGCTGGCGCTCGGGCGCCGACCTTCCAGCAGGCCGCGGTGAACCGGACCTCCGTCCCAAACACATAGGGCTCGAAGGCGGCGCGGACCGTTTCGATGACCCGGGTGCGGGTCCGCTCGTCCGCTTCGTGCAGGAACCGGCCGACGGGACCGAGCCGGGTGAAGTAACGGACCAGCTCCCGCTCAGACAGGGTGCAGGTCACATCCAGCGGCTGGATGTCGATTCCTGACCAGCCGCTCTCCTCCAGGATGCGGTGGACCCGGTGCGAGTCCGCGAAGGCGAACTGCCCTGGCGCGTCCGGCCGGCGGGCGGGGAGGTTCGGCATGAGCGGCGCCGCGGCACGCTCGGCCGTCGTCATGAACGGATTTTCCGCGGGGCTCCTCCAGGCGATGAACAGGAGCCCGGCGTCATCCCGCGCGGCACGCCGCAGGTTCGCGAAGGCCTGGACGGAGTCGTCGAAGAACATGACGCCGAAGCGCGAGAGGAGCAGGTCGAAGCTCGCGGGCTCGAAGGCATGGAGCTGCGCGTTGGCTCGGATGAAGCGTGCCGGAGTGCCTTCCCGTTCGGCGCGGGTCCGGGCGGCGGCGACCATGGGCTCCGAGATGTCGACGCCAGTGCAGCGCCCCTGCTCACCGAGCCGCCTGGCGACCGCGAGCGTGGTGCCGCCCGTGCCGCAGCCGACGTCGAGCACCCGGCGCGCGGAGCGGGCGACGGCCGCCTCCACGAGCAGGTCTTCAAACGGCCTGAACATCGAATCGAGCACCTCCTGTGTCTCGACCCAGGCCCATCCGGCGGAGCCATTCCAAAGCTTTGTCTGCTCATCCTCGGGCTTGCGCGTGTCATCCATGGGCGTCTCCTCCTGCTTGCCTTCATGAACCAGAAGCCGCAGGGTGCCACTTCAAGTCGACTTGAGGTCAAGAGGATGACGGCACTGGACATCACGGAGGTGGCGCGGCGCTCCGGCGTTCCTGCCTCGACGCTGCGGTTCTATGAGGAGAAGGGGCTGATCGCCTCCAGTGGCAGGCGGGGTCTTCGCCGCCTGTTCGAACCCGGCGTGCTGGAGCGGCTGGCGTTGATTGCCATGGGGCGCGCGGCCGGTTTCTCGCTCGACGAGATCGCGCGCATGTTCGCGCCGGACGGCCATCCGCGCATCGACCGGCGGATGCTCGCGGACAGGGCGGAGCAACTGGACAAGACCATCCGTGAGCTGAGCGCGATGCGCGACGGCCTGCGCCACGCCGCGGCCTGTTCCGCGCCCAGTCATATGGAATGCCCCACCTTCCGCCGACTCCTGCGGGGCGCCGCGTCAGGCGCGATGGGCGCGCGAAGGAAGCAGGCTCCGCGGCGGTAGACCCCGTGCCACGATGGCGCGGCCTGGACCCGGACGGGAGCGCGTGATGATGGCTTTGAGGAATGCGGGCACGGCGCTGCTCGTGCTGGCGCTGAGCGGTGCGGCCTTCGCCGAGGAAGAGATCTGGTCGCCCTATGACAAGTTCAACGCGCCGAATGAAGACTGCGAGCTCGTGGCCCTGGTGCCCGCGCCCAAGGGCGCCTGGGGCGTGGTGGGGCACACCTGCAACCGGCTGAACGGCGAGCCCGTAGGCAGCCTCGTGGTCATCGACGCCTTGGGCAAACGCGACACGTCGCCGGTGTCCGTGGCGCTCGAAGCCGCGTCCGACCGGGACCGGATGAAGGAGCTCGTGCAACTGCTCGCCGTGCCTTCCGGCGGCTACATCGCCACGTACCATTCCCGCGACGCGAAGGCGCCCAGCGGCGAGAGCGGGCCCGCGGACGTGGCCCACGTGCTCATCCGCCACACGGCGAAAGGCGCCCGGGCCGAGGCCTTCAATCAGAAGGTCCAGCAGGCGCTGCTCGAGAAGGTGGGCGCTTCGTCATTCATCATCACCGCGGAGGTGGATGCGAAGTCGCGGCTCATCGTCGCGGCGTCGACGCCCGATGAGGCGTACCTGAAGGAGGCGCCGCTGTGGCTGCTGCGCTTCACCCCCGACGGCGCCCTCGACCGCGCCCAGCGCTTCGACTCAAACCTGAGGCAGCTGCGGCTGGGCTGGTACGTGTTGAAGCAGGTCCGCGCGCGCGCTGATGGAGGCCTCTTCCTGAGCGGCCGGTTCATCGCGGAGGGACGCCGGACCGAAATTCCCGTGCTCGCGCTCAACGCGGAATGGAAGCCCGACACGCGCTTCAACACGCCCCTCATCTCCTGGCTGATGGAGGACGAGGGCGGTCTCGAGTTGAGCCTCATCGCCCCGGGGCCAGGCGGCTCGGTCGTTGGGGTGGGGGAGCTCTCCCAGGGGGACACGCGCGCGCACGTCGTGCGTCTGACGTCCGGCGGACGGCTCGACCCTGCCTTTCAGCCCTTCCGGCAGGAGGGGGAGTATCCCCAGGGCCGCTTCATGTTCGTGCCGCAGATGGGGATGGGACCGGGCGGGTCCATCGTCCTGGCCCAGAACAACATCCCCGTGGTGGATCCGCCGCAGGGCCCCTGGCGCGCTCCGGGCCTGGTGCGCTTGAAGGCGGACGGTTCAGTGGATGCCCGGTTCCAGGCGGGGCTTGGCACGGGGCTGCGCTACCGCAAGGCGGCCGAGGCCGTGAAGCAGAACCCCGACACCTCGGGCTTCCTCTCGCTGGTGGCGGCGATGCCGGACGGGTCGGTGGTGGTGCATGGCCTCTTTGACGAGCTCGCGGGTCAGAAGGTGACGCCGCCTCTCCGGCTCGCGGCGGATGGCACCCGGGTGCCGGCCTTCCAGGCGCGCTTCGAGACCGTCCTTCCGCCGAAAATACAGGTCCCGAACGCGACGACGAGCGCGTTCTTCCAGGCGGATGGCAAGCCGCACTACATCGCCTGCTCGAGGGGAGGGGAAATGACGGAGACGTTCCTCTACTGGCTGCAGGGCGACATCTGGGGACACACCCCCTCCTGCGGCGTCCACCTGGGTGGGCATTTCGCCACGCCCGCTGGAGCGTGGCAGCACTGCGATGCACGGGTCCGCAGGGCCCAGGCGCAGGGCGCCAGGTGCGTGGAGACGAAGCAAGACCCGCTGGCCCACCACCGCCCCGGCTCCGGCACCCCGTGAGCAGACGGTCCGGCCCTTGCGCAATGACTGACGCAGCTTGAGCGCGCGGGCCATGCCCTCACCGGCAAGCAAGCAGACGTCTGGCCTGTGCGTCTTTGTTGATGCGTTGCGTTGTGTGGCAATGCACAACACAAGCGCCCACCCGGGGGATGCCAGACATCGATTTTCTTTGCATTTCCTGTAGAAATTTCCGGTTCTTGCGCTTAGGACAACTTTGCTGGGTATCCTGGGATAATCGAAGACGGGGGAGGACTCCCGCTGTTCCCAAGGAGATTCCGTGAAGATTACCGAGCGCGCGCTCAATGCTGTTCCTTCCAGTTCCCAGACCCAGACACCGGTGAAGTCGGGACAGGCAACGGAACTCCAATTCCTGCAAAGCTTTCAGCAGCTGACCGCCACGCAGGCGGTGGCGGCGACCCCCGCGGCGGCTCCGACGGCGGACGTGGCGCGGACCAGCTACGTCACGGCGCAGGCGGCCCCCGCGCCCAAGGGGCCGCTGCTGCCTGACAGCCGGCCCAGCCCGTCCGCCATCGACACCAAGGTGACCGAGGCCTACCAGCAGATCGGCCGCGTCCCCACCACCAGCGAGCGCAGGGAGATGATCAACCTCGCGAACGAGCTCGCCGGCAAGGGCAAGAACGCCACGGAGATCAAATACGCCGTCATCGAGAAGCTCCGCGCCATCCAGGCCGGCACCACCGTGAAGCCTGGCGCGGCCGAGCTGCGCAACCTGGCGGTCGAGACCTTCAAGACCACCTTCGGCCGGGCCCCCGGTGGAGACGAGCTCAGCCGGTGGGTCAACGAAGCCCAGAAGCTGGCGGACAAGGGGATGGACGCCATCTCCATCAAGTACAACCTCCCCTCCATGATGCGAGAGGTGCGCGACGGCCTGGACAAGACCGACCCCGCCGCGCTGCGCGGCCTGGCGAAGGAGACCTTCAAGTCCGTCTTCGGCCGCGAGCCCAACGCCAGCGAGCTGGCCCGGTGGGAAGGGGAGGCCAAGAAGCTGGTGGACGACCAGAAGATGAGCGCCACCGGCGTGAAGACCACGCTGCCCTCCATGATGCGCGACGTGCGTGACGGCCTGGACAAGACGGACGCCGCCACCCTGCGCAACCTGGCCAAGGACGCCTTCAAGACCACCTTCGGCCGTGAGCCCAACCCCACCGAGATGGCCCGCTGGGAGAAGGAGGCCAAGAAGCTGGTGGACGACAACAAGATGAACGCCACCGGCGTGAAGAACACGCTGCCGGCCATGATGCGCGACGTGCGCGACGGCCTGGACAAGACGGACGCCGCCACCTTGAGCCGGCTGGCGAAGGACGCCTTCAAGAACACCTACGGCCGCGACCCCAATCCCTCGGAGTTGGCCCACTGGGAGAAGGAGGCCAAGAAGCTGGTGGACGACAACAAGCTGAACGCCTCCGGCGTGAAGAACACGCTGCCGTCCATGATGCGCGAGGCCCGCGACGGCCTGGACAAGACGGACCGGGGCACGCTGACCCGCGTGCTGCTCGAGGCCTTCCGCGAGGTCCTGGGGCCCAACTCCCGGCCCCCCGGCGACACGGAGATCAAAGCCTGGATGCAGATGGCCACCAAGATGGCGGACGACAAGCAGAGCGCCACCGCCATCAAGTACGCCTTCCTCACCGGCCTGCGCACCGCGCTGGATAACCAGTAGTTTCGCGGGCTTGGCGCCAGCCTCCTGCCGGGACTGGCGCTCCGGTTCCCTCCCTGCTGAAATTCACCGTGTAGGCACAACTTCTGATCGCGGGCTCTGGATAATCCCGTTTCAGACACCCCGCGCCTCTTGAGGCGCGCCCATCATCGAGGGGAAGACATGGCTGGTATCACCTCCACCGGCAACAGCGCGCGCGTCCTCCAGACCAACACCAACGCCCCCGGCCTGAGCGAGGCGGAGCTGGCGAAGAACATCAAGCTCATCGAGTCGACCGCCAACGAGGCGCTGTCGCTCATCGATGCGCAGCTCAAGCAGGCGGCCGCGCAGCCTGCCTCCACGAAGACCGCCGACGGCAGCGCGTTCGTGACCGGCCAGTCGCCCACGTCCGACGCGCAGCAGAACGCGACGAACGGGGCCTTCCCCTCGGAGGCGCCGAAGTGGGAGGCGCAGATGCGCCCCGCGGACAAGCTCAAGGTGGACAACAACGGCGTCATCACCACGCCGGGCGGCTACAAGATTGAACAGCTGGGCACGCAGGAGTGGAAGATCTCCGGCCCGGACGGCAAGAGCACCCGCATCTGGGGCGACCCGCACGTCGACGAGAGCGACGGCGGCAAGTTCGACTTCAAGCGCGACACCACCTTCGTGCTGGGTGACGGCACGCAGATCCACGTGGGCACCGTGCCGTACGGCAACGGCATGACGGTGACGGGCAAGCTCGACATCACCTGCGGCGACGACCACGTGCAGGTCACGGACGTCGACAAGGGCAAGGGCAAGGTCGGCCCCATCACGAAGGACGGCTGGGAGACCTCCGCGGACTTCACCACCAAGCACATCGAGGACCGCCTGAACATGGGCGACTCCACGGCCTCCTGGTCCTACGTGGGCCGCGAGGTGACGGGCAACGATGGCACCGTGGACAAGTTCAAGACCGGCGACTTCATGACGCTGAGCGAGAAGTCCATCTCCAGCGCGGACGGCAAGACCAGCTCGGCCACGTTCAACAAGGCGACCTTCGACGCGACCCGCGACAACGCGCTGAGCAAGGCCACCGAGGCCGTCACGAAGACCTTCAACGCGCTGGGCAACACCCAGGCGCTGGGCTTCAACCCGTTCACGGGCGCGGACGACCTGGGCAAGTACGACAAGGACGAGCACCGCGAGGGCATCCAGAAGGCCTTCGACAGCGTGAAGAACATGTTCGGCGCGCTCGACGACGTCGGCCGCTTGAATGATATCGTCAAGCGCAACCTGTTCGTTTGATCTTGACCCGCTGACTTCGGGGGGCGCTTGCACCAGGTCCCCCGGCGTGAGGTGCCCGTGAGCAGCAAGGCCGCAAGCAGCAAGGCCGTGAGCAACAAGGCCGAGTCCCCCAAGGACGGGCCGAAGGATGCACCGCCGCTGGCGGAGGAACTCATCCGGGGAGAGGTCACGCTCGGCCAGTTCCTCGGGCTGTCGAACGATCGGCTCTACAAGTACGCCGCCACGGGCCACCAGATGCTCCAGGCCGGCCGCACGAAGGTCGCGCTGCAGATCTTCGAAGGCCTGGTGGCCGCCTCGCCGCACGACACGGTGTTCCGTGCGCAGCTGGGCGCCGCGTACATGACGGTGGACCGGGTGGATGACGCCTTCGAGGCATACGACCAGGCCCTGCGCTTCAACAGCTCCAACGTGGACGCGCTGGTGGGCCGCGGCGAAATCCTCCTGCGGCGCGGCAAGGTGCCGGAAGGGCTGAAGGACCTGGGCAAGGCCATCGAGTACGACCCCGCCCTGCGCCGCAAGTCCACGCAGCGGGCCCGCGGGACGCTGCTCGCCCTCAAGAAGCAGGCGGAGCAGGCGAAGGCGAAGCCCGCCGCGAAGAAGTAGGCGCCTTCAGGGCCCTCTCAAGGTTGGGAGGGCCCCAGCAGGGCCGCCGCGATGATCCGCGCGGCGATGGCGGGCTGGTCCCCTCCCATGTGGAGCGTGTTGACCGAATAGACGAGGCGCCGGCGCAGGTCCCGCGTGGCGCCCATCCCGTTGTTGTAGCCGTGCCGGTCGCCGCTCTTGCCCCAGAAGGTGACGCCGCCCAGCTCGTAGCGGCTGAGGCCCGCGCTGTAGCTGGCGCGGCCGCCTCCCGTGGCGGGCAGGTCCGGGACGGTGAACAGCTCCTCCAGTTGCTTGCGCGGCAGGAGCCGCCCCTGGAAGAGCGCGACGAGGAAGCGGTCCAGGTCCTCGGCGGTGGAGATCATCTCTCCGGCGGCCCAGGGGACGGACTGGCTGGCCTCGGTGACGTCCACCAGGCAGCGCGTGCCGTAGGGGATGGCGCCCGCCGGGCACTGTCCATCCTCCGGCGAGACCTCCTCATAGCCATGCGCATGCCGCCCGGGAAGGGTCACGTCGTTGCCGGGCACGAACGTGTCGCGCAGGTGCAGCGGCCGGAGGATGCGCTCGCGCACCGCGTCCCCATAGGGGCGGCCCGTCACCTGTTCGATGAGCAGCCCCGCGACGATGTAGCCGATGTTGCCGTACTCCTGTTGCGTGCCCGGGGCGAAGCGCGGGCCCGGCGGCAGCGACAGCGAGACGAGCTCGCGGGGGCTGAAGCGCCGGAACCGGTTCTCGGCGAACCACGCCGGGTCCTTCTGGGGCACCGGCACGCCGGGCAGGCCGTGGGTGTGATTGAGCAGCTGGCGCACGGTGATGGGCGCGTAGACGCCCGCGGGCAGCAGGCGCGGCAGGTAGTGCTGGACGGGCCGGTCCAGGTCCACGCGCCCCTCGGCGGCGAGCTGCAGCACGACGGTGGCCGTGAACGTCTTGGTCATGCTGCCAATGCGGAAGTGCGCGTCCGCGGGCACCGGGGCGCCGGTGCGGAGGTCGGCCACTCCGGACGTGCCCAGCCAGCGTCCGTCCGCGCCGCTCACCCGGACCAGCGCGCCAGACACCTCCGCGTTCGGCAGCCCCGCGATGGCCTGTCGAAGCGCCTCGCGGTTCAAGGGCGGCAGCGCCGTCTCCACCCCCAGCTCCTGGGCCTTCAATTCGCCCAGGTCCAGGTCGCTTCCGAACGGGAGCTCCGGTCCGCAGGCGGGGGCCATGACGCTCGCGAGCAATGCCATACCCACCCGCAGTCCTCGGTGCAGGACAGCCATGTTGTTCCATCTCCTGTGAGGGAAGGGCCGGCGCTTCGCGGCCGGCGGATGGAACACCGGTGCTTCCTGGCGGTGTCACCAGGAAGGGCGGAACTTCAGTCCGCCGCCACGTACAGCTCGCCGTTCTGCCCGATGGCGCCCGGGGCCAGCGACCAGCCCGGGTGTTCGGGCATGAGGTAGAGCGTGCGCTTTCCCTCCGGCATGCGCGCGGCCCCGATGAGCAGGTACCGGCGTGTCCGCTTCGCTCCGGTGAGCGTCAGCACGTCGTGTTTCACGCTCCAGGTGCCCTGGTCGTCCTCGGAGCCGAACTTCATCGCGCCCACCTGGCCGGACGCGCCCGCGTACTTGTATTGGAACGCGTGATCGGCGCCGAAGGTGTAGTCGACGCTGTAGGAGACCGCCGTCATGGTCGTGCTCCCGGTATAGGTGTTGACCCACTGGCCCGCGGTGCTGGTGCCGTAGATGAAGTGGCCCACCACCTCCGCGTCGTCCACCAGCGGCAGGCCCACGGGGCTTCCGCGCACGCCCTTCAGCGCCTCCTCCACCCGGACGTAGGTCGTGTTCCAGGAGAACGAGGCCGACATCTCCTCGCCCGCGCTGCCCGGCGGGTTCATGAAGCTCTGGATGAACACCAGCGGCTCCAACCGGTCGCCCGCCTCCACCAGGTAGAGGCTCACGCGGAAGGTCCGGCCGTTGTTCTTCGCGCGCACCACCGCCGCGGTGAAGAAGGCGCGGGCCCCGTTGGCCACGAAGCGCCGCATCACCAGCGGGTTCGGCTTCACGTCGTTCCAGTCCGCGCCAATGCGCTCCTGCCACAGCCGCGCGAGCTTGCCCTCGGCACCGTCGAGCCCGGGTACGGCCGGCAGCCGGAGCGCCTCCACGCCCAGGGTGTCGCCCCGGTCGGTCCACTCGAGGATGAACCGCCCGTCCTGCTGGGTCTTCCAGCCCTGGGGCGCGTCGAACGCGAAGCCTCCAGGTTCGCCGGGGCTGCCGCGCGCCCGGTTCACCGCGCCGCCTGCCACCGCGGCCGGAGTTCCGGGAGTGTTGCTGTCTCCGGCGAAGAGGCCCAGGGCCATGAGCCCCAGGGTACCGGTGCAGCACAGCGCGCAGGCGCCTCCGACCGCGAGGAGGATCCAGACGAGGGGACTCTTGGGACGGGCCATGATGGGGTGCCTGGGAGGAGGGCTCAGCCGCCGGGAGGTTCCGGTGAAAGCGCCGGTCATTCGCTTCTACGCGCTCCGGGCCTGATCTTCCCAACCCCTGCTCCCTGAAACGACATGGCGGCCCTCCCCGGTGTTCGCGGGGACGGCCGCCATGGGACTGCCTGCCCGGAGGACTATCCGGGTTGGATGGAGATGGTGGCGCGTCCGTGGCCGTTCGGCGTGCACGTGCCTTCAGTGGCCTCGGGCTTGGTGCTGGTGTTCAGCGAGCCGCCGCCACCGCCGACGCGGCCGCCGCCGCCGCCGGAGTAGCCACCGCCACCGCCACCGCCGTAGCAGCCGTTGCCCGAGCCGCCACCGCCGTAGCCACCGTGCGCCAGGCCGCCGCAGGTCTTCGCGGTGCCGCCCTGGCCGCCGTCACGGAGCGCGAAGCCGCCTTCTCCGTAGTTGCCATCCACCGCGCCGTTGCCGGACCAGCCACCGCCGCCCGCGCCGTAGGACGCGGACCGCGAGCCGCCCAGGCCTCCCGTTCCGCCCGCCACGAACCCGGACGTGTAGTTGGCGCTGACCGAGCCCGCCACGCCGGCCGTGCCCGCGCTGCCAGGGCGTCCCGCCACCGTCGCGCCCGCGCGGACGCCGCCGCCGCCGCCCGCGATGAGCAGGGGCGAACCATTGCGGAGCACGAAGGTGCCGCCACCGCCGCCGCCGCTGTACGTGGCCGCGGTGCCCTTCTGGCCCACCAATATCTGCAGCGTGTCACCCTCCTGGAGGTCGAAGGTGCCGCTGAGCTCCGCGCCGCAGCCTCCCTGGATCTGCTGCGCCTGGGCCTGCGTGGCGCTCGCGCCGCTCGCGCCGACGGCGGTGACCTTGTACGTGCCGGTCGCGGGCACGGACCAGGTCTGGAGCGACGGCGGCCCGGTGGGCCCCGTGTATTCCACGCCGCCCACCGTGTTCGTGAACTCCTCCTTCACCGCGCCCACCGCGAAGGGCGAGAAGCCGGTCGTCACGCCGCAGACCTGGATGACGCTCACCGGAGGATCCGAGCTGTAGTCGATGCCGCAGTCCTCCAGGCTGGTGCAGCCGCAGGCCGCCAGGTCGTCCGCGCAGTCGATGGCCGGACTGTCCATGCCCGGAGGCGCGGGCAATTCCTCCCACTTGCCCGCGGGCGGGATGTTTTCATTGAAGTGGAAGAGGCGCAGGAAGAACGCCAGCCCGTTGGCGCCCTTGAACTTCCTGCGGACGCACACCGTCGCCTCGGAGAACCCGGCCGTGGTCTCGATGTCGTAATAGAGCGGGCTGCACTCGATGCCCTCCGCGCTCGCGCCGTCGGCGCAGAACAGCTGGATGCCCTTCGGCGGTTCGGGCGCGAGCGGCGTTTCGACCACCGTGGTGACACCCGGGTCCGTCACCAGTGGGAAGGTGACATTCACCACGAGGTCCTCGTTCTCCACGGGTGTGACGGTCACGTCCACCCCTTCCGGTGTCTGGGCCGGAGCCGCGAAGGTGATGCTCTGGTTGGAGAACTGCGTGAGGCCGCCGTTGACCGTGGCGAAGGCTTGCATGCTGTACGTGCCCGGCTCGGCGACCAGCGTGAACGAGGACAGGGCCTGGCTGGCGCTGGAGCCGTAGCCCCGGGCGTAGTGGTACGACCGGGTGGTGTTGTCGCTGTTCATGACGTACCGGGTCAGATAGGCGTAGGGGCTGCTGAGCGGGATTTCCGGCGCCTCCGCCGACGACTCCTGCACGTCGAAGTACGCCGTGGTCTTGACGAGCGTCACGTTCTCCGCGCCCAGGCTCACCGTCGCGCCAGGCGCGACCGCGACCCACGGAGCGCTGCTGTCATTGTAATACTGGCGTTGGACGTAGGCGTTGAGCGGGAACAACGGGTTGGAATTGTCGTAGAGGCTCAGGGAGAGGTAGTACCGCTTCCAATTCCCCGGTGAGAGCAGCGACTCGAACGCTCCGTTCTTCAGCGTGTAGTCATAGCCATAGGTGGAGAGCCCCGGGGCAGGGTCGGTGCGCTGGTGGCCCAGCTGGAACGACGCGATATCCGCGTTGGTGTAGAAGCCGCTCACGGTCAGCGGAACCTGGCCGGTGCCCTGGGTTTCGATGAAGTCCAGGGTGCTCGAGGCGCCAGCGGCCAGGGTGACACGGTAGGACTTCGTGGTGGAGTTCTGGCTTCCCGGCAGGAAGTACGTCCGCAGATAGACGTCATACGCGCCCGGTGGCAGGTCGATGGAGTAGGGCGAGTTGGCGCTGAGGTACTTGTTACCGCTGATGCCGCTGGTGGCCGTGCCTCCCACGCCCTGGTAGTAGACAGAGTGGCTGGAGACCGCGCTGCTGGGGCTGATGGCCAGCGCACCGTGGAGCTGGCCCGTGTTGGTGAGGTCGATCTGCCAGTTCACGCTCGTGGGTCCCTGGAGCAGGTTGACCGTCTGCTGGCTGAGGCTGCGCTGCACCTGGGTTCCGCCCGCGGTGGTCAGGTAGACCGTGCCGTACACCGTCACCGCGTCATCGGGGAGCGCTGACACCCAGCTGGAGGCGGACGTGGGTTGCGGGGTGCTGAAGCTCTTGGAGGTAATGGCGAAGGTGTTCTCCGCCGGGGCGTTCGCGTACGCGTAGATGGAGTAGCTGGAGACCGTTCCCCCGACCACGCTGAGCGAGAAGTTCACACGGCTCGCATTGGCGTGGTTGAAGTTCACCGTGGTCGGGCTGCTCTGGGTGAGCATGACGGCGGCGGTCTGGGTCACCTCCAGGTAGGACTCCGACGCGGTCGCGTTGCTGAAGTAGGCCCGGACCGTGGGTTGATAGGCATGACCGCTCTCCGCGAGCAGCGAATACGGATTCGCCGTGAAGAGCTTCTCCGCCTGGAACCCGTCCTGTGAAAAGGCGCGCACCTTGAACTGGGTGACGGTCTCACTTCCGAACGAGACCTGGCCTTTCATCTCCGCGGGATTGAGGATGACCACATCCGCGATGGCCAGCCCTGACACCGCGGCCACGACCGCGGCAAGACACAACGAGAGCCTTCGGCTTGGGATCCGCATCACTGCTCCTCTCCTTGTCTACGGCGTGCTGAACTCGCGCCCGTCAGAGCTGCACGAGCACGCTCTCCGCGAAGAGCGGGGCGTCATGGGCCGGGGTGTCGCCAGGGACAGACACTTCCAGGGAAAGGCTCCGCGCGCGGTCCAGGCAGGCCTGGAGCTTGTCGGGGTCCGTGTCCTTCCACAGCCGCTGGAGCTCGGGCGGAGGGATGGCGATCCAATCCGGTGTGAACGTCCACGCGGAGGCCCCGGCGCCCCCGGGCCTCGGGGCGAACCCCACCTCCAGCGCCACCGGCTGGCGGAGCTCCTTCGGGCGTGCCGCGCAGGAATCCATCAACCGCTGCGCGGCCTGCTTCCAGCCCAGGAGCGCCGCCTGCCGTTGGGCCTCCACCTGCGGTGGGAGGGATTGCGCTCCCGCCGCGGAAGGCATCCGGCCCGCGGGAGGAACGGAGACGACCTGCTGGGCGGCCTCCAACCGGCGTCGCAGCGCGGCCTCCGCTTCGCCCTGCACCGTGGGGGCGGGGGCCACTGACGAAGGCACGGGCGTCGCGGTGGGAATGGCTTCCGGAGCGCGCCCCGGCTCTGGCCGGACGGCGACGGGCGCGGCGTGAGCCGCCGAGGGCTCCGGGGCCTCTGGAGCGCGGTGCCAGAGGACGAAGAACGCCGCCACGCAGGCGCCACCCAGGCCCACGAATGCAATGGATTTGGAGCGAAACGGCACGGGCCCTCCCTCCCGTTTGTGTTCACCCGGCGCGAAATTGACTGAACGCTGATATTCCTGTCAACCCAGGGCATGTTGAAAGCCCGGTGTGAGGTGCTTCATGACAGGGAATGCGTGTCAGTATTTACAGGAGCGCCACTTGATTCAGCCGTTGTTGCAATGACTCGCGGGCAGGGTGGGGGTCAGCGTCCCGCGCGCCGCAGGACGGCGGGCGTCAGGCCCGTCACCCGGCGGAACACCGTGGTGAAGTGGCTCTGTGAGCTGAAGCCGACCTCCAGCGCGATGTCTCCCAGGGAGCGGGTCGTGTGGCTCAACAGGCCCCGCGCCCGCTCCACCCTTCGCTGCTGCACGTAGGCATGCGGTGTCATGCCCATGGACTGCCGGAAGGCGCGGGTGAAGTAGAAGACGCTCAGGCCCGAGCGTTGAGCCAGCTCACCCACGCGGATCCTCCGCGCGAGGTGCGCTTCGATGAAGAGCCGCACGCGGTGGAGCGCGGCGGCGGAGAGGCCACCTCGCCGCCGCGCCGCTCGCGTCCCTCCGGGTTCCTGGAGCAGCTTCGCCACGCGGGCGGCATGGCGGTCCTGCGCCTTCCTCGCCTCGCCCAGGAAGCGGGCGATGACCTTCAGCTCCTCATCCGGCATGGGAGACATCAATTGGAAGCCATCCGCCTGGAGGGGACCCCAGAGGGTTTCAATCCATTCGCGCGCATGCCCGGTGAGCGCGAGCCGCCTGCCGCTTCCGGAGCCTTCCCGCTGGACGTAGCCGGCGAGCTCCAGCCGCTCCACGTCGGCGCCGCGCGCGACCGCGCTCAGGGGAGCGGGGCCTCCGAAGTGCAATTGCGCCAGACACGTCAGCTCCGCGCGGCCGAGCGCGAGCACCTCTCCCACGGCCGAGTCGAACTCCGCGGAGGCTTCCTGGAAGCGGACGATGTCAGCGCCAATCTGGGCGAGCAGGGAGTGCCGGGGGCTCATGGGAAACACCGCAGGATTGAGAAAAACAGCACAAGGGCGCGAAAGACGCTCGCGTGGCCGGGACGCATGCTGTCCCCATGATGAACCTGAAGCCTTCCGGGGCGGAACTCCTGTTGTGGCTCTTCGTGCTCAACCTGGGCGTCGCGTTCGGCGCGGGGCTCTATGAACACCGCCTGATGCTGCCCCGCTGGCTTGACGCTTCGGGGGCGCACTGGTCCGCGGAGGCGGCGCGGCAGGATGACGTGGGGCGGCGCTTCTGGGGCTTCGTCAGCACGGGGCCGTTGACGCTGCTGACGCTGGCGAGCCTCTACTTCGCCACGCAGGCCACGGGGCCGCTGCGCTCCTGGTGGCTGGGGGCCGCGCTGGTGGCGCTCGCGGACCGGCTCCTGACCTTCTCGTACTTCATCCCCACGATGGTCCGGCTGATGCAATCCCCCGACTCGCCAGCGGCCGTGGAGACCGCGATGCGGTGGGCCCGGATGAACCACCTTCGCCATGCACTGATGGCGGGGTCCTGGTTCGCGGCCCTTCAAGCCCTGTCATGGATTCGGGTGAAGGGAGGCGTCTGAGCTGTGAGTGTCTGTGAAATGGATTAGACTCAGTCCCCGGGCGGAGCCTGGCTCCGGTCCGCCAAAGAGGGGTTGATGGAAGTGCGAATGCGATGGGCAAGGCTTTGGGTGGTGGTGGTCGCGGTGGGCAGCGGGATGCTCGGGGGGTGTGAGGATTCGGATCCGCCATCGAATCCGCGTCCGGATGCGGGGACCGTCGATGCGGGGACCACGGTCGACAGCGGCACGCAGGTGGACGACGGTGGCACCCAGGTGGATGCCGGCTCCGATGCGGGTTCCCTGGGGGAACCTCGTCCCTGTGAACGGACGGAAGGCATCTGCGCGGGAGCCCGGCGGGCCGTGGTGGATGGGGCCTACGAGCCGGTGTGCACCGCGCTTTCGTATGGCACCCACTACGAGGCCGCGGAGACGCGCTGCGATGGTCTGGACAACGACTGCGACGGGGTGAAGGATCCCCTGTCATGGTCGCAGGTCGAGTCGCTGGGATTGCCCCCGCATGCGGGCCGGATCAGCAGCCTCCGGGTGACGAACGGCGTCCTGGCGGTGGTCTTCGACCGGGAGTACGTGGCCCGGGTCATCCAGCTGGACACCGCGCTCTCTTGGCTGGGCATCACGGAGGTGCCGGTGGAGGTGATGGACTCCTCCGTCTCGCTGGACTCGGTGAGCACCCGGTTGCTGCGCACGTCCCAGGGGCCCGCGCTGTACTACGCGTCGGCGGGCCCGAACCACGACCATACGCGGGGCCACCTCGTCCTGCTGGATGAGCAGGGCCATCGCGTTCCCAGGACGGGCGAGCCCGAGGGCGGCGCGCTCCTCTTCGACCAGGCCGTGGGGGACAGGGCCACCGCGGCGGCCGTGTCGGCGGACGGGAGCCGGGTGTTCGCGGCATGGCGGGACACCTCCGCATCCGTCTTCGGTGGCCGCGAGCTGTGGGGCACGCTCGCGGGGCTGGATGGAGTGGGCGTGGTTGCGCCCCGCGTCCTGATGCAGGCGCTCGCGGAGGACAAGGTCCTCTACGGTGTGGACGTGATGGGGCTGCGGGACGGTGGCTTCCTGGTCCTGGTCCAGGAGATCAAGGAAGGAGCCACGGAGGGACTGTTGCGGCTCCAGCGCTTCGACAACGCCCTCCAGCCCGTGGGGGAGGAGCGGACCTTCCCCTCGGAGGAGAACCCGGAGGCCCGGCTCGTGGACCTGGGAGCGGCGGCGGGGGATGCCCTGGAGTCGCCGGCCATCGTGCTGCGCGGTCCCGAGGGCAGTGAGCGCGTGCTGAAGGTGCTGGGCAACCTCTTCGGCGAAGTGACCTCGAGGCCCCTGGCCGTGACGACCCCGGGTGAAGTTCCCTGGTTCGGGACCTCGGTGACGTCCCGTGGCCTCAAGACGGCGTGGCTCTCCGTCTCCGAGGACCCGCCGGGTGGCGACCCCTGGTTCCGCTGGCAGGGCCGGTTCTGGGCCCTGGGGAATGGCGGCGCTTCGGAGGACCTGACCCCCTGGGGCACCTTGCTGCGCCTGCACCGGTACGCGCAGTGGGTCCAGTTGGAGGAACTGCCGGGCAACTGGATGGGCGCGCTCGTGATGACGTCCACGGTGAGCCCGCGGTCCCACACCCTCCAGGCGGTCCGTTACTGCGTCCCTTGAGTCACCGCCCGTCGGGCAGGGTGTACTGGAAGTCGTAGGAGTGCTTCACGCCCGGGGCGATGTCGATGGTCATCGAACCGGCGAGCCCCGTGAGCTCGCCGGTTCCGGAGTCCGGCACCACCGTGATGACGAGCTGGGGCGCACCGCGCGTCATGGTCCCGGAGTGCTGGAGCGCGAAGGTGCCGCTCCGGCCGTCCAGCGTGCCGCTGACGCGCTCCATCGCGACGTAGCCCGCGGACCCCTCCACGGACGTCCGCACCGCGAGCATCTGCCCCTGGCTCGTGGCCTCCAGCGCGCCGTGAAAGCGCTTGTCGAGCATCATCCGGCCCGGGGCCGCGTCCACCGCGCCCGCCTCCGGCGCCATGGGGGTGAGCTTGACGTCGAAAGGTCCGTTCGCGCGCTTCGTCATGGGGGCCTGCTCCCTTGCTGGATGGGCGGACAGATACGCCAGCAGCCCGCGCCTGGATTGCAAAAACGCGTCAGCGCCGGGGTCTTAGGACTCGCTTAAGACCTTTGCCCTACCGTCACAATCACTCCAAGGGGGTCGGGCACATGAGCGACGAACAGAATCACCACGACGGACTCCAGCAGGACCTGCGGGTCCTGGCGAAGCGCACGGACCGGCGGGAGCTGCTGCGCTGGATGGCCTTCACCAGCCTCATTCCCATCATCGGCTGCGGTGGACCGGACTCCAGCGGCAGCGGTGACACGTCCGGCTGTGCGAAGATTCCGGAGGAGACGGCCGGTCCCTATCCCGGTGACGGCTCCAACGGGGCCAACGCGCTGGTGCTGTCGGGCATCGTCCGGAGCGACATCCGCTCCAGCATCGCGGGCGCGAGCGGTGTCGCGGCGGGCATTCCGCTCACCATCACCCTCACGCTGGTCGCCAGCGACGACAGCTGCACGCCGCTGCGGGGCTATGCCGTCTACCTGTGGCACTGCGACCAGGCGGGGCGGTACTCGATGTACTCGTCGGGCGTCACCAGCGAGAACTACCTGCGCGGGGTGCAGGTGACGGACGAGGAGGGCAAGGTGACCTTCACCAGCATCTTCCCCGCCTGCTACAGCGGCCGCTGGCCGCACATCCACTTCGAAATCTACCCCTCGGTGGAGGCGACCTCCTCCTCGCGCAACAAGGTGGCCACGTCCCAGCTGGCCCTGCCGGAGGACGTCTGTGACACCGTCTACGCGACGTCTGGCTATTCGCAGAGCGTCCGCAACCTCGGACAAATCTCGCTCTCCAGCGACAACGTGTTCAGCGACGGCGCGTCCACGCAGCTGGCGACCGTGACGGGCAACACCACGGACGGTTACGCCGCGTCCCTGGTGGTGGGCATCAAGGTCTGACGCGCCGCCGGGCCCGCCGGGCGGCTACTTCGCCTTGGCGGGCGCGAAGTCGAAGGGCTTGTCCTGGGCGATGAGCACCACGCACTCGGCGTCCTTCGCGCACTGGTTGCGGTGCACCACCTTGCCGGGCTGGTCCCAGGTGCTGCCGGCCTCCACGGCGCCCGCCTCCGCGGCGCCCTCGCTGGTGTTCGTCATGCGGCCCTTCACCAGCACCCCGTGGTAGTCGGCGGAGTGGGTGTGCGGCCCGGAGTCGAACCCGGCGGGGAACTTCATCAGCAGGGCGTACGGGCCCTTCTTCATGTCGCCCCAGAGGACGTGCACGGACGGGCCGCCGGGCATCATCTCCGTCCAGGTGAGCTTGTCATAGGCGGTCTGCTGGAACGCGGCGGACTCCTTGCCCTTGGCGGCGGCGAAGGTGAACGCGGAGACGACGGCGACGGCGGCGACGAGCTTGGGCAGGGTCTTCACGGGGGGACTCCTCGGTGGAAGGAAACGCCGGGGAGGATGGCGGCGGAGCGGGTCTGCGAAAATGCCCGTTTCCGCAGAGCCCCTCTGCGAAGATGCAGACCATGCCCGAATGGAGCGACCTGCGGCACTTCCTGGCCATCGCGAGGGAAGGGAACCTCTCCGCGGCGGCGCGGCGGTTGAAGGTGGACCAGACCACGGTGGGCCGGCGGCTGGCGGTGCTGGAGAAGGAGCTGGGAGCGCGCCTCTTCGACCGGACCCCCACGGGCCTGCGGCCCACGGCGGTGGCGCTGCGCATCCTGCCCGCCGCGGAGGCGGTGGAGGCGGAGGCGCTGCGGGTGGAGCGGCTGGCCAGCGGTGAGGACCTGCGCCCCTCCGGCCCGGTGACGGTCACCGCGACGGACTCCTTCCTGGTCCACAACGTGATGCCGTGGCTGGCTGGCTTCCAGGAGCGGCATCCGGAAATCGAGTTGCAGCTGCTCTCCGGTTACGAGGCCCTGTCGCTCGTGCGCCGGGAGGCGGACGTCGCCATCCGCCTGGTCCGGCCGCGGGAGGCGTCGCTGCGGGCCCGGAAGGTGGCGGCCATCGGGGTCGTGCCCTTCGCGTCGAAGGCGTACCTCGCCCGCCGGGGGCCGGTGCGCTTCGACGCGGGGCTCCAGGGGCACGCGGTGGTGGGCTACGCGCAGGACTCGCGGCGCTGGCCGGAGTCGAAGTGGCTGGACGTGCACGCGGCGAAGGCCACCGTCGCGGTGCGGCTGACGTCCATCCTGGGGCTGCTCCAGGCCGCGCGTGAGGGCCTGGGGGTGGCGCTGCTCCCGGCGTACTTCGGCCATCTGCACGCGGAACTCGTTCCCCTGCGTGACGCGCTGCCGGAATTGGAGCGGACCGTGTGGCTGGTGTTCCACGAGGACCTGGCCCACAACGCGCGGGTGCGCGCGGTGGTGGACTTCCTGGCGGAGACCATCGGGGCGCAGGCGGAGGCGCTCGCGAAGCCTCCCGTCAGGCCCCGGAAGAAGCGCGCGCGGTGAGGACGTCCCGCCCCACCTCGCGCCAGGGCCTCACGGGGTGCCGAGCCGCTTGCCCCGGGCGTACTCCAGGCCCAGCAGGTTGCCCCGGTGGTGGATGGGATCCAGCGTGACCTTCTGGATGCGCCAGCCCTCCGCGGCGGTCTTCACCACCTCGTGCGTGTAGCGCCCCACCAAGGTCCACTCCTGGGGGAAGCCGTCCATCGTGAAGAAGTGGGAGACCTCCGCATAGGCGTGCACCGTGGCGTGCGTGGCGCTGGTGAACTCCGTGCGCACCGTGTTGGCCGTGGAGTGCTGCACCCGTTTGAAGCACTCCAGCGCCTGGTTGCCGAACTGCGCCAGCACGGCGCGCGGCGCGGTGGAGGGAGGCACCCCCATGAAGCGGGAGTAGTCCGACGTCACCTCCGGGGCGAAGACCCGCTCCCACCGCGTCCAGTCGCCCGTGTCCTTGCCGTGGTCGATGGCCTGCCCGTACTCGGCCACCAATTCCTGGATGGCAATCCAATCCAGCGTGTACTCCAGGTTCTTCTCGCGCATCGCCATCTGCCTTTCAGGCAAGGGAAGGCGGCACGCTTTCACCTTCCGTGCGTGCGGAGCAACCCAAGACATCCAGGGCTCACGGCTCCGAGACGGTGACGGTGAATCCCTCGGGCGTGCTGGAGGTGCCCACCACGTGGGCCTGGGCCGTCGCCGTCCACGCCACCTCCACCGTTCCGGCGGCGCCTTGGGACTCCAGCTCCAGCCTCAGGTCCGAGGTCCACTGGCAGCGCTTCCCCAGCTCGCAGTTGCGTGAATGGGACACGAGGACGTCCATGGGCAGCGGCTGTCCCGCCACCAGGGGGGAGGTGGCCGCCTCCGGACCGGAGAGCTGCGTCCCGTTCCCGAGCAGGCTGGCGCGGAGGATGGGACCCGCCTTCGTCTGGCTGGGGTCCTCCGGCGTCCAGCGGACCGTCAACTTGACCCTCATCAGCGCCTCGGCCTGCTTGTCCGGCGACTTCGAGGCCGTGACGCCCACGACGAGCGGAAGGGTGACCCGGGGCGCTTCGGCCGTGAGCGTCACCGGCTGGCCTGTGTACGGGGCGGAGAAGACGTCCGCCGACCTGACCTGCGACGTCGCGACGACGCTGACACCTGCGACCAGGAGCACCAGACGGGATGCCCAGTGACGCAGGCGGAAGTTCGGAGCGGTTTCGCGGTGGTGGGGCATGGTTCCGGGATCCGGGCTCAGCGGTAGTGGACCGCGATGCGCTTTCCATCGAGCAGGTGGATGTCGATGTCCAGGTCGTAGATGCCGCGCAGCACGTCGGGGCGCATGAGCTCCTCCGGCCTCCCCTGGAACGCGACCTTCCCGCCGCGCATGGCGATGACGTGGTCGGAGTAGCAGGAGGCGTAGTTGAGGTCGTGCAGCACCAGCACCACGCACTTGCCCAGCGTGTCCGCCGCGCGCCGCAGCTCCTTCATCATGGCCACGGCGTGTTTCATGTCCAGGCTGTTGAGCGGCTCGTCCAGGAGCACGTAGTGCGTGTCCTGGCACAGCACCATGGCCACGAAGGCGCGCTGGCGCTGGCCGCCGGACAGCTCGTCCAGGAAGCGGTGGGCGATGGACTCCAGGCCCAGGTGGTGGAGGGCCCCCTCCACGAAGGCGCGGTCCTCCACCGTGGGGCGGCCCTTGGAATGCGGGTAGCGGCCGAAGGTCACCAGGTCGCGCACGGTGAGCCGCGAGGTGACGGGGTTGTCCTGCCGCAGGATGGCCAGCCTGCGCGCCAGCGCATCGCCGGGCGTCCTCGCCACGTCCATGCCGTCCACCAGCACCGTGCCGGAGGACAGCGGCAGCAGGCGGCTGATCATCGACAGCAGGGTGGACTTGCCGGCGCCGTTGGGCCCGATGATGGACGTGACGCCGCTCTCCGGGAGCTTCAGCGTGACGTCGTCCACCACCAGGGTGTCGCCGTAGCGGCGGGAGACGTTGCGGGCTTCAATCATCGCAGCGCGCCTCGCATGAGCAGGGTGATGAACATGAGGCCGCCCAGGAACTCGATGATGACACGCAGGTTGGCGCCAAAGGAGAAGACGCGCTCCAGCACGAGCTGACCGCCCAGAAGGCCAATCACCGCGAGGAACACGGCCGCCGGCAGCACGTGGATGTGCCGGTGCGAGCGCACCAGCCCGTGCGCCAGGTTCGCCACCAGCAGGCCGAAGAAGGTCACCGGCCCCACCAGCGCGGTGGACACCGACACCAGCACCGACACCACCGCCAGCAGCAGCGACACCGTGCGCCGGTGGTCCACGCCCAGGTTGATGGCCACGTCGCGGCCCAGGTTCAGGACGTCGCACGCGCGCAGCAGGCGGAAGCCCAGGACGGAAGCGCCCACGGTCAGCAGCGCGGAGGCGAGCAGCAGGTCCGGGTCCGGGTTGTTGAAGCTGGCGAAGAAGCGGTCCTCCAGGAAGGCGAACTCGCCCGGCGCGATGACGCGCTGGAGGAAGGTGGACAGGCTGCGGAACAGCACGCCCAGCACCACCCCCGTGAGCAGCAGCAGGTGGATGCTCCGCCCGCCGCCCGCGAACAGCCAGCGGTGCAGCACGGCGGAGAAGAGCACCATGACGGCGACCTCCACCGCGAACAGCAGCCGGACGTCCAGGGACGCCACCGTGCGCGAGCCCAGGAAGAAGAGCAGGCACGTCTGGAGCAGCACGTAGAGCGTGTCGAAGCCCATGATGGCGGGCGTCAGGACGCGGTTCTCCGTCACGGTCTGGAACAGCACCGTGGAGACGGCGATGGCGTAGCCCACCAGCAGCACCGTGGCGACCTTGCGCGCGCGGAACGGCAGCACGAAGTCCCACCGGCCGCCCGCGTCCACGGTCATGAACACCAGCACGCAGAAGGCAGCCAGGCCTCCCAGGAGGAGCAGCCGGCGCTCATGGCCCTCCAGGCGCAGCGCGCTAGCCGGCACGGCTGTCCCTCCGGAAGAGCAGGTGGAGGAAGACGAGGCTGCCCACCACGCCCGCCACCGTGCCCACGGGAATCTCATACGGCTGGCGCACCACCCGCCCGACGATGTCGCACAGCAGGACGAAGCCCGCGCCCATCACCGCCACCCAGGGGATGGAGCGGCGCGCGTTGTCGCCCACGATGAGGCTGACGACGTTGGGCACCACGAGCCCGATGAAGGGAATCATCCCCACCGTGGCCACCACCACCGCGGTGACCAGGGCGACGATGGCCAGCCCCAGCGCCACGATGCGCGGGTGGCTCAAGCCCAGGTTGGTGGTGAAGGCCTCGCCCATGCCGGCGACGGTGAAGCGGTCCGCGACGACGTAGGCGATGACCGTCAGGACGAAGGCGCCCCAGAGCAATTCGTAGCGGCCACGCAGCACGCTGGAGAAGTCGCCCGTGGTCCAGGCCATCAGCGATTGCAGCAGGGAGAAGCGGTAGGCGAAGAACGTCGTCGTCGCGTCGAAGATGGCGCCCAGCACCAGCCCCACGACGGGCACGACGAGCGCCGAGCGCAGCGGGATGCGCCGCAGGATGAGCAGGAACAGCGCCGTGCCCGCCATGGAGAAGCAGGCGGCGACCGCCGTCCTCGCGAGGATGGGGATGCCGGGGGCGAAAATGGTGACGGCGAGCAGGCCCAGGCTCGCGGACTCCGCGGTGCCCGCCGTGAAGGGCTCCACGAAGCGGTTGCGCGCGAGCATCTGCATGATGAGGCCCGCCACGCCCAGGGACATGCCTGCCAGCATCAGGGCCAGCGTGCGCGGCACGCGGCTGATGACCAGCACCTGCACGGCGCGCTGGTTCTCCGCCGGCGCCAGGAGCGCGTCCCACGACACGTGGCTCACGCCAATCAACAGGCTGGTTCCCGCGAGCACCCCCACCGCGAGCCCGGCCACGATGAGCAGCGGCAGCGAGGCCCCGGACCCGGGAAATGCGAAGGCCGGCTCAGGGAGCAGGGGGCTGTCGGGGCTTCGCGTAGGCATCGGAGATCTGCTCCAGCAGGCGCCGCACGGACTGGATACCGCCGCCGATGAGATAGGTGTTGGCGGGATCCAGGTACACGACCTGCCCCTGCTTCCAGGCCGTCGTCTGGCGCACCAGCTCGTTGTCCAGCAGCCGCTGCGCGGCGCCGCCCTCGCCAATGGCCGCGTCCCGGTCGATGACGAACAGCCAGTCCGGGTTGGTCTCCAGGATGAACTCCGACCCGATGGCCTCGCCGTGCAGCGACGCCTTGAGCGACGGGGCCGCGGGCGGGATGCCGAAGGACTCATGCAGCACGCCGAAGCGCGAGCCCGGGCCATAGGCGCTCATCCGCCCTCCGGACGTCAGGACGATGAGCCCCTTGCCCCGGGCGGCGGTGGTCTCCTTCAGCGTCGCGATGGACTGGCGCAGCCCTTCAATCAGGGCGCGCGACTGGGGCTCCTTGCCGAAGACGGTGGCCAGCCGCTCCGTGTTGCTCACCACGGTCTCCAGGTAGTGCGCATCGTCCGTGACCTGGTCGATGGTGGGCATCATGGCGGCGAGCTTCGCGTACCGGGCGCTGGTCCGGCCGCCGGTGATGACCAGGTCGGGCCGGGCGGCGTTGAGGGCTTCGTAGTCCGGCTCGAAGAGCGTCCCGAAGCGCGGGTACTTCTTCGGGTCCGCGTACTTCGCCAGCTGGCCGGGGAAGTACTCACCCGCCACGCCCTGCACCTCCACCCCCAGCGCGTCCAACGTGTCCAGCGCCGCGAGGTCGAACACCACGACCTGCTTCAGGTGCTCGGCCACCACGGTGCTGCCCTGCGCGTGGGCGATGGTCCGTCCCGCGCCCGGGGCGGGGGGCGCCGCTGTTTCCGGGGCCGCCGCTTCCACGGAGGGAGTGCGCGAGGCGCGCAGGCCGAAGAACGCCAGGCCGAGGACCACGACCCCGAGGAGGGCCGCGACGAGGAGAGGGAAACGCCGGGGAGAGGTGCTCACGGGTGAATGCAATCCAGAGAAAGTGATATCAAATGAAATTGATATTCATTATCGAAGTTCGGATATAGCGGATCGCCGCTGGACGGTCAAAACCCATCGACCTTGCGCTGCCCGGGCCTTCCCTGG
Organism: Corallococcus carmarthensis; assembly: GCF_003611695.1. GTDB lineage: Bacteria > Myxococcota > Myxococcia > Myxococcales > Myxococcaceae > Corallococcus > Corallococcus carmarthensis. The sequence continues at coordinate 7,927 of NZ_RAWE01000024.1, read as the reverse complement.
AAGCTTGGATTTCAAGACTTCCATGGAGAGGCCTCATGAAGCCCGTCCGAGCCGTCCTGCTGCTATCCCTGTTCGCCACGGCCATCGCCGGGACCGCCCACGCGCAGGACAACGCGCGCACGCTGCTCATGCAGTGGCTGGCGGATCCGGACGTCTACAAGGAGAACGACGACCTGTTCTTCCTCACCGGCACCGGCAACGGGGGGGTGCTGCCGCTCTATGAGTCCAACGACCTCACGGCGTTCCGCTTCAAGCGCGACTACAACCCGTCCGCGGCGGATGCCACCTACGACTACTGCTTCCTCTGGGCGCCGGACCTGAGCAAGGTGGGGAGCGTCTACCAGCTCCATTTCTCCGGCCACCGGGTGCCCAACGGCGCGGCGTGTCCACCGGCCGGCCAGGAGGTGACGACCTTCGTCGCCACGGCGCCGGACCTGAACCTGGCCTTCGGCGCGCCCCAGCCCCTCAACGCCAACACGACCTGGCCGCGCACCACCACCGGCACGGCGTGCCTGCCGCAGGGGTGCAACCGGAACATCCGCATCGACTCCGCGACGTTCAACGACGGCGCGGACCGCTGGCTCTTCTATGTCTGGTTCCAGAACGGCAACAACATCTCCTCGTTCAACCTGGCCGCCCCCGGCACCGTCTACAACCACGCGGGCCCGGCGGTGTTCGCGACGCCTTCCTACGAGGAGGGCATCAACGAGGCGCCGGAGCTGTTCAAGCGCGACGGGCGCTACTACCTGCTCTTCAGCGGCGGTTGGTACAACAGCCAGTACGCCATGTACTACGTGATGGCGGACTCCATCCCCCAGCTCACGCGGGCGCGGGCGGTGCGGCGGCTGTCGCTGCCCTTGAAGAACTCCGCGGGCCGGCTGGTGCAGTCCCACGGCCACAACGTCATCGTCGAGCGGCGGGGCGAGTACTTCAACATCTTCCACATGGGCGCCTTCGACAGCGCGGGCAACCTCACTTCGCGCAGCACGTACAAGCAGCGCGTCGCGTTCAAGGCGGACGGGGCGATGACGTCGCTCAACCAGGTGAACGTCCGGTGGAACCGGCTCGCCGGGTACAGCTACTCGCTGGATGTCGTCCTGCGCGACGGGTCGGTGGTGGGCCCGTGCTCATCCGTGGTGCTGCTGGGGCAGTCCAACAAGACGGTGTTCGACGGCGTGTGCCGCAGCGCGGGGGACCGCGTGGTGACGAAGGGGGAGATCGCCGCGTTCCGCCTCTTCTATTCCAACAACAACGTCTGGGGCCCCTCCGTGGAGAAGGCCTACGACGGCATCTCCGACGACGTGTTGCTGGAGCTGCCGGGCGGCGTCACGCCCTTCGTGGACCTGGAGTGGAGCGAGGAGGAGACGGCGGCCCAGTACTCCATCGACGTGCAGCGGCGGGACACGGGCGCGTGGATTGGCCCGTGCATCGGCGTGGGCGCCGTGAACAAGAGCCTCGCGTGGACGTACCAGGGGCGCTGTGACACGCCGGGCATCAACGTGGCGGCCTCCAACATCCAGGCCTTCCGCGTCTGCTCCGCGGTGAATGGCGACTGGGCCCATGCCCGCTGCGGCGCCGCCGCGTACGATGGGCGGGCCATGCACTCGCGCATCAACATCCCCTGAGGCGCTTGCGTCAGCGCGGGGCGAAGCGCTTCGCGGACCGGAGCTTCGCCTTCATGGCCTCCATGTCGCGATTGCGCGGCGGGGCGGTGGTCACCAGCGAGTCCATCAGCCGCCGCGCGACCTCGGTGATGTCCTCGACGGCACGGTTGAAGACCTCCTCGTTCGCCTTGGAGGGGGCGCTGGTGCCGCTCAGCTTCCGCACGAACTGCAGGGCCGCCGCCCGGACCTCCGCGTCGGACGCGGGGGGCGCGAAGTTGAACAGCGTCTTGATGCTCCGGCACATGGGCGGGTCCCCTGACGTGAAGAGCCCCCAGCGTACCCCACGCCCGCGCTCCCGCCGCCCGGGTGAACCCTACCGAGCCAGCTCTTGTGGGGATAAACTGTCTAGCTGGATGTCTCCGCAAGAAAGGGTGGTTCTCATGAAGCTTGTCTCGGGTGTGTTCGCGGCCCTGGTCATCGCGACGCTGGCGGCCTGTGGTGGAACGGATTCCGGCGACGTGCCGGAGGAGCTGGGGCAGGTCACCGGTGCCCTGTCCACCTGTTCGACGACCTGCGCGTCGGGGACGACGCTGTCGTGCTCGGGGAGCTCCTGCTCCTCCTCCGACGGTCAGTACGTGCAGTGCAATGGCGCCTACCAGTACTGCCCCTCGACTCCTCCGCCCATCACCTGCTCGCGCGCCAATACGTGCACGTTCATTGACGGCACCTCCTGTCCTTCCGCCGGCACCTATCGGGATTGCTGTCTGAGCGGTCTGCCCACGGGCAGCTGCTACTGCAAGTTCGACAACACCTGGACCTGCACCCTTCCCCCCGAGGGGCCGTAGGCCCCGAGGAGTGCGGTGGAACGGGCGACAACGCCTACTGCCAGCAGCTCGCCGCGGAGTTCAACGCGCCCTATCCCGACATCTTCTACGTCTGCGACCTGATCCCCGCCGGCCTGGGCAAGGTCCACTGGTCGGAATGACCGTCTGACTCCACGCCGTCCGGAGCCCTGTTTCCGGACGGCGCGGGAGCGTGCGTCAGTCGTTCACGTTGCTGCTGTAGAGGTTGCCGCCCCCGGTGCGCACGTCGCCCTGCGCGGTGGTCCCCGTGGCCTGGCTGGTGGCGTACACGACGTAGCCCGGCGAGTCGTCCAGGTCGACGATGTTGCCGGAGAAGGCGTTGTTCTGCCCCGTCGCGTAGCTGCTGCCGTGCGTGCGGACCTGGAAGGCATCCAGCACCTGGGGGTTGCCCTGGCGGTAGCCCCGGTTGTCACGCACCACCGTATTGACGCCCTTCACGTCCACGAAGCTGTCGGCGCTGTTCTCACCGGAGATGCCCGCGCCCTGGAAGGTGCAGCCCTCCACGAGCGTGCCGTCCGCCCCCTCCTTGATGTCGATGTGTTCCGCCGTGATGCCTCCCGCGAACACCGTGGTGCGGATGACGTTGCCCACGACGACGTGCTCGTACGGGTTGCTCTCGTCGGAGCCGACGTAGGCGCCTTCCCCGTACTTCGCCTGATACAGCCCTGTGTCGTGGATGCGCGACGCCTCGAGCGTGTTGTAGGAGCTGCCGTCGCGGAAGTGGACCGCCTCGTCGCCAATGGTGTGGACCTCCACGTGGGAGAGCAGGTTGCGGTTGCCATTGTCGATGACGATGCCCTTCTGCGCGGTGATGACGCGCAGGTCGCGCACCTGCCAGGAATCGCCGGTGAGGTGGAGGCCGTAGGAGCCGTCCTTCACGGAGGTGCCCTGGAGCGTGGCCGGGTTCGCGGGGTCGCAGCTCTTCAGGACGATGGGGCTGTCGGACCTGCCGCTCTGGCCTGAGTAGAAGAGGCCCTGGCCGCCCGGGTCGCCGCTGTTCTTGCGGTCGCCGGTATAGGTGCCGGGCGCCAGGAGGATGACCGCGCCGGGCGCGGCGTTCTTCAGGGCCGCCTGGATGGCCGCCGTGGAGCCCAGCGCGTTCGCGCACGACGTGCCGCCTCCGCCCGGGGTCGTCGCGGTGACGGCGGCGCTGCTCGCGGAGGCATTGCCCGCGGCGTCCAGCGCCTTCACCGTGTAGCTGTAGGACGTCGAAGCGCCGAGGCCGGTGTCGCTGGTGGAGGTGCCGGTGACGTTCTTGAGGAACGCGCCGTCGCGGGAGAGCGCATAGCCGGTGACGCCCACGTTGTCCGTGGACGCGCTCCAGGCCAGGTTGATCTGACCGCTGGAGACGGCGGTGGCCGTGAGCTGCGTGGGCACGGACGGAGCCTGTGTGTCGCCCGTGCCGCCGCTTGTCGTGAGCTCCAGGCGCGGCGTGTTCGCTCCGCCCTCGCTGCTGACCAGCGTGGTGTACTTGCCCACGCTCTCCTGCAGCACGAAGGACACCGTGCCGTCGCCCGCGGCCTGCGCGTTCACGTAGGCCGTGACGTCCAGGTCGTAGGTCTGCGCGGTGGTCGTCAACGCCACGCTGCCCGCAAGGCTCCCCACGGCGGGCTTGTTGGTCCAGGTGAGCGAGGACTCCGCCCAGCCGTCCAGGGTCTGGAACGCCTGGAGCGTCGTGCTGGAGGACGCGCTTCCGTACACGCGCAGCTTCGCGCTGGTGACGCCGGAGATGCCCGCCAGCGAGAACTTCAGATAGGCCAGCCGGCTCGCGCCCGCATCCGTCTTCACGTACAGCGACGTGGCGGAGCCGTAGTTGGAGCCCGCGTTGCTCTCATGGACGTAGGCGTCCTCGGACGCGGGCAGCGTCGTGAGCGCTTGCCGCTGTGTGTCAGGTGTTTCATTGCCTGTCTCGGTGCCGCAGCCAGACAAGGACAGGGTCAGGGAGGTGACGCGCAGGAGCCGCGCCCCCGGAATGTTCGTGCGCATGGTGGGTTCGATCCCGTGTTTCGGGTTGAAATCAGCTTAAGCTGATTAAAAGGGGGGCATCGTGCGACTCGATATTTTTTCGGAAATGCAGCATCCCAAGGAGCGCTGGAGCGGTCCGGACCACGAGCACCAGATCATCCTGGAGACGCTGGAGCAGGCGCGGCTGGCGGACGAGATGGGGTACGGCGTCTGGTGGCAGGTGGAGCACCACGCCGCGGTGGAGTTCAGCTACAGCTCCGCGCCGGAGGTCATGCTCACCGCCATCGCGCGGAGCACGAAGAACCTGCACGTCGGACACTCGTCGGTGCTGGCGCCCACGCGCTTCAACCATCCCATCCGGATCGCGGAGCGCGCGGCCTTCATCGACCACCTGAGCGAAGGCCGCTTCCAGCTGGGGCTGGCGCGCAGCACCATCCCGGAGTGGCGCACCTTCAACATCGAGCCTGACTCCACGCGCGGGCAGATGCAGCAGGCCTTCGAGTTGATTCCGAAGCTGTGGACGCAGGACAAGGTGTCCTGGGACGGGCCGGACCTCAAGCTCAAGGACGTGAGCGTCATCCCGAAGCCGTACCGCAAGCCGCACCCGCCGCTGTGGCAGGCGTGCTCCAGCCCCGCGTCGTTCGAACAGGCGGGGCGCAACGGCGTGGGCGCGCTGGGCGTGACGCTCTGGGCTTCTCCGGAAGAGGTCGCGGAGATGATCCACATCTACCGCGAGGCCCTGCGCACGCGCTGCGAGCCGGTGGGCGCGTCCGTCAACAACCAGGTCGCCTTCTTCACCTTCGTGCACTGCGCGGACAGCGAGCGCGAGGCCATGGAGAACGGCGCCGCGAAGGCCGCCGCCTGGTATACGAGCGGGTCGTTCACCTTCTTCGAGGCGAAGGACGCCTTCGTGAAGACGGCCGCGGAGCTGGAGGTGCTGGCGAAGGACCCGGCGGGCGGAGGCCTGACGGGTCAGTACCTGCGCAAGAAGGACCCGAACGCGCCGCAGTCCCAGGCGCAGCGCATCCTGGGGCGCATCATGTCTGGTGAGACCGTTCCGGACGAACAGGTCTGGGAGGTCCTGAGCGCGCAGGATTCACTCATCGTCGGCACCCAGGACCAGGTGCGCGCGGGGCTCAAGCGCTATCAGGCGCTGGGCATCGATGCGCTCATGTCCTTCCACCAGGTGGGCGCGCTGGCGCACGACAAGGTCCTGAAGAGCATCCGGCTCACGGGCGAGCTCATCCCGGAATTCAAGACACCGGCGGCGCCGTAGCGGGCGTGGAGAGGGCAGGGGAGCGTGGAGGTCCAACACCCACGCTCCGCGCCACTTCTCCCGCGCGGCGGGACGGAGCAAGCTGACCTTCGTGTCCCGCCGCAAACAGCTGTTCCTCCTGCTCCTGGTGTCGGGGCTCCTGCACGCGGCGCTCTTCGTGGCGCTGTCGCGGAGCCCGTCCGCCCGCGTCGCGCGCCCCGCGCCGTCGCAGGTCATCGAGCTGGAGGTCGTCACCCGGGACGCACGCCCCGCGCCGCCTGCATCCCAAGCGGAGCCTCGCTCGCCCGCGCGGCCGGCGGAGCGTGAACCTTCTCCGCGCGCGCGGAAGGACGAAGCGCCGGCGCACCTGACGGAGCGCGAACCCCCCAAGCGCGCGCGGGAGAAGGATGAAGCGCCCGCGCTTGCCGAGGCGCCCCCGCCCACCGGGAATGCGGTTCGGGAGCCTCTCGCGGAAGCACCCGACAGGAGCGCTCCACCCCGGGGCCGGGACGTCCCGCTCCAGCTGGAACCTCCCGGGCTGCTGGGCGGTGGGCTCTTGAAGGGACCTCCGTCGACGGGGCGGACCCTTCGCAACGTCCCCGGCTCGGAGCCGGACCCCAAGGCCCTGGCGGCCCGTGAGGCGGAGGAGGCGCGCCAGCGGGTGGATGGCTGGGCCAAGGATGCGACCGCGTCCGCGAGGGGCTCGGGCGCGACGCCTCCGTACTTCGCGAAGCTGCGCCAGGGCTTCGCGGACCGGCTCGTGAACCCGCCGCCTCCCAACAAGCAGGTGGTCCTTGGACGGCTGAAGCGCGAGCAGCTGGAGTCCATCGAACGGTTCGGCCGGACGGGCACGCCCTTCGCGCCCCAGGAGCGGGACGTCCGCCGCGAAACGTCCGACCGGATGCGCGCGGCCGTGGAGGCCGGGCGCGCGGCGAACATGTACATGGCTGACGTCACGGCCCCCGTGCTCGCGCTCGTCGCCATCGTGGAGGTGCGGCAGGCGCGCGACGGCAGCCTCATCGACCTCCAGGTGCTGGAGGGCTCCGGCGACCCGAAGTTCGACAGCTGGGCGGTGTCCCATCTGCGCGACGCGCTCGCCAGCGCGGACGCCCCCGAGGACGGCGGCGTGGGCATCCGCGAGGACGGGATGCGGACCCGCTGGCGGTTGGAGGAGTACCTGGGCAACCCCCGCGTGCGGGTCCACCTCATCTCCATCTACTGACTCAGGGCGCTCCAATGCCGCCGATGCGGTTGCCCGTCGCGGCGTCGAGCACGTGCAGGTCGCCCCACTGCGGTACGTACACCCGGCCATCGCGGACCCAGAGGGCCGTCAGCATGGAGATGGAGCGGGCCTCGGGCAGGGCCACGTCCCAGGTGACGGCGCCGGTGCGCAGGTCGCGCCGGACGAGCCGCTGGCCGCCCTTCTCCAACTCGTAGACCACGTAGACGGCGTCCTGGGTGATCTCCCCCACCTCTGGCGCGGTGTCCCGCAGCTCGAGCGGGTCCCGCTCCGCCACGACGCCGTGCCACAGCGGCTTGCGGTTGCCCGGCGCGTACAGCGCCACCAGGGGCACCTGCGTCCCCGGCCACCGCGTGCCCAGTGACAGGGTGTAGCCGTTCGCGCGGTAGAGGTACTTCGTGGAGAAGCCGCGGATGTCGGAGGGCGGATAGCTGGAGCGCTCGCAGGTGGTGGGGTGCTCCGCGGGCCGGCTCATGTTGCAGGTCTGGGGGCTCAAGGGCGGTGTGGCGCAGCCCTTCGGGGCCCGGGGCGCGGGCTTCGCGGTGGCCGTGCGCGTGTCGAAGAGCAGGTGCTGGTGGTCCACCACCTCCACCCAGACGGACGTCGTGTCCCCCGGAGGAATGCAGAGCCGGCGCGGCGAGTCGGTCAGCGGCACGCGCCCCAGCCGCTTGCCGGTCTCCAACTCCAGCAGGTCCACCGCGCGCTGCTCGCTCATCACCAGCCGGCCGTTCTGCGCGATGACCTTCGTCCGGCTGGAGGCGTCCGGGCCTTCCGAAGGCAGCGACTCCCAGAGCTTCTGGAACGTCCGGCCGTCGAACGCGGCGATGAAATGGCGGAACTCGGAGCCTCCTTCGTGTCGGCTCACGTGGCCGACGATGTCCTCCGTCCCATCCCCGTTGACGTCCACGAACGCGGGCGCGCCCCTTTCCATCCACTGGAGGCGCTCGGGGACAGGCTTGGGTTCGGGGGGCGGCGGCTCGGGGATGACCGGTGGAGGAAC
>NZ_RAWE01000249.1 GCF_003611695.1 Corallococcus carmarthensis | reverse complement strand
GGCTTGACGGGCGGCGGGGCGATGACGCGGCGCTTGATGTCGGGGCGGGGCTCGGGATCCGGTTCGTCGGCCTCCTCGGAGGCGGCGTCGGTCTCCGGATCATCGTCCGTGGCCTGGAAGGAGCTGGGGTCTGGCTCCGGCTCGATGACCTTCTCCTCGATGCGCAGGAGCGGCTCCTGCATCAACGCAGGGGCGCGCGCGGGGACAAGCAGCACGAGGCTGCAACACAGGCCGAGGAACGAGCGGAGCATCCGGAGGTCCGATGATAGGCGACAGCGCGGACGATCCGAAATCATGTGGTGCCCGGCGCCCGTGCTACAGGAACGCGCGGCGGGGGGATTTGCCCGGGAGTGAATGAATGGCGGCGCCTGGAACAGAGCTGGAACGACTGGTGGAGATCATGGGGCGGCTGCGGGCCGAGGGCGGTTGCCCGTGGGACCGCGAGCAGGACCTGCGCTCGCTGCGCCCCTACCTGACCGAGGAGGCATTCGAGGTCCTGGACGAGATGGACCGCGTCTCCGACGGCGGCCCCTGGCGCCCCCTGTGCGAAGAGCTGGGGGATCTGCTCTTCCAGATTGTCTTCCACGCGCAGCTGGCGGCGGAGCTGGGCGAGTTCACGATGGCGGACGTGTGCGCGGCGATCAGCGACAAGATCACCAGCCGGCACCCGCACGTGTTCGGGGATCAGCAGGTGGAGGGCGCCGAGCAGGTGCTCGCCAACTGGGCGCAGCTGAAGGCGGAGGAGCGCAAGAAGAAGACGGGGCGTGCGGGCTCCGTGCTGGACGGCGTGCCCACCGCGGCCCCGTCCCTGCTGCGCGCCGAGCGCCTCACGGAGAAGGCCAGCCGCATCGGCTTCGACTGGCCGGACCTGGCCGGGGTGCGCGGCAAGCTGGACGAGGAGCTGCGCGAGCTGGACGAGGCCATCGCGTCCGGCGGCCGGGACGCCATCGAGCACGAGCTGGGGGACGTCCTGTTCTCGCTCGCGAACCTCGCACGCTTCGTGAAGACGCCGGCGGAGGACGCGCTGCGCATGGCCACGCGCCGCTTCGTCAGCCGCTTCCAGTACATCGAGGCGAAGCTGCACGAGGAGCAGGTCCCCTTCGGCGGCGCCACGCTGGAGCACATGGAGCGCCACTGGCAGGCCGCCAAGGCCGTGGAGAAGGCGCTGCCACCGCCCAGCCACCCGCCGCGCGCGTCCGTGGCCACCCTGCGCCTGGCGGTGCCGGACGTGGCGGCCCAGCGGGCCTTCTGGGACGCCGTGGCCTCCTGGCTGGGCTGGGCCCCCACCCGGTCGCCGGACGGGACGGCGGCCTATACGGGCGCGGGCCTGGGGCTCGTCTTCACGCCGGGCGCTCCGGCCGCCAGCGCCCCGGTGGCCCTCACGCTGGAGGCGCCCTCGCAGGTGGCCGTCGCCCGGCTCCTGGAGCTGTTCCGGGCGCACCACCCGGAGCGGCTGGTGGCGGGTTCCAGCTCCGCGGCGGGCTTCCATTTCCTGGATCCGGCCGGGCTGCGGTGGGAATACGCCGCCCCGCCGGCTTGATTGTTCCCGCGAGCGGCGTCAGTGGGGCTCCGGGGGCATTCCGGAGGCCTCCCGGGGGTTCCGGAACCGGAAATCCTGATCGCGATCGCACGCGTGCCTTGACGCAACGGGGGCGTCGCAGTAAGGACGGCCCCTCTTTTTCCTTGCCTTGCCTTCCGCTGGAGCATTGCCTTGGCGAACACCAAGTCTGCAGAGAAGCGTTACCGCCAGTCCCTGAAGCGCCGCGCCCGGAACGTGAATGTCCGGACGTCCGTGAAGGACGCCGTCAAGTCCGCCCGCGAGGCCATTGCCTCCAAGGACGGTTCGAAGTTGACGGACGCGCTGAAGGCGGCTTCCAAGACCCTCAACAAGGCGGCCAGCAAGGGCGTCCTTCACAAGCGCACTGCTGCGCGCCGTATCTCCCGGCTGGCCAAGGCCGCCGCGAAGAAGGCCTAGTCGTACCGTTGCACCACCGCGCGTTGAGGACCGGGTTCCCCGGTCCTCACCAGGTGCTGGCCAGCCGATCGTAGCCGTCACGCATGAGCTGCTCCGCCAGGCGCGCCAGCGCGGCCTGACGGTTGGCCTCCGCTTCCAGGACGTTTCCACGTCCCTGGAGGTAGTCCTCGGTTCCCGACACCACCGTCTCCGAAAGCAGCCGCCCCTCCTTCACGAGGCGCAGCCGCACGGTCGTGGAGATGCGGTAGTTGTTGGGGATGATGGTCGGGGACGCCCAGATGTTGAGCACTCCCCCTTCAATCGTGGACGCGCAGCTGGGAGCGCTGGCCAGCCGGCCCGCCTGGATGAGCTGGTTGCGCAGGTAGCGCGTGAAGAGGTTCTCCAGCCCGGGCTCCGCCGTCTCGTTGGCGAAGATGGGCGCGCACACCTGCCCCGCGCCCTCCGGCAGCGCTGAGCCCCACGGGCTGAAGCGGTAGCCACATCCGGCCCCCAGCATCGCCGCGGCGGCCACGCTCCACCGGAACGCCTTCACCACACCCGCCTGCACCGCGTTCCTTGAGGGCCGCATGGGCGCGCACCCTACCCGGCCGCGATCCTCCGTCAAGCGCCGGAGCCGCCCAGCGGGATGCCTCGCGCGCGCCCGGCGTCCACCAGCACGGCACGGGCCGCGGTGAGCCGCGCTTCGCGGGCGGAGCCTCGGATCGCCATGCCCAGCGGCCACTGCATCCGCGTGCCGTCCTCCAGCTCCACGGTGAGGCCATGGTGGCGGTAGAGCACCGCGAGCAGCAGGCCGATGACGCCCGCCGCGAAGGCCATGAACCGCACCGCCTGCGCCGGCGCCCAGAAGCCCAGCGCGGTGAAGGCGAGCAGCCCCAAGGCTTCAAAGTAGGGCCGCGTGCGCCACTCCAGCCGCTTCACCCGCGACCAGGGCACGTCGAGCGCCGGGCCCCCGCCCGGGCGCCCCTGGAACGACAGCTGCTCGTCGTTCACCGCCAGGGCGCGCCGGTTGCCCAGATCCAGCGCCAGCGGGGAGACGCGTGGCGTCGGCGTGGGTGCAGCCGGAGACACCGCCGGCAGGGGCGCCTCCGGCAGCTCCGCGTTGCAGAAGGCACAGCGGCGCCGGGCCGCCGACTGGGGGCGCCCGCAGGCGGAGCACATGACGAGCACTTCCGCGGGCACCGCCCCTCCTTCTCCCGCCGTCAGCCGACGACGAAGTTCACCAGCCGCTTGGGGACGAAGACGAACTTGCGCAGCGTCTTGCCTTCGAGGGCGGCCTTCACCTTGTCGTCCGCCTCCGCCGCCGCGCGCACGTCCGCCTCGCCCGCGTCCGCCGCCACGCGCACCTCCGCGCGCAGCTTGCCGTTCACCTGCACGGCGTACGGGATCACGTCATCCACCACCAGCGCCGGGTCGAACTCCGGCCAGGCCTCCGTGACGGTGGACGCCTTCGCGCCGTAGGCCTCCGCCAGCTCGTCCGCGATGTGCGGCGCCAGCGGGGTGAGGATGCGCGCGAGCAGCCGCATCGCCTCGCCCATGGCCGCCTTCTCCGCGGGCGTCTCCGGCGTGCCCACCGCGTAGAGCGCGTTCACGCACTCCATGACGCCCGCGACGGCGGTGTTGAAGGACAGCCGCTCGATGGCCTCCGTCACGCGCTTGAGGCACTTGTGCACCGCGCGGCGCGTCTCCAGCGCCTTGCCCTCGTAGGGGCCCGAGTACGTGGCGTCCACCGACGAAGCGTGGTGCGTGGCGGCCAGCGTCCACACGCGCTTGAGGAAGCGGAACACGCCCTCCACCTGCTCGTGGGACCAGTCGAAGTCGCGCTCCGGCGGGCCCGCGAAGAGCACGTAGGTGCGCGCGGTGTCCGCGCCGTACTTCTGCACGATGGTGGAAGGCGCCACGCCGTTGCCGTAGCGCTTGCCCATCTTGCGGCCGTCCGCGCCGTTGACAATGCCCTGCGTGATCAGCCGCGTGACGGGCTCGTCCACCGGCGACAGCCCGAGGAGCTTCATCACCCGGGTCCAGAACCGGAAGTAGAGCAGGTGCATCACGCCGTGCTCGGGGCCACCCACGTAGATGTCCACCGGCAGCCAGCGCTTCCCCTCCTTCGGGTCGAAGGGCGCGGCGTCGTACTTCGGCGACAGGTAGCGCGCGAAGTACCAGCAGGAGTCGACGAACGTGTCCATCGTCTCCGTCTCCCGGCGCGCGGGCCCGCCGCACTTGGGGCAGGTCGCGTTGACGAAGGACGGCACCTTCGCGAGCGGCGGCTCACCCTTGCCGGTGAGCACCGCCTGCGTGTCGATGTCCGGCAGGCGCACCGGGAGCTGATCCTCCGGGACGGGGATGCCCTTGCGCTCCGGGTCGCACTTCTCGCAGTAGACGATGGGGATGGGCGTGCCCCAGTAGCGCTGGCGGCTGAAGCCCCAGTCCTTCTGGCGGTACGTCACCGTCGCCTTGCCCTGCCCCTGCGCCTCCAGCTTCGCGGCCAGCTTCACGCGCGCTTCGGCCGAGGGCACGCCGGTGAAGTCACCGGAGTCCACCAGCACGCCGTCCTCCGTGTAGGCCGCCTCCAGCGTCTCCCCGGCACCGAGCTTGTCGCCCGTCGCCGGCTGGATGACGACGCGCACGGGCAGCGCGTACTTGCGCGCGAAGGCGAAGTCGCGGGCGTCGTGCGCCGGCACGCTCATCACCGCGCCGGTGCCGTAGTCGCTCACCACGAAGTTGGCGATCCAGATGGGCACCGGCTGGCCCGACACCGGGTTCAGCGCGTAGCCACCGGTGAAGACGCCCTCCTTCTCCGCGTCCTCGCCCAGCCGCTCCGTCTTGTTCTGCGCGGCCATCTTCTTCGCGAACGCGTCCACGTCCGCGCGGCGGTCGGCCGTCGTCACCTGGGCCACGAGCTTGTGGTCCGGCGCGAGCACCACGTAGGTGCAGCCGTAGAGCGTGTCCACGCGGGTGGTGAAGACGCGCAGGGCGGCGTCATGCCCCTGCACGCGGAAGTCCACCTCCGCGCCGTCGGAGCGGCCAATCCAGTTGCGCTGGGCCGAGGTGATGCGGTCCGGCCACTCCTTGAGCGTGTCGAGCGCGTCGAGCAGGTCCTGCGAGTACTTCGTGATGCGGAACGCCCACTCGGGCATCTCCTTGTCCTGCACCTCGGAGTCACAGCGCTCGCAGCGGCCGTCCTTCACCTGCTCGTTGGCGATGACGGTGAGACAGCCGGTACACCAGTTCACCTTGCTGAAGCGGCGATAGACGAGCCCGCGCTCGAGCATCTGGAGGAAGAACCACTGGTTCCAGCGGTAGTACTCCGGCTGGCTGGTGTTGACCTCGCGCGACCAGTCGTAGCTGTAGCCGAGCGTCTTGATCTCCGCCTTGAACGACTCGATGTTCTCGCGGGTGCGGATGGCCGGGTGGACGCCGTCCTTGATGGCCGCGTTCTCCGCCGGCAGACCGAAGGCGTCCCAGCCCATGGGGTGCAGCACGTCGAAGCCGCGCATCTGGAAGTAGCGCGCGTAGACGTCCCCGATGAGGTAGTTGCGCACATGCCCCATGTGCATCTGGCCGCTGGGGTACGGCAGCATCTCCAGGACGTACTTCTTGGGGGCGTCCGGACGCCTGCCTGCCCGGAAGAGGCCCTCCTGCTCCCAGCGGGTCTGCCACTTTCCTTCAATCGACTGCGGCTCGTAACGCTCGTTCATCGCCATGGCTCCTCGGACTCTTAGCGGGAGGTAGGACACGCGGGCAACAAGTCTTGGCGCGTCGAAAGCCTGGACGGCTGGCGCCCCGGGGCCCCTGACCGGGAACCCGGGTGGGAGGGGGCCAGGCCGGCCCCAAGCCGGGGGCGGGCCTCGCTCGGTGCTTGCCCTCGGGGCCGGGCGCGACTAACTCGCCTTCCCGGTCTGGAGCAGAGGGAGAGCACCATGCAGGTCGTGAGTGTGAAGAAGGCCCTGTCGGGGGCCGTCGAAGCGGGCTCGAAGGTGGAGGTGCGCGGCTGGGTGCGGACGCGCCGCGACTCCAAGGCGGGCATCAGCTTCGTCAACGTGAGCGACGGGTCGGTCTTCGACCCCATCCAGGTCGTCGCGCCCAATTCGCTGCCCAACTACGAGAAGGAGATCCTGCACCTCACCGCGGGCGCCTCCGTCATCTGCCGGGGCACGCTGGTGCAGTCCCAGGGCAAGGGGCAGGCCTTCGAGGTGCAGGCGGATGAAGTGCAGGTGCTGGGGCTGGTGGACGACCCGGACACCTACCCCATCCAGCCCAAGCAGCACTCGCTGGAGTTCCTGCGGGAGGTGGCGCACCTGCGCGTGCGCACCAACACCTTCGGCGCCATCACCCGCGTGCGCAACGCGGCGGCTCAGGCGGTGCACCGCTTCTTCCACTCGGAAGGCTTCTGCTGGGTGAACACGCCCATCATCACCGCGAGCGACGCGGAGGGCGCGGGGCAGATGTTCCGCGTGTCCACGCTGGACGCCACCAACCCGCCGCGCGGGCCGGATGGGAAGATCGACTGGGGCAAGGACTTCTTCGGCAAGGAGGCCTACCTCACCGTGTCCGGGCAGCTGAACGTGGAGGCGTACTGCCTCGCGATGTCGAAGGTCTACACGTTCGGGCCCACGTTCCGCGCGGAGAACAGCAACACCACGCGGCACCTGGCCGAGTTCTGGATGATTGAGCCGGAGATCGCCTTCGCGGACCTCAACGAGGACGCGGCGCTGGCGGAGCGGTTCCTCAAGTACGTGTTCAAGGCCGTGCTGGACGAGTGCGCGCCGGACATGAAGTTCTTCGAGGAGCGCCAGCAGAAGGGCGTCACGGAGCGGATGGAGAAGTTCATCGGCTCCAGCTTCGAGCGCATCGACTACACGGACGCCATCTCCATCCTCCAGAAGGCGAAGAAGAAGTTCGAGTACGCGCCGGAGTGGGGCAAGGACCTCCAGACGGAGCACGAGCGCTACCTCACCGAGGAGCACGTGGGCCGGCCCGTGGTGGTGATGAACTACCCGGAGGCCATCAAGGCCTTCTACATGCGCATCAACGAGGACGGGAAGACCGTGGCCGCGATGGACGTGCTCGCCCCGGGCATCGGTGAGATCATCGGCGGCAGCCAGCGCGAGGAGCGCCTGGACGTGCTGGATGCGCGCATGAGGAAGTTCGGCCTCGATCCCGCGCACTACCAGTGGTACCGCGACCTGCGCCGCTACGGCACGGTGCCGCACGCGGGCTTCGGTCTGGGGTTCGAGCGGCTCATCGTCTACATCTGCGGCCTGCAGAACATCCGCGACGCCATCCCCTACCCGCGCGTGCCGGGCTCCGCGACGTTCTAGTCCGCGCCGCGACGCACTGAAGTCAGCAAAGGCCTCCCGTGGCATGTCCCCGGGAGGCCCTTTCTTTTCGGGGCTGGATTGACCGGCGCCAGGCCCTGGCTACGTTGGGCACCGTGTCCTGGCATCCGCATCAGGTGGCTCGCTGGTTGAGGCTGGCGCTGGCGTGCGTCGCGCTGGCGTTGGGCACCGGTGCCTCCGCGCATCCCCTGCCAGGGCCCCAGGCCGCGGTCGCGGTCCTCGTCGAGCGGCGCGCTCCCGCGGCCCGGCTCCAGGCGCAGGCACCTGCCCGGACCGAGGCTCCCCGGTCGTCATGGCCCGCGGAGGTTCACGCCGGGACGTCGCCTGGCGGCGTTGCCCGGGCCTCGCGGCTCCCGGGGCCGTCGCGCCGCTACTTCCTGCTGCATCGAGCGCTCCTGCACTGAGGGCTTCCAGAGGTCCCGTCCCTGGAAGGTCACTCAGTCCCTGGAGCTCTCCATGCCGCCCCTCTTGCGTGCGGGACGCGCCTGCTTGCGCGTCCTCAAGGCGGGCCTGCGCAGGTGCATTCGCGCCTGCCGGCTCGTCCTCATCCTCATCCTCGTCTTCCTGCCCAATCCCCTGGTGCTGGTCCTGTCCGTCTTCCTCGGGTCCGAGCGCCGCAACCATCCCGCGGAGGTCTTGCGAAAGAAGAAGGAGTAGCCCCTTCGCGTTTCAACCCTTCTTCGTGATGCCGGCGCGCTCCTGGGCGAGCGCGCCGAGCGCGGACCAGTCCTCGTCACCGCGTCCCTGCGCGACGCCGGTGAGGAAGTGGTCGCGCAGGAGGCTGGCCAGCGGAAGGGGCACCTCCGCCGTCCGGCCCGCTTCGAGCGCCAGCGTCACGTCCTTGAGGCCCAGGCGCAGCGCGAAGCCCGCGGGCGTGTACTGCCCCTTCGCGATGGCGCCCGCGTAGTTCTCGAAGATGGGCGCACGGGCGAAGACGGACTTGAAGACGTCCAGGAACGCGGCGCGCTCCACGCCGCACTTCTCCGCGAGCGCGAAGGCCTCCGACAGGGCCTCCATCATCGACGCGATGAGGAAGTTGCCGGACAGCTTCACCGTGTTCGCGGCGGACGGCCGTTCCCCCAGCTCCGTGAGGCCACGCCCCAGGGCCGTGAGCACCGGACGCACGCGCTCCACCTGCGCCTTGGGGCCCGCGGCGACGACCCAGAGCTGCTTGCCCGCCGCGGCCTCGGGCCGGCCGAAGACGGGGGCGGAGACGTAGCCCTGCCCCGCGTCCGTGTGCGCCTTCGTCAGTCGCTCCGACAGCGCGACGGAGATGGTGCTGGAGGAGACGTGGATGGCGTTCTTCGGCAGGGCGCTGACGATGCCGTCCCTGCCCAGCACGGCCGCTTCCGCGGCGGGGTCGTCCGCGAGCATGGACACGACGACCTCCGCGTCGCGAGCGGCGTCGGCGGGCGTCTTCGCCACGCGCGCGCCCTGCTGCTTCAGCGGCTCCGCCTTGGACTCGGTGCGGTTCCAGACGACGAGCTCATGGCCCGCGCCGGCCAGATTCTTCGCCATGGGCATGCCCATGTTCCCCAACCCGATGAAGCCGACCTTCATGGAGTGCTCCCTTCGTGCTCGCGCTCACGCTTCGTTCGACTGTTCTTCCGACACGTCCAGCCGCTCGAAGGCGCGGCCCAGGACAGCGACGCCCAGCGCCACCTCCGCGAAGAGTGCCCCCGCCGCCGCCAGCCCCGCGAGCGGAACCGCCCAGCGCCCCACGACAGTGAACAGCGGATAGCCCACGAGGAGGGCCACCACGGCGGCCGGCAACAGTCCCAGGAAGGTCACCACCAGCGTGCCCATCAGTGTGAGCAGCCGCTGGCCCAGCGCCTCCACGCCGCGCGCCCGCTCCGAGTCCGCCGGAATCCACGCGGGCAGCAGCACCACCGCCGCGTTCTGCACGAACAACCCCGCGAGCCCCAGCGCGGGCAACACCGGCAGGAGCCCCAGCACCACCGGCGTGGACCAGGGCGCGAGCGTCTCGTCGTCCGTGCCCACGCCCAGCACCAGCGCCACGAGCAACATCACCCACTGCGCCACGCCCAGGGTCAGCGCGGAAGCCCCCAGCTCCGCGCCCACCACCTGCCGCCCCGTGAGCGGCAGTGCTCGCAACAGCTCCAGCTTGGGCAGGTCCATGCGCAGGTCGGTGCGGAACGCGCTCGGGCCAATCACGGCCATGGCCACCGCGACCATCAGGGCCATGGGGCCCAGGAACTCACGGCTGTTGGAGAACAGCCGCGTGTCCCCCATCACCAGCGCGAAGATCGCGCCCAGCACCCCGAAGGACAGCAGCATCGCCAGGCCGCTGCCCATGCGCCTGCGCGCGATGAGGTTCTTCCACAGCAGCGCCACCTCCGGACGCCCCAGGGCCTTGAGCACGAAGGGCACGCGGCCCACGCGCAGGTTGCCCGCGCGCGAGGACCGCTGGGCCCGCTGCCGCGTTCGCGCGTCCGCCCCGGCCACCGCCGAGTCCTCGAAGGGCACCTCCACCGCCAGCACCCAGGCGTAGTGCGCGACGAGCAACGCCAGCGACGCGGGCAGGTAGCGCAGGAAGTCCTGCCAGCTGCGCGCCATCGAGGGAGCCACCAACGCCCTACCCGGCCACAGCACCGCGCGGGGACCCGGCGCGTCGAGCACGTCGCGCAGCCACTCACGCACGGCGAAGGGCGCGGAGAGGTTCTCTGGCAGCGGGTGCTCGCGCAGCGTGGACAGCAGCGTGCCCATCCCCGCCACGAGGACCAGGCCCACCACCGTCCACCGCACCGCGCTGCCCCAGCGCCCGCGAGACACGAGCCACGCGCGCACGAAGGACGCCGCGGTGCCGTGCAGGTAGAGCGTCCCCATGGCCAGCGACGCGCCCAGGAAGAAGAGCACCGGCCGGGGGCTGGTGAAGCGCCCCACGAAGAGGGTCGCCGCCAGCGCCGCGAGCCCCGCGCTCAAGAGGCCACGCAGGAGCTTGTAGTGCAGGAGCGCATGCCGCGTGACGGGCGCGGTGAAGAAGGTCTGCACCTCTGTCTGCGTGAAGGTCAGCGCCGGCCGGTCCGCGCCCAGCACCCACGCCGTCACCAGCGTGCCCAGCACCGAGACCTCCAGCGAGAACTCCGCGAACAGCCTCGCGTTGGGGGACACCGCGCGGCCCGTGCCCTGCACGAAGACGCTGCGCCCCACCAGCGAGTACAGGTACGCGAGCCCCACCAGCGCGCCCAGCAGGTAGCGCGGGCGCTTCAGCCGTTGCACCTGGCGCACCACCCGGTTGCGCCACGTCCTCACCCAGAGGAACGCCACCGCGCTCGGGAAGCTCACGCCGGTTCGTTCCCCCGCGCTTCCTCCTCCGCCGACGCCGCGCTGGTGATGCGCACGAACAGCTCCTCCAGCGATGCGCCGTCCCCTGCCCCGCCCGCCATCTGCTCGCGAATCTCCGGCAGCGAACCCAACGCCACCGCGCGCCCTCCGGCGATGACGAGCAGCCGATGACACAGCTCCTCCACCAGCGGGAGCAGGTGCGACGACAGCACCAGCGCCGTGCCCTCTTCCGCGCGGCGGCGCAACGATGCCTTCATCCGGCGGATGCCCAGCGGATCCAACCCCGTCAGCGGTTCGTCCAGGAGGATGAGCCGGGGCTGGTGCAGGAAGCCGCACGCGATGGACAGCTTCTGCTTCATGCCCCGCGACAACTCGCCCGGCAGCGACTTCTCCCGCCCGGTGAGCTCCATCTCCTCCAGGAGCGCGCGTCCCCGCTCCTCCCAGTCCTCCACGCCGTAGAGGCGCGCGGTGAAGTTCAGGTGCTCCCAGACGGTGAGGTACTCGAAGAAGCGCGGCTCGTCCGGAAGGAACGCCAGCTGCCGCTTCGCCTCCACCGGCGCCACCGCCAGATCAAACCCCGCCACCCGCACGCGCCCCACGGACGGCGGAAGGATGCCTGCCAGGCACCGGAGCGTGGACGTCTTGCCCGCGCCGTTGGGCCCCACGAGCCCCAGCACCTCGCCCGGAGCCACCTGGAAGGACAGCCCGCGCACCGCCCGCACCGCGCCGTACGTCTTCTCCAACCCCTCGACGTCCAACGCCGGTTCCATGCGTGCCCTTGGGTCTCCTTGGCGAAGCTCAGCCGAGCTTCAGGAGTTCCTTCACGGTGTCCAGCACCACGCGGGCCTGCACGGGCTTCACCAGGTACGCCGTGGCGCCCAGCGCCATGGCCCGCTCCCGGTCCGCGGCCGCGCCTTCCGTCGTCACGACGACGATGGGAACGGCCCGGTGGTCTTCCGTCTGGCGGATGTGGTGGATGAGCTTCAGCCCGTCCATCAACGGCATGTTGATGTCCGTCATCACCAGGTCGAAGCGGCCCTGCGTGGCCAGCTTCTTCAGCCCCTCCACGCCGTCCTGCGCCTCGATGCAGACCACGCCCGCCAGGCGCTGGAGCGCGTACATGATGCTGCGGCGCATGGCCTGCGAGTCATCCACCACCAGCGCACGGATCTGCTGCGACATGGTCCTCAGCCTAGCACCGGCGCGCCGCCCGGCCCGGGATTGTGCGGCGGCTGTCGTGCAACGGGCGATTCACTGCCCGGAGGACTGCTTGCGGCGGCGCACCAGCAGGGCCAGCTCCGAACCGATGTCGTCCAATGGAAGCACCCGGGTCACCGCCCCGGTGGCGACGGCCTCCTTGGGCATGCCGTACACCACCGCGGTGTCCTCGGACTCGGCCCACGTCTCGCCGCCCTCGCGCCGGACCGCGCGCACGCCCTGCGCTCCGTCCGCCCCCATGCCCGTCAGCACCACCGCCACCGCGCGGGGGCCCAACACCTCCGCCGCGCTCTCGAAGAGCCGGTCCACCGACGGTGCGTACTTCTCCGCGGGCACCGGCGACGGCGTGCGCAGCTCCAGGCGTCCGGTGCGGTCCGACAGCAGCAGGTGCCGCCCGCCCGGCGCGATGTAGACGTGGCCCGGCGTCACCACGTCGCCCTCGCACGCCTCCGTCACCGTGAAAGGACCGATGCGGTCCAACCGCTCCGCGAAGGCCCGGGTGAACTGCGAGGGCATGTGCTGGCCCACCAGCACGCTGACGGACGGCTCGGAGGCCAGCCCCTCCAACAGCCGCTGCACCGCGGGAGGCCCGCCCGTGGACGCGCCCACGGCGATGACCTGCGGCACCTCCCCCGACAGCACGGCGGTGCGCAGCGCGGCCCCGTGACGCCCCCCACCGGACTTCACGTTGCGGGCCGCGTGCACCTTGTCGAGCAGTTCGCGCCGCAGGTGCTCCAGCGCCGCGGGTGTGACCTGGGGCGGCTTGGCGATGAAGTCGAACGCGCCCAGCTCCAGCGCCTTGAACACGTCCGACCTGTGCGAGTAGCTGGAGATGACGATGACGGGCGTGGGCGACGCGCGCATGAGCAGCCGCAGGAAGGTGTGGCCGCCCAGCCGGGGCATCTCCAGGTCCAGCGTCACCACGTCCGGCTTCAGGTCCAGGACCTTCCGGAGCCCCTCCTCGCCATCCTGCGCCCAGTCCAGCACCTGCACGTCGGAGGAGGACTCCAGCAGCGTGGTGAGCGTGCGGCGGTTGGTGGCCGAGTCGTCGATGACGAGCACCTTGAGCGGGCGTGGCATCAGCGGCCCTCCCCGCCCGGAAGCTCGGGCCGGCGGTACACGAGGTCGCCCTTCAGGTGGACCAGCTCGAAGTCCGCGCCCAGGCTGAGCAGGTTCTCCGCGTGGCCCAGCAGCAGGTAGCCCCCGGGACAGAGCCGGTCGCGGATGACGCCCAGCACGCGGCGGCGCGCGGCCTGGTCGAAGTAGATCATCACGTTGCGGCAGAAGACGACGTCCGTGCGCGGCACCAGCTGGCTGCCCGCCACGTCCGCCAGGTTGTGATGGCCGAAGCTCACCCACGCCTTCACGTCGTCGCGCACGCGGACGCGGTTCACGCCCACGGGGATGAAGTAGCGCTCCAGCAGGTCCGGCGGCGTCGCGCGCAGGGCGCTGGGGCCGTACTCGGCGCGGCGGGCCACGGCCAGCACGCGGCGCGACAGGTCCGTGCCGTACACCTCCACGTCCCAGTCGTCGAAGCGGCCGCTGTCCTTCAGCAGCATGGCCACCGTGTACGCCTCCTCGCCGGAGGAACACCCCGCCGACCACAGCCGCAGCCGCCGCGTGTGCGCGTTGCGCTTCTCCAGGATGGGGAGCAGCTCCTCGCAGAAGGCCTTGAGCTGCGCGGGTTCGCGGAAGAAGTACGTCTCGTGCGTGGTGAGGGACTCCACCGCCGCTTCCAGCTCCGCGCTGCGCTGGGCGTCGTAGCGCAGGTAGCGGTGATAGGAGCCGAAGTCCTGGATGCCCAACGCCTCCAGCCGGGGCCACAGCCGGCGCTCCATCACGAACTTCATGTTCTCGTGGATGAGGATTCCGCAGTGCGCGTAGACGTGGTCGCGCAGCAGCCGGAACTCCTCCAGCGTCATCTCCGGGCGGCCCTCGTCGAAGCGTGGCATCCGAGTCCTCCCCTCACCGCCCCGACAACCGGGCCATCGCGTCCGACAGCGCCACGCGGGCCAGCGCGTCCTGCTCCGCCGACAGCGCCTGCTCGAGCGCGGGGAGGCATTCCGACCGCCCCAGCCC
>NZ_RAWE01000248.1 GCF_003611695.1 Corallococcus carmarthensis | reverse complement strand
CGGCAGGTCGTCGTCGGGGTGCGGGGAACGGGGTCCCTTCAGGTGGGAAACACGGTGATGCTTTGGAGCGTGCCCGGCTTCAACACCGGGACATGGAACCAGGATGGCGGAAGGCGTCCTGTCCGCCCGTTACGGGATTCGCGGACTCGTGGATTTCCGAGGGTAAGGAGAAACCTCTGGGATGAAACGGGTCAGTGACGTTCTTGTCGCCCACTGCACGCGCGAGGTCCTTCACGCGACAGAAAACCCCGGGCTGGAAGGGAACGGAACGCATCCTCCAGAACCATACCCCGCGCGAGGCAAAGCGGGGGCCCGCCCCGAGGGATGATGGGCTTCCGCGCGCCACGCCACCTTCCGGACCTCTGGCGGGTGCGTCCATGGCGGATGGTTGTGGCCGGAGCGGATGGATCGCGGTCTCCCATGTGCTGGGAATCGGGGGGGCGGACGCCACCCGGGGGGATGTGTGTGCCTTTGCCCGGGGGAGCGGCCCCTCCCCAGGTCAGGGCTTCTTCGCCTCGCGCGGCTCCTTGGGTTCGGTGTCGCCGCGTTCCAGCTTCCGGTAGAGCGTCTTGCGGTCCACACCCAGGATGCGCGCGGCCAGCGTGCGGCTGCCGCCCACCGCCTCCAGCACGCGGTGGATGTAGCGGCGCTCCAGCTCCTCCAGCGTCACCAGCTCCGACGCGTCCGTGTTCTCCGGCACCACGCGCGGCGTGCTGTAGTTGCGGATGCGCTCCGGCAGGTCGTCCACCGTGAGCTGTTCGAAGGACGTGAGCGCCACGGCGCGCTCGATGCAGTTCTGCAATTCGCGCACGTTGCCCGGCCAGCCGTACGCCAGCAGGCGCTGCGCCGCCGCGGGGGACAGCCCCACCACCTTCTTGCCCGTGCGGGTCGCGAACTGCTCCACGAAGCGCTGTGACAAGAGGAGCACGTCATTGCCGCGCGCGCGAAGTGGGGGCAGCTCCAGGCCAATGACGTTGAGCCGGTAGTAGAGGTCCTCGCGGAAGCGGTTCTCCTCCACCGCCAGCTCCAGGTCGCGGTTCGTCGCCGCGACGATGCGCGCGTCGAACGGCATCTCCGTGTCCCCGCCCACCGGGCGCACCACGCGCTCCTGCAACGCGCGCAGCAGCTTGGGCTGGAGCGTCATGGGCAGCTCGCCCACTTCATCCAGGAACAGCGTGCCTCCGTTGGCCTTCACGAAGAGGCCCGTGCGCGAGGCCTTCGCGTCGGTGAAGGCGCCCTTCGCGTGGCCGAACAGCTCGCTCTCCAGCAGCTGCTCCGGCATGGCCGCGCAGTTGATGGCCACGAAGGGCCCCTCCTTGCGCCGGCCCCGCGCGTGGAGCGCCCGCGCGGCCACCTCCTTGCCCGTGCCGCTCTCACCGGTAATCAGCACCGTGGCGTCCACGTCCGCCACCCGGTCGATGAGCGCGTACGCCTGCTTGAGCGCGGGGCTCTCTCCCACGAGCGCGCCGTCGTCCTGGCGCTGGTCCAGGGCCTCCCGCAGGCGGCGTACCTCCGCGCGCAGGGCGCGGTGTTGCACGGCGCGCTCCAGCACCAGCACCAGCGCGTCCAGGTCGATGGGCTTGGTGATGAAGTCGTAGGCGCCCGCGCGGATGGCGGCCACCGCCGTCTCCAGGCTGCCGAAGGCGGTGACGACCACCACGGGGATGTCCGGCCGGTTGAGCACGATGCGCTCGCACAGCGCCAGGCCATCCATGCCCGGCATGCGCAGGTCGGTGAGCACCGTGTCGAAGTCCTCACCGGACAGCCGCTGGAGCGCTTCGTCCGCGGCGGCCACGGCCACGGGCTGGAAGCCCCGGCGCTGGAGGCCCTTCTCCACCATGGTGCGCATCTCGCGCTCGTCTTCGACAATCAGGATGCGGCCTGGCATGCGTGCGTCCCCGGCGGCAGGTAGATGGAGAAACAACTCCCACGGCCCGGCTCGCTTTTCACGTCAATCCAGCCGCCGTGGTCCCGCACCATCCCATAGGAGACGGACAGGCCAAGCCCCGTTCCCTCGCCCACGTCCTTGGTGGTGAAGAAGGGTTCGAAGACGTGGGGCAGCACGTCCGCGGGGATGCCCGAGCCCTCATCCTCCACGTCCAGCCGCACCCAGTCCTGCTCCGCCCCGCCCACGTCCGCGGGAGGCGTGGCGCGCAGGACCTGCGAGCGCACCCGCAGCGTGCCGGGGCGGCCCATCGCGTGGAGGCCGTTCATCACCAGGTTCGTGAGCACCTGCTGGAACTGCCCCGCGTCCACCTCCACGGTGAAGCCCGCGGGCACCTCCTGCGACAGCGCCACGCCCTTCTTGGTGGCCATGGGCTTGAGCAGGGAGAACGTGCGCTCCGCCAGGAGCGACAGGTCCTCCGGCGCGCGCGACGGGGTGCGCCTGCGCGCGAAGTCCAGGAGCTGCCGGATGATGCCGGTCATGTGCTGCGCCTGCTGGAAGATGATGCGGGCGCACTCGTTCACCTCGTCGCCCTCTGCCTCGCCGGAGGACACCATCTTCGCGCGGCCCATCACCACGTTGAGCGGCGTGCCCAGCTCGTGCGCCACGCCGGACGCGAGCTTGCCCACGGTGGTGAGCCGGTCGGCGTGCCGCAGGTGCTCCACCGTGGCCAGCCGGGCCGCTGTCTCCGACGCCAGCCGCGCCCGCGTCTCCTCCAGTTGCTCACCCATCCGGTTCATGGCCACCGCCAGCGTCGTCAGTTCGTCGCCGCGCTCGCGCCGCAGGGGCACGCGCGCGGTGAGGTCGCCCTCGCCAATCCGTCCCGCCAGATGCACCAGCTGCTCCACGGGCCGTCCCACCAGCCGGCGGCCCATGGCCATGGCGGCCAGCAGGAAGAACACGGAGAGCGCCGCCGTGGCGATGACGGTGCCCAGCACCGTGGTGCGCACGTGCTGCTCCTGCTCGGACATGGACTCGGTGATTTCAATGGCGCCCATGCGCCGGCCCAGGAACACCGGCGTGTACGAGCGCAGCACGCCAGGGCTGGTGGACGCGTCCATCACCCAACCGTCATTGCCCGCGCGCAGGCTGACCAGCAGGGCCGGGGGCAGCGCCGGGGCGAAGCCGGAGCCCGGTCCGCCGTCCAGCCACACCCAGCGCAGCCGCACCTGTTCCTGGAAGCGGTTGGCCTGGTTGAGGAGCGTGAGCGCTTCGGACTCGCCCGCCAGCTGCCACGCCTTGCCAATGGAGCCCGCCAGCGTGTGGCCGAGCAGGCGGTGGTCATGCTGCGTGTCGATTTCCGACCGGGCGAGCTCCCGGTTGACCTGGAACGCCTGGAGGCCGGCCATCACCGCGACGGCGAGCAGCACCAGGGCCAGGGTGAATTTGCGAGCGAGCTTCACGAAGAGGCAACCCCCGGTTCGTGCGTGAGGGGGAAGGAACACACGGACCGGGGAGGTACGCTACGAGTACCGCGGGTGCTGCGTCACGACTGCGTGTGACTAGTTGCTGCTCGAGCCTTCGGCCGGAGCGGCGGGGGCCTTCTGGCTGCCCGGCTGCTTCGCCTTCTTCGCCTTGGTGCCGGCCTTCGCCTGGGCGGCGGGCGCGCTCTTGGCGGGCTTGGCCTCGGCGGCGAAGGCGCCAGAGGCGAGGGACAGGGACAGACCGAGGACGAGGGCGGAAGTGCGCTTCATGGAGAGACTCCGTGTCAGGCCCGCGAGAAGTGGGTGCGGGGCTGACCGGGAGCTAGAGCATCGGCCATGCCAAGCCACGCTCCACAGGGGAGCGCTGCCAACGCGGGGCAGGATGTCCATGCATGCCTGGGGCACATTGCCCCGGCGGGGGCAGGATGCCCCGGAACCTCTCGGGCATGACGGATCCACGTCCCTTCAGGGCAGCGGACGCAGGCACGTGGCATGCGCTGTGCTCCTCCGCATCCGAATGACGAACGCACCTCCTCAAGAAGAAGCGACGTCCGCCGTGCGCATCCTGGTCGCCGAGGACGACGACGCGATGCGCGCGATGCTCGTGCGCACGCTGATGCGCGCGGGCTACACGGTGGTGGAGGTGGAGGACGGCTACGAGCTGGGTGACTACGTGGCGATGATGCAGGGTCACGGGGGCACGCTCGCCCCGCCGGACCTCATCGTCAGCGACGTGCGCATGCCGGGGCGCAGCGGCCTGGAGGCGCTCGGGCGGCTGCGCGCGCAGGGCATCGCGTGCCCGGTGCTGCTGCTCAGCGCGTTCGCGGACGAGGAGACCCACGCGGAGGCGCTGCGGCTGGGCGCCCGGCAGTTGCTGGACAAGCCGGTGGACCTGGACGTGCTGAAGGCCGCGGTGCGCGACGCGGTGGCGCATCCCTGAGCAGCCCCCGGATGCTCGGGCCGGCGCTCAGGCCGGGGTGCCCGCGTCGGCCGGCGGGGCCTCGGGGACGGACTGACCGTTGAGCTCGGCGCGCAGCCGCTCGCGGTCCAGTTCGTTCTCCCAGCGGGACACGACGATGCTGGCGACGCCGTTGCCAATGAAGTTGGTGAGCGCGCGCGCCTCGCTCATGAACCGGTCGATGCCCAGGATGAGCGCCAGCCCCGCCACCGGCACGGACGGCACCACGGCCAGCGTCGCGGCCAGGGTGATGAAGCCCGCGCCCGTCACGCCGGAGGCGCCCTTGGACGTGAGCATCGCCACGCCCAGCAGCGTCGCCGTCTGCGTGAGCGTGAGGTCCACGTTGAGCGCCTGGGCCACGAACAGCGCCGCCATGGTGAGGTAGATGTTGGTGCCGTCCAGGTTGAAGGAATAGCCGCTGGGCACCACCAGCCCCACGACGGACTTGGAGCAGCCCAGCCGCTCCAGCTTCTGCATCAGCGGCACCAGCGCGGACTCCGACGACGACGTGCCCAGCACCAGGAACAGCTCCGCGCGGATGTAGCGCAGGAACTTCAGGATGGAGAAGCCCGTCAGCCGCGCGACGAGCCCCAGCACGCCCACGACGAACAGCACGCACGCCAGATAGAAGCAGCCCATCAGGCGCAGGAGCGGTCCCAGGCTGGTGACGCCGTAGGCGCCCAGCGTGAAGGCCATGGACGCGCCCGCGCCAATGGGCGCCAGCTTCATCACCGTGCCAATCATGTGGAAGAAGGCCTTGGAGAGCGCCTCGAAGAGGACGACCACGGGCTTCGCGGTGGCGCCAATGGCCGTCAGCGAGAAGCCGAACAGCAGCGCCAGCAGCAGCACCTGGAGCAGGTCGCCTTCGCCGGTGAAGGCGTCCACGAAGGTGCGCGGGATGATGTGCAAGAGGAAGCCGGAGGTGGACTGATCATGCGCCTGCTGGGCGAAGCGGGCCACGGCGCTCGCGTCCAGCGTGCGCGGGTCCACGTTGAAGCCCGAGCCCGGCTTGAGCACCGTCACCACCAGCGCGCCGATGATGAGGGCGAACGTGGAGATGACCTCGAAGTAGAGCAGCGCCTTGCCGCCCACCCGGCCCACCTTCTTCATGTCCGCCACGTTGGCCACGCCCAGCACCACGGTCAGGAAGATGACCGGGGAGATGAGCATCTTCACCAGCGCGATGAACGCGTCCCCCAGCGGCTTGAGCTTCACCGCCGTGGTGGGCGCGAAGTGGCCCAGGAGGCCCCCCGCGAAGATGGCGGCCAGCACCCAGAGGTAGAGGCGGGAGGAGGACTTCGGATGTCCCGCGGAGTCAGCGGTGTCGGCGCTCATGGTCGAGTCCCCCCTCAGGCCGACTTCTGGTCGGCTTCGTCCTTCTCGAACAGCTGCTCCAGCTCACGGCGCGCGCGGACGATGACCTCCATCATCTTCTTCTCGTCCTTGAAGACCTTGGCGCTCTCCAGCATCAGGGCCTCGTCGTGCTCGCGGAAGCGCTCCACGGAGCGGCGGGCCTCCGCGAAGGTGAGGCCCATCTCCTGGAGCACGTCGCCGGCCATGACGAGGCTCGCGTCGAACGTCTCACGCACCAGGTGGGTGACGCCCAGGTCCAGCAGCCGGTACGCGTGCTCGCGGTTGCGCGCCCGCGCGTAGATGGTGAGGTGCGGGAAGTGCTCCTTCACCATCTGCGCGGTGCGCAGGGACGCGGCCATGTCGTCGATGGCCAGCACGAACACCTTGGCCTTCTCCGCGCGGGCGGCGCGGAGCAGGTCCAGCCGGGACGCGTCGCCGTAGAACACCTGGTTGCCGAAGCGCTGGATGAAGTCGATGTGCTCCGCGCTCGCGTCGATGGCGGTGAACCCGATGCGCCGTGCGCGCAGCAGGCGGGCCACCACCTGCCCCACGCGCCCCATGCCCGCGATGATGACGGGGTGGTCCTCTTCCGGGGACACGTCGTACTCGCGCTGCGGGCCCTTCTTCTTGAAGCGCGGCGCCACCCAGCGCTCGTGGATGAAGGACAGGAAGGGCGTCACCGCCATGGACAGGCCCACCACCAGCACCAGCAGGTCCGCCTGCGCGCGGTTCATCACGTGGAACGACACCGCCAGGGAGAAGAGGACGAAGGCGAACTCACCGCCCTGCGAAATCACCACCGCCAGGCTCAGCGCGGAGCCCGGCTTCTGCAGCCCCACGCGTCCCAGCCCGTACAGCACCAGCGCCTTGAGGAAGGTGAGGCCCAGCACCAGCGCCAGCACGCGCAGCGGCTCGCGCGCGAGCAGCGCCAGGTTCACGGACATGCCCACGGCGATGAAGAACAAACCCAGGAGCAGTCCCTTGAAGGGCTCGATGTCCGCCTCCAGCTCGTGGCGGTACTCGGACTCCGACAGCAGCACGCCCGCGAGGAACGCGCCCAGCGCCATGGACAGGCCCACCGCGCTGACCAGCGACGCGGTGCCCACGACCACGAGCAGCGCCGTCGCGGTGAACAGCTCCTGGCTGTGCACGGACGCCACCGCGCGGAACACGGGCCTGAGCAGGTAGCGGCCCGCCACCACCACCAGCAACACCACGCCCACGGCCTTCGCCGCCACCAGCCACCCGGGCTCCGTGGACGGCGTGTCGGCCACGCCCAGCAGCGGCAGCGCGGCCAGCAGCGGAATGACGGCCAGGTCCTGGAACAGGAGGATGCCGAAGGCGAGCTGCCCGTGCTCGGTGGTGAGCTGGTTCTTCTCCGCGAGCAGCTGGAGCGCGAACGCGGTGGAGGACAGCGACAGCCCGAAGCCCGCGATGATGGCCGCGCCCCAGGACAGCTCCAGCGCCTTGCCCACGCCCGTCATCAGCACACCCGCCAGCAGCAGGCCCGTCAGCAGCACCTGCGCGCCGCCCATGCCGAACACGGAGCGGCGCAGGTTCCACAACCGCGATGGCTGCAATTCCAACCCGATGACGAACAGCAGCAGCACCACGCCCAGCTCCGCGATGTGGAGGATGTTCTCCACGTCGGAGATGAGGCCCGCGCCATACGGACCGATGGCCGCGCCCACCGCCAGGTAGCCCAGCACGGAGCCCAGCCCCAGCTTCTTGAAGAGGGGCACGGCGACGACCGTGGCGGCCAGGAACACCAGCGCCTGATGCATGAAGGACATAAGGCGCCTGCATGGCACGCTGAAGGCCACCTCGGCAACAGGCGTGGGGTGCGGCTCAGGCCTGCTGGGTGGGCATGAGGGTGAGCTGCTGGAAGTTGATGTGCCGGGGCAGGGCGGTGGCGAAGGCGATGATGCCCGCGACCTCCTCCGGCGACATCCAGGTGAGGGTGTTCCGGGCGCCCTCCAGCCAGGCCCGCGCGCCCGGGTCGGTGTTGCCGTCGTGCAGCGCCGTGTCCACCAGCCCCGGCTCCAGCGCCATCACGCGGACGAAGCGGGGGCCCAGCTCCGCGCGCAGGTGGCGGGACAGGTGGGTGAGGGCGGCCTTGGTGGCGCCGTAGACGTTGAAGTTGGGGAACACCGCCTGCGCGGCGACGGACGACACGTTGATGAGGTCCGCCGGCCCGCCCGCCTTCGCCGCGGCCAGCAGCGGCTCCACGAAGGTCTCCACGACGCGCACGCTGGCCTTCACGTTCAAATCAATCATCTGCTCCCAGTCCTCCGTGGGGTGCGTGTCCAGGGGCGTGGGCCGCATGAGGCCGGCGTTGTTGAGGACCAGGTCCGCGACGCCCAGCTCGCCCGCGATGGCCTTCGCGGCCTCCTTCACGGATCGCGCGTCCCGCACGTCGGTGCTCAGCGCGAGCGCCCGGCCACCCGCCTGCGTGATGGAGGAGACGAGCGCGTCCAGCCGCTCCTTGCGGCGTGCGAGCAGGGCGACGCTCGCGCCGTCCCGCGCGAGGCGCAGGGCGGTGGCGGCGCCAATGCCACTGGAGGCGCCGGTGATGACCGCGACGCGGCCAGACAGGGCGAGGGAAGGGGATGCCATGGGAGGACTCCTGCTCGCGCGAAGGAAGGGTGCGGCGCCGCGAGACAGGACAAGGGATAGGGGACGGCCGCCTCCAGGGGTACGGCTGGAATCTGGATGGACTCCTGAGGAAAGCTCAGGAATGGCCCTCACCCCGCTCAATGCGTTGCACCAGTTCCTCGCCGTCGCCCGGCACCGCAGCTTCGCGGCCGCCGCGGCGGAGCTGGGCGTGTCCGCCTCCGCGCTGAGCCACACGGTGCGGGAACTGGAGTCGCGGCTGGGCGTGCCGCTGTTGTCCCGCACGACGCGCAGCGTGGCGGTGACGGCGGCGGGACGGAGGCTGGTGGAGCAGGCAGGGCCGGGCGTGGCGCAGGCCCTGGGGGCCCTCAAGGACGCATCCTCGCGGCCCGGGGAGGTGACGGGCGCGCTGCGGCTGACGCTGCCGTCCAGCGCGCTGCCCTTCATCCTCACGCCGCTGCTGGCCTCGTTCCGGAAGCGGCATCCCCAGGTGGAGCTGGACCTGGTGGTGGAGAACCGCAAGGCGGACATCGTCGCGGAGGGCTTCGACGCGGGCATCCGGCTGGAGGAGTACCTGGAGCGTGACATGGTGGCGGTGCGGATGGCGCCCCCGTTCCGCTTCGTCGTGGTGGGCGCGCCGGAGTACCTGGAGCGCCACGGCACGCCGCTGAAGCCCAAGGACCTGCTCCAGCACGACTGCTTCACCTACCGCTCGTCCAACACCGGCGCGCTGCTGCCGTGGGACCTGGAGAAGGGCTCGCGCACGTGGCGGCTGCCGGTGCGCGGCACCGTCACCACCAACGACGAGCGCGTCTGGCTGGGGCTGGCGGAGGCCGGCCTGGGCCTGGCGTACGTGCTGGAGTCGCAGGTGGAGGCGCAGCTGCGAACGGGCACGCTGCGCCGGGTGCTGGAGGAGTACGCCGCGTCCGTGCCGGGCCTCTTCCTCTACTTCCCCAACCGCGCGCAGGTATCGCCCGCGCTGCGCGCCTTCCTGGAGCACGCGCGCCGGGTGCTCACCCCGCCCGCGCGCAAGAAGGGGCGCTGAAGCCGCCGCCCCTTCGCGTCAGTGCTCGTAGGTGTCGCGCGGACGCGACATGCCGCCCGCGGCCGCGACCTGCGGAGCGGGCACGCCGATGTGCGCCGCCACGGGCAGCGTGAAGGTGAAGACGCTGCCGGTGCCCAGGATGCTCTCCGCGCGGATGGAGCCGCCGTGCGCCTCCACCAGGCCCTTGGCGATGGCCAGCCCCAGGCCGGTGCCCCGGCTGGCCGCGTCGCGCGCCTGCCAGTAGCGGTCGAAGATGTGCGGCAGCGCGTCCGGCGTGATGCCGTTGCCCGTGTCGCGCACGTCGAAGGACACCTCGCCGCCGCGCATCACCGCCTTGACCGCCAGCGTGCCGCCCGGCGGGGTGAACTTCACGGCGTTGCCCAGCAGGTTGCCCATCACCTGGAGCACGCGGCTGCGGTCGCACTTCACGCGCAGCCCCTCCGTGGGCAGGTCCGCTTCCAGGTGCAGCCCCTTGGCCTCCGCCAGCGGCCGGATGGCCTCCAGCGCCTCCGTGGCCAGCGCCACGGCGGTGTGCTCGCCCAGCTCCAGCGGCAGGTGCCCCGCCTCCAGGCGGCCCCAGTCCAGCAGGTCGGAGATGAGCCGCGACATGCGCTCGGCCGCGTCGTTGATGCGCGTGGCCTGCTTCGCCACCGCCTCGCCGCCCGGCTTGCCCGCGGTGCCGCGAAGCAGCAGCGCCGCGCCCAGCTGCACCACGCCCAGCGGGTTCTTCAGGTCGTGCGACACCACGGCGAGCAGGTCCTCGCGCGCACGCGCCGCCCGGCGGGACTCACCCACCAGCCGCGCGTTGTCGATGGCCAGGCTCGCGCGCAGGCAGAGGTCTTCCGCCAGCGCCAGGTCGTCCGGACCGTAGCGGCGCCCGGAGCCGGAGCTCACGAACGTCACCGCGCCCAGCGTGTGGCCGCGCGCGCGCAGCGGGATGATCATGTACGAGCGAGCCTGGAGCGCCTCCAGCATCGCCGGGTGCGCGGGCTCCGCCGCCGCGGCGCGAAGCAGCGAGTCCGTCACCGCCGGCACCAGCTCCGGCTCGCCCGTGCGCAGCACGCGCAGCAGGCCCACCGGCGCGTCCTCGCGGACCTCCGTGCGCATGGGCAGGCCCCGGGCGCGCTCCTGCTGCGTCGGGTCCAGGCACGCCACCGCCGCGCGGCCCACCCACGGGCCCTGCTCCAGCGCGTCCACCAGGCACCAGTCCGCCAGGTCCGGCACCGCCAGGTGCGCGAGCAGCGTGTACATGCCCTGCGGATCCGGCGGGTGCGTGAACAGCGTCGTCATCGCCTGGTAGAGGAAGGAACGGCGGCGCTCGGCGGTCTCCACCTCCGCGCGCGCGGCCTGCTCCAGCTCCAGGGCGCGCGAATAGACGGCCTCGGCTTCCGTGAGCGCCCGCGCAGTCACCAGCACGGCCGGAGACGCGTCCGCGTCCGTGCCCAGCGGCGTGAGCACCAGCGCGTGCCGGCGGACGCCCTGCGCACCCGGCCAGGGCGCCTCCACGGTGGTGGACTCCCGCAGCGTCACCACGCGGACGCGCGCGGACTCCAGGGCCCCCAGCGCCTCCTGCGGCAGCCCCAGCTCACTCCAGTGCCGCCCCGCCAGCTCTCCGGCGGCGCGTCCGAGTGCCCGGGCGCCCGCGGCGCTACACGACACCAGCCGGCCCGTGCCATCCAACAGGTAGGCAGGGTCGGGGATGGCGGCGAAGACCGCTTCGTAGGCCAGACCAGTCGTGGGAGCGCTCATCGGAAAAGGGGGCCGAGGGGATGCCCCATTGGACCCGATATTGACACTCCGTGCCAGGGCCGCCATTCCGCGCGGAAGTTCGGGTGAATGACTTTCACTCAACGAACACTTCAGGGGAGCCGCACCCCCGGTTGAAGGAGCGCCATCAGCCGGCGGGCGATCTGCCCGAGCGGCAGGACCTCGTGCGCCAGGTTGGC
This sequence comes from Corallococcus carmarthensis, assembly GCF_003611695.1. Taxonomy (GTDB): domain Bacteria; phylum Myxococcota; class Myxococcia; order Myxococcales; family Myxococcaceae; genus Corallococcus; species Corallococcus carmarthensis. The sequence continues at coordinate 2,678 of NZ_RAWE01000248.1, read as the reverse complement.
CCCCACCACCACCGCGGGCATGCCGTAGACCACGGAGGTCGCCTCATCCTGGGCGATCACCCGCCCGCCTGCCTGGTGCAGGTCCCGGATGCCGTCCAGGCCGTCCTGACCCATGCCGGTGAGCACCACCGCCAGGGACGTCTGCCCATAGGCCCGCGCGACGGAACGGAACAGCCAGTTGGCGGAAGGCCGGAAGCCCTGGATGGGCGCGGCGCCGGACACCTGCGCGCGGTGGTCCTGGGTGACGCCCAGGTGCTTGTCGTCCGGGGCCAGGTACACGGTGCCGGGCGCGAGCGGCTCGCCGTCCTCGGCCACCTTCACCCGCAGCTTCGTGGCCGTGCCCAGCCACGTGGCCAGGCCGTTGCCGAAGCCCAGCGCGATGTGCTGCACCACCAGGATGGGGGGCGGCGCCGGTTCCCGGGTGCCCAGGTCGGACAGGATGCGGTGGAGCGCGGCGGGGCCGCCGGTGGACGCGGCCAGGGCCAGCACGGCCGGCGGGCGGGTGCTGGGCGTGGGCGTCGCCTCCTGCGGGGGCGGAGGCGGCGTGGCGCGGTCCGGCCAGCGGCGCACCACCTTCACCTGGGCCATGGCCTTGAGCGTGTCGCGCAGGCGGCGGCTGTCCGCCTCGAAGTCCGGCGACTCCGGGCCCACCGGCTTCTGGAGCACCGCGAGCGCCCCGGCCCTCAGCGCGGCCATGGACGTCTGGATGTCGCGCTCCACCAGCGTGGACACCACCACCACGGGCGTGGGCACCTCCGTCATGATGCGGCGGGTGGCGTCCAGGCCGTCCATGCGCGGCATCTGGATGTCCATCGTCACCAGGCTGGGCTGGAGCCGCTGGCACAGCTCCACCGCCTCCAGGCCGTCCTTGGCCTCGCCCACCACGGTGAGCGCCGGGTCGGTGCGCAGGATTTCCACCAGCAGCCGCCGGGCGGTGGGCGAGTCCTCGGCCACCAGGATGCGCAACGGTTCGGTCTTCATAGCAGTCGCCTCAGCGTCTCCAGCAGGCTCGTTGGATCAAACGCGCTCTTCACGATGTAGGCACTCGCACCGGCCTGCAGCCCGCGCGCCTTGTCCTCGGGCTTCTCACGCGACGTGACGAGCACCACCGGCACCCGTCCGAAGCGCGGCGACGCGCGCACGGCCTCCGTCACCTGGAAGCCATCCATGCGAGGCATCTCCACGTCCAGCACCATCGCGTCCGCGCCGCCCGCCTGGAGCCGCTCCCACGCCTCCGCGCCATCCGCGCACGCGGTGACGTCGTAGCCGGCGCCCTCCAGGATGCTCTGCTCCAGCATGCGCGTCGTGGGCGAGTCGTCCGCCAGCACCACGCGCCGGCGCGCCACCTGCTCCTTGGGCGTGGGGAAGAAGTGGGCGGAGGGGCGCCCGCCCGCGGCCCGCACCAGCGACGCGGGGTTGAGCAGGAGCGCCATGCGCCCATCCGGCAGCACCGCCGCGGCGGCCACGTGCCGCGCCCGCTTCACGCGGCTGCCCAGGGAGCGCACCAGCACCTCCTGCTCCGCGATGACCTCGTCCACCACCAGCGCCGCCTGCGCGGTGCCCGCCGACAGCACCACCGCGGACGGCCGCGCCTTGGGCGGACCCGCGGGCAGGTCCAGCACGCCCGCCAGTGACGCCAGCGGCACCAGCGCGTCCGGCGTCACCCAGGACATGCGGCCCTCCACCTCGCGCACGTCGGAAGGCGCCAGGCGCAACAGCCGGTCCACGCCCTCGCTCGCGAGCGCCAATATCTGCCCGCCCGCGGCCACCAGCAGCACGCGCAGGGTGCTCAGGGTGAGGGGCACGTCCAGCGTGAAGCGGGTGCCCTGGCCCGCCTTGAAGACCACCTCCACGCTGCCGCGCAGGGCCTCCACCTGGGCGCGCACCACGTCCAGGCCCACGCCCCGGCCGGACACCGCCGTCACCTTCGCGGCGGTGGACAGGCCCGGCAGGAACACGAGCCGCGCCGCCTCCTCGTCGTCCTCGGGCGCCTCCAGGCCCCGGGCCCGCGCGCGCTCGCGCAGCGCCTCCAGGTCCAGGCCGCGCCCGTCGTCCTCCACCGCCACCTCCACCCGGCTGCCGCGAAGCCGCGCGGACAGCACCACGCGGCCCTCCTCCGGCTTGCCGTGGCGCACGCGCTCCTCCGGCGCCTCCAGGCCGTGCGCCACCGCGTTGCGCACCAGGTGCAGCAGCGGTTCGCGCAGGGACTGGAGCAGGGAGCGGTCCAGGTCCAGTCCGCCGCCGTGCACCTCCATGCGCACGCGCCGGCCCAGGCCATGCGCCACGTCGCGCGCGGCGCGCTCCAGGCCGGTGCAGCCCTCCTCGAAGGGGAGCATGCGCGAGCGGCGCACCTCGTCATCCAGGCCGGTGGAGGACTGGAACAGCGCGCGGCGGTCCTGCGCCAGCACGCGCGCCACCCGCGCCAGCTCCAGCTCCACGCGGCGCAGCGTCGTTTCGGACGTGGTGCCGCGCACCGTCTCGCGCAGCCCGGTCACGTCGTCGCGCAGCGCCTCCAGGGATTCGGCGTGGCCTTCCAGGCGCAGCATGGCCACGCGCAGTTCGCCGCTGCGGCCCAGCAGCGCGTCCAGCTTCTGCCCGGACACGCGCACCGGCAGCGCTTCGCCGCTGACCTGCGGGGGGGCGGGAAGCTCCGGCTCTGCCTCCACGGGGGCCTGGGG
>NZ_RAWE01000247.1 GCF_003611695.1 Corallococcus carmarthensis | reverse complement strand
GACCAGCACCCCCGCCCGCCCTCCGTCCAGGGCCTCCGCGGGGCCTGAGGGACAGTCCGTGCTGACGATGGGGCAGCCCAGCGCGAGCGCCTCCAGCAGCACCATGGGCAGCCCCTCGAAGCGCGAGGACAGGGCGAACGCCGTGGCCCGCCGCATCAGCGCGTGCGGGTTGTCCGCGTAGCCCGGCATGAACACGGAAGCCCCCACGCCCAGTTCCGCCACCAGCGCCTTCAGCTCCGCCTCCAGCGAGCCCACTCCCAGGATGAGCAGGTGGGTGTCCGCCCCGGCGGCCCGCATCCGGGCATGCGCGCGGATGAGCACGTCGAAGGACTTCTGCGGCTCCAGCCGGCCCACCGCGATGACCACGGGCTTCTGGAACACCGGCTCCGCCCACGCGGGCAGGGGGGCATCCGCCGCGGCGCGGATCCGCTCCGCGTCCACGAAGTTGGGGATGACCTCCAGCCGCTCCCGGTCCACGTTCACCAGCTCCGCGAACGCCTTCGCGGAGTCGTAGCCACACGCCACGATGCGGTCCATGCCCGGGTAGAGCACCTTCAGGCCCCAGAGCTGACGCTTCGGCTGCTCGCGGTGGAAGGCTCCCCAGTCGAAGTGCACCATCCCCAACACCGGCTTGCCCAGCAGGGCCCCCGCCATCCGCGCCAGCAGGGCCGCCCGCCCCTCCTGCCCGGAGACGATGATGTCCGCCTTGCGCGCCTCGTGGAACAGCCGCCAGAGCATCCGCGGCAGCTCCCAGCGCCGGTAGGCCTCCACGCCCACGCCCCAGGAGATGGGCACGTCCGCGGGGATGCGCCCGCGCGTGTCCGGCGGCGGCGGCCCGTGGTGGAAGAACAACGAAGGATCGAACCGCTCCCGGTCCAGGCCCGCCAACACGTTGCACACGGAGCGCTCGATGCCCCCCGTCCCCATGAAGACGAGCGTGAACAAGACGCGTCGCCGCCCGGTGGCCGGGACTGCCATCTCTCGCTGCGCGTGCAGTTCCAATGTCTGGGATTCCCGGTAAGAAACGATTTTCAATCTCCCGCCCGGCGCGCGAGCGTCCGACGGGCCCACCCCTGGAGTTGCTCGTTGCTCAATAGCGCACGCACCTTGCGATAGGTAGCGAAGGCCACGCGGCCCCGCCACTCAGGAGACAGTTGAACGGCGTCATGCCGGTGGATCTCCCGGGGTCCCCAGCGCAGCTTCGAAACATCCCGTCCCGACGATAAATGGGCGACCTTCAACCCCTGCGCGATGCCGTATTGGAGGGCCTCCGCCACGGTGGTGGTCATCACGCTGTAGTCACTCCACCGGGGCAGGTAGCCCGAGTAGTAGAGATACAACGTATCGCCCAGCACGAAACCCACGCGGGTGGCGACCACGGCCCCGCCAATACACAGTTGAAACACCCGGACGCAGTCCTGCCGGGCGAGCTCCTGACACAGGTCCGCGAGGAAACCCCGGGCCCGCGGCGAGCTGAACACGTCGCGGTGACGCACCGCCGCGTCCTGCGACTCCGCGCGGGCCTGATGCAGCTGGAAGAACGTGGTGAGCGCCGGGGCGACCTCCTCCGGCGTGCGCGCGACCTGGAAGGTGAAGGAGAGCCCGTCGCGCTTGAGCGAGTTGTAGCACTTGCGCAGCGATTCCTTGATGTTTCGCGAGCGGCCCGCCTTGAACGCCTCCCACGTGGGCGCGAGCTCCAGCACGTACGCGGGCACCTCGTGCACGGGCGTGAGCGGCGACATCCGCGAGAGCTCCCCCACCGCGGGACCTTCCAGGTCCAACCCGCTCCAGAGGATCCAATCCCATCCGGACGCGTGCGCGCGCAGGTGGCGCGTGACGGCCGCGAAGGAGGGGGCCTCCAGCTCCGGCGCGCAGATGAGCCCGCGCAGCTCCGTGACGTTCGGATCCGCGCCCAGGAACTGGAGCACCCGCACGCGCACGGGCCCCGTGCCCGGCCGCTCCGTGCGCATGAGCGGGGCCACGGCGCGCAGGGCGCCGTCCGCGCTCCGCAGCGCGAGCACGCAGAGGTGGTCGCGCACGCTGTGGCGCTGCTCCTGGAAGTGGCGCCACCAGGTGACGTTCCACTCCCAGGTGGCGAAGGGCAGCCCCTTCCCCAAGCGGGCCGCCAGCGCGCGCCACTCGGGGCCCAGCGCGTGCAGCCCCTCCACCGTGTCCACCTGTTCGACGGTGAGGCGCATCAGAGCCACCGCAGGAAGGTGCGCGTGGCCAGCCGGAGCGCGGTGTGTTCCGCCGCGCCCCACTCCCGCCGGTAGCGTTCGTGGATGAGCCGGTACGCGCTCACCGCCTTGCTCGCGTCGCGCTCGTTGTGCATCAGCGACGGCGCGCCGGTGCGGTACTCCAGCACCACCCGGTCCAGGAACACCGCGCCCGCGCGGCGGATGGCGCGCAGGTAGAAGTCCACGTCCTCCACCAGCGGCAGCCGCGCGTCGTAGCCGCCCAGCGCGGGCAGCAGCTCCCGGCGGATGAGGCACGCGGAGTTCACCAGCACCGTGGGGCGGAACAGCATGTTCGCCACCATCCAGCGCCGCGACCCCAGCCGCTGCGCCACGCGGGCCCGGCGCGCCGCGTCCTCGAAGTAGGCCGTCTGCCGGGCGAGCACCCCGGCGTCCTCACCGAAGGGCGCCACGCGGCCAAAGGCCACGCCCCGGTCCGCTTTCACGTCGAGCGCCTGCATGAGCGCCCGGTAGGCCCCCGGCGCCACGCGGTCGTCGTCGTCCAGGAAGTGCAGGTAACGGCCGGTGGTGAGCGGCCAGCCCTCGTTGCGCACCGTGGCGGGATTGCCGCCGGTGGGCACGTCGCGCTTCACGTAGCGCACGCGCGCATCCCCCAGCGCCAGGACGGGCTCCCGCGCGGAGCCCTCCGGGCTGTCGTCCAGGACGAGCACCTCCACGCGCACGCCGTCGTCCGCCTGGGACAGCGCGCTCCGCACCGCCTCGCCCACGAGCACGGGCCGGCGGAAGGTGGGCACCACCACGGAGACATCGGGCGTCATGTCAGCACCTCCAGCCACGGCACTCCCAGGTGCGCCAGGCGAGGCAGGGCTCGGGCCTTACTGCTTGGGGGCTCAACGAGCCCGGGGGCCTCCTGCCGGGAATCAGACTCCGGGTATAGGCTCACATTCCATCCTCGTGAAGAAACCCATCCCTCCCCGTCCCGCCCGCCTCATCGCGCTCGCCCTCCTGGGCGTGCTCGCGGTGGTGGCGTTCATCGCGTACCGCAACGTCCGCACCGCACGCGCCGTCTTGCACCCATCGCGCCAGCCGTTGAATCCGGTGGCGGCGGAAAGGCTCGGGGAGCGCACGGACGTGGTGCTGCGCACGCGCGACGGCCTGACGCTGCGCGGCTGGTACCTGCCGTCGCACAACCACGCGGCGGTGGTGGTGATGCACGGCTTCGCGGAGAACCGCACGCAGATGCTCTTCGAGGCGGAGGTGCTCTCCCGCGCGGGCTACGGCGTGCTGCTCTTCGACTCGCGCGGCCACGGCGAGAGCGAGGGCGACCTGGTGACGTGGGGCGACCGCGAGCGCGAGGACCTGCGCGCGGCGGTGGATTTCGTCTCGCACCGCGACGACGTGGATCCCTCACGGCTGGGCGTGCTGGGCTTCTCCATGGGAGGCACCACCGCGATGCTGGAGGCGCTGGAGGATCCGCGTCTCAAGGCGGTGGCCGCGGCGGGCGCGTATCCGTCGCTGGAGGCGGACACGCGCTACAGCTATGGCAAGTGGGGGCCGCTGAGCGTCCAGCCGGTGCTCTGGACCATGCGCCTGTCCGGCGTGGACGTGGACGCGGTGAACCCCATGAAGCACCTGTGTGATTTGAAGGGCCGGCCGCTCCTGCTGATCAACGGCGACGTCGACGAGTACGCACCTGCGTTCCTCCAGGACGCGCTGTTCCAGGCCGCGTGCGAACCCAAGTCGTACTGGGTGGTGCCCGGCGCGCACCACGGCGAGTACGCGAAGAAGGCCCCGGAGGAGTACGCGAACCGCCTGCGCGACTTCTTCGACGCGGCGCTGCTCAGCGGCTCCTGACGGCTTCCGGGCCCTCCGGCCGCGGCACTGACGCGGGTTCTGGCGCGTCAGGCGCGGGCGCTGGCGCGTCAGGCGCGGGCGCGTCAAGCGCGGCGCTCCACACGGGCGGCGCATCCAGTTCGGGGCGTCCCTCCAGCAGTTCGTGCGGACGGAAGCCGGCCTTGTAGCGCAGCGAGTCGCACGCGAGCACGCGGTAGCCCAGGTACACGTGGGGGATGCCCCGCTCGCGCGCCAGCTCCACCTGGAACAGCACGCTCGCCTTGCCCAGCGACAGCCGCGCGTAGGCCGGGTCGTAGAAGAAGTACACCGCGCTCCACGCGTGCGGCGTCTCGTCGCACAGGCCCAGGCCCACCAGCTTCGGGCCCGCCGGATCGCTGTCGTCGTACCAGGCCACCTCGCGCGCGGACGGGTGCGGGAAGGCGAACTGGAGCGAGTACTCGCGCGCGCCCATTTCGGACGCCTCCCATTCGCGCGACGACTCCCGGTCCGCGTGCCACGCGCGGTACAGCGCCAGGCGTTCTTCGTCCACGCGCGGCGGGCCTACCTCCACGCGCAGGTGCGCGCACGCGGCGCGGGCCCGGCGCTGGCTGCGGTTGGGCGTGAAGCCCGCCACCGGCACGCGCAGGGACACGCACTCGTTGCACGCCGCGCACGCGGGCCGGAAGTACTGCGGCCCGAACCGGCGCCAGCCGCGCACCAGCAGGTGCTCGTACTCCTGCGCCGTCACATTGCGCATCAGCAGCGTCTCCAGGGACGCCTCCCGGTCCGGCAGGTAGCTGCACGGGCGCGGGGTCTCGATTTCATGTGCCAGCAGGACGGCCATCGGTGTTCCCTTCCTGTCGGCCCCGGGCCCCCGCGTCAAGCCATGCCTGCCCGGCTGGCGACCCACCTTTCGTCGGAAACGACCCGTCCGTGAGGGTGGTGCCGTATCAACAAATGGCACAACGACTGCAGGTTACCGGCTGAAGCCGTACCGCTTGCGGAAAAGGACGAACGCACATGGCCCGCGAGGAACTGCATCCCGGATGGCTGCCGCTGGACCCCGAGGAGGCCGACGCCCCCCTCTGGAGCGACGCGTTTCCAGAGGAGGGTGACGCTTCGCACCGCGCCGCCGGGGCCGGCCTCGTGGAGGACCTGGACGCGTTCGACTTCGCCGTCGCCAGCTACTGAAACCCGTGGGCAGGCGGCCACGGTGTGGCAATCCTGTCGCGATCCGACTGCAAGTCTTGCCGGTCCGTCTGCAGATATTGCCGGTCCGCGCCCCTGAAGGGGCCGTAGAAACTTCCGAGAAACCGCGAGAACGCCTCCCGCGTTCGCTTCCCCGGACACCGGGCGGGTAACCCCGGACACAGGGGGCGGGGCGCAATGCCCCCGGGTGGCGCAATGCCCCGCGTGTGGCGGGGCACGGCTGCTTCTCAGTCGTGGGGCGCCACCGGTATAAACCGGGGCCTATGTCATCAATCGACGTCTCGGTCGTGATGCCCACGTACAAGCGCGAGAAGGACGTGGTGGAGGCCATCCACTCCGCGCTGCGTCAGGAAGGCGTCCAGGTGGAGGTGATCGTCCTGGATGACTCCGCGGAGGGCACGGCCCGCGACGCGGTGCAGGGCATTGGCGATCCGCGCGTGCGCTACTTCAAGCAGGAGGTGCCGTCCAAGGGGCGCCCCGCGCTGGTGCGCAACCACGGCGCCACCCTGGCCCAGGGCCGCTACCTGCACTTCCTGGACGACGACGACATGCTCGCCGAAGGGGCGCTGAAGGCCATGGTGACGGCGCTGGACGCGCGGCCGGACGCGGGCGTGGCGGTGGGCTGGGTGGTGCCCTTCAGCGAGGATCCGGAGTGGCTGGAGGACAAGAGCAGCTACTTCGAGCGGGTCGCGAAGGTGGGCGCCACCACGCCCAACAGCGCGTGGACGGTGGCGCACATCCTGTTCCTGGGCACGCTGTACGTGAACTCCGCGTGCATGGTGCGCCGCGAATACTTCCAGCCCCTGGGCGGGTTCGATCCGAACATCCCCGTCTACGAGGACGTGGACTTCTACATGCGCGGCATCCGCCGCTACGGCCACGTCTACGTGAACCGGCCCATCCTCAACTACCGGGTGGGCAAGCCGTCGCTGATGCACGACCTGGGCAAGAAGGGTGAGAAGGTGGAGAAGTCCGTGGCGGAGTCCAACGCCATCATCCACAACAAGTACCGGCGCGAGCACGGCGAGCTGGAGTACCGGCTCCTGCAGCTGGCCACGCGCGCGCTGAAGAGCCGCTTCGGCCTGACGCGCTTCCTTCCCCTCAAGCTGCCCGGCGTTTCCTGAAAGGGCCCCACCCCGTGAGCCTGCGTCGTCGTCTCGTTGGAACCGCCAAGCGGCAGTTGAAGCAGACCCTGGGGCCCGTCGTGCAGCGCGCGATGGCCCCCGCGCGCGCCTTCCTCCCCCCTGAAACGTGGAGCCTGGAGTCGCGCGCCGGCCAGGGCCTCTTCCTGGAGGGCGTGTCGCTGTCGAAGCTCGCCAGCGAGTACGGCTCGCCGCTGCACGTGGTGCACCTGGCGGCGCTGCACCGCAACGCGGACGCGTTCCAGGCCGTGCCCCCGGGCGCGGCGGGCGGCTGCGAGGTGTATTACTCGTACAAGACCAACCCCGTGCCGGGCGTGCTGTCCGCGCTGCACGCGCGCGGCGTGGGCGCGGAGGTGATCTCCGCCTACGAGCTGTGGCTCGCGCTCAAGCTGGGCGTGGCGCCGGAGCGCATCGTCTACAACGGCCCGGTGAAGTCGGACGCGTCCATCCGCGAGTCCATCACCCGGGGCATCGGCCTGCTGGCCGCGAACCACCGCGAGGAGCTGGACGTCTTCTCACGCCACGCGGCGGAGCTGGGCAAGCATCCGCGCGTGGCCGTGCGGGTGACGACGGCCACGGGCTGGACGTCGCAGTTCGGCACGCCCATCGCGGGAGGCCAGGCGCTGGCGGCGTACCGGCAGGCGCTGTCCGCGGGAAACCTGGACGTGGTGGGTCTGCACGCGCACCGGGGCGAGCTGATCCGCACGGAAGGAGAGCTGGAGGGCTTCGTCGGCTCGGTGCTGGACTTCGCGGATGAGCTGCACCGCGAGCTGGGGTTGGACCTGGAGGTGCTGGACCTGGGCGGAAGCCTCTGCACGCCGACGGTGGAGCACATCGAGCAGAAGGACTGGCGGCTCAACCTCACCTTCCAGCGCGACCTGCCCGCGCCGGACTTCGCGGCGGCGCTCTCCATCGAGCGGTACGTGGCGAAGGTGGTGGCCCAGGTGGAGTCGCACTACGCGAAGCAGGGCCGCAAGCGCCCGCGCATCTTCCTGGAGCCGGGCCGCGCGATGACGGGCAACACGCAGCTCTTGCTGGGCCGCGTGCACGCGCTCAAGGACGGCGGCGAGCGGACGTGGGCGGTGCTCGACATGGGCATCAACCACGCGGAATGCGTGCGCAACGAGTACCACCAGCTCTTCCACGTGGAGCAGCCGGCCGCGCCCGCGCACCGGGCGTACACGGTGGTGGGCCCCATCTGCACCCCGGGCGACACGCTGTACCACGCGGTGCGGCTGCCGGAGCTGAAGGTGGGCGACACGCTGGCCATCATGGACGCGGGCGCGTACTTCGTGCCCTTCGGCACGTCCTTCTCCTTCCCGCAGCCGGCCATCGTGGGCGTGGAGGGCGGGAAGGTGCGGCTCTTGCGCCGGGCGGAGACGCACGAGGACCTGGTCACCTTCGACGACCCGGTCCCCGCGGCCCCTCGCGCCGCGGGCTAGCGGCTCAGCGGTTGAAGACCATCATCCGCAGGAAGGCGCGCGGGTGGCGCGCGGCCCCGTAGGAGATGGTGGCCAGCTCCACCGCCGCGGGCATCATGTCGTCCCGGTCGATGAGCGGATCCACCGCCGTCTCCTTGTGGACGTTGAACCACTGCCGCCACTGCCGGGCCTCGTCGGCCGGCAGCGCGCCGGACAGCCGCTGGAGGTTGAGCAGCATCTCCAGCGCGATGCGGTTGCAGAACACCGCGTCCTCGTGCGCCGCGGCGGCGTCACGCGCGTCCTCCACGGCCCGCTCCAGCGCGTCCCGGTCCCCCGTGGCCGCGTGGTACGCGAGCAGCGGCAGGGGCAGCCCCCGCGCGATGTCGAAGCCCATCTGCCCGTAGAAGCGCGGATTGAAGTCGATGAGGAGGTACGAGTCCTTCGTCTGGATGAACTCCACCTCGAAGACGCCGTGGTAGCCCAGCTTCTTGCACAGCCGGGTGAGGCCCGCGACGAGGTCCGGGCGCAGCGGCGCGGACTCGAAGCAGACGCCCACGCCCAGGCGGCGCGGACGCTGGAGGACCTTCATCGCGGCGCGGGCCTCGAAGAGCTCACCGGATTCGTCCACGAAGCCGGAGAGGCTGTAGATGCCCTCCGCGGCCTCCGGGTGGAACTCCTGCACCATGGGGTTCACCACGGCCGGGTCGAACTTCACGAGCATGGGCGCGTAGGTGTCGCGCGCGAACTCGCGGTACTCGCGCGCCAGGTCGTCCGGCGACGACACCGGCTGGCCCTTGCGGTGGGTGGCGTGGAGGATCTGCGTGGTGGGCTTGAGCAGCACCGGGAACTTCGCCTCGCGGCGCACCTGCTCCAGGTCCTCCTCGGACTGGGGGAACCAGGTGCGCGGCAGGTGCAGGCCCGCTTGCGTCCCCAGCTCATACAGGCGGCGCTTGTTGAGCAGCCCGTACACCGCGTCCACGCCCGGGTCGTAGAGGTGGAAGAGGTCCTCCAGCTTGGAGCGGTGCGCGGAGATGAGCCACGCCAGCTCGTCGCTCGTCGGGTAGAGCACGTGCTTGACGGGCTCGCGCAGGCCGAAGTCCACCAGCCACTGGAGGAAGGCCTCCGGCTGCGATTCCGGCGGGCACTGCACGCGGCGGCTGACGAAGCGCGAGTAGCTGGCCGGCCCCAACCGGCCGGTGTCCGCCACCGTCACGTCCACGCCGTGGCGGCCCAGACAGCGGGCGGCGGCCAGGGTGCCGTAGAAGTTGGCGGAGAACAGCAACGCGGGGGGGCGGGCCGCGATGACGGCCGCGGGGGCCTCACCGGAGTAGGCGGCCTCTTCCATCTCATGCTCCAGGTTCGCGGGGTCGGCCTCGCGGCGCGGGCGCGCGGCGGAACGACGGGATTGGCGTTGGGGGCGCTGCGCGAGGCGGCGGCCCCCGAGGTCTGGGGTCGACGGGCCGGCGACGGCGGTGCTGGCCATCAGCCCCGCGGCGAGAAGCGTCAGAAGGTGCCTGTTCATGTCGAGCCGTCTGCCTCCAACGGTTCGGGGAGCCGCCGGAAGCCCAATTCCCGACAGAATACCTTTTCCGGCAGCGCTTGGGACCGGCCCCCTCACGATTGCATCCTCAAGGAGTGGCCAGGCTCAGCCCCGCTTCAAGCCGGCGTGCCGCCGGGTGGGCTCCAGCGCAGACAGCCCCGGGTCAGGAGCCAGGCGTCGGTGGAGACCCCTTGGGTCATCCGGGCGAGGCGCAGCACGGATTCAGCGAAGGCGTCCGGAGGCTGTGTGTGGCCTTCGGCGCGCGCGGCCTTCCATGCCGCCTCCCACGCCTGGAAGAAGGCATGGATGGGCTCGCCGGGGCGGACGCGGCGGCGCAGGTCGCGGGGCAGCCAGTCGCGCAGCAGCAGCGGCGCGAAGCCCCGGGAGAAGTCGGTGTGGAAGAGGAGGCCCTCGCGCGCGGGGGTTCCGGCGTCCGGCGTCCGGCGCAGCAGGTGGGCCACCAGCACCGCGCCGTCCGTGTCGGACGACCCCTCCACGAGCAGCCCGCCAGGCAGCAGGTGCCGCGACATCGCGCGGTGGGCCTCCGGGATGCGCTCCGGCGGCCCCTGGCGCAGCAGGTTCATGGCGCGCACCAGACGGGCGGGCTCATCCGGTGACAGGGGGAGCGCGAAGCCGCCCTCGCGGAAGTGCGTGCGCGCGTCCGCGTGGTCCCGCGCGGCGGCCACGGCGCGTTCGGCCTCCAGCTCCACGCCCACGATGGACAGCTCCGGGCTCAGCGCGCGGAAGGCGGTGGCGCTCTCCAGCGTGGTCCACGGGTGTTCGCCGAAGCCCACGTCCACGAAGACAGCGCGGGCCCAGGGGCCGTCATCCCGCGTGAGGAGCCCGGCCTCGAACTGGCACAGGTACGCGTCCAGTGCGCGCAGGCGCCCACGCGCGGTCCTACCCCGGGTGCGGGTGTCCAGCTCTTCGGCCATGCCCACGACATCGGCGCTCCGGCCCCGTGGCGTCAAGCCCTGGTCCCGAGGGGCCGGCTCCGTTGTAGCGCTGGATGTCATTGCCGGGCCCTGGCCGTAACACGGCATGTCACAGCCTCTGTCATCTGCCTTTGATACATCCGAGGGCGCGCCTCTGGAGCCGGGGGAAACGCGGCCGTGTGAGGGGTTGGCATCGTCACTGCACAGGGGGCCCGCCGATGTCGAAGTCCCGTGGTGTCAGTGATTGCAGTTCCCCCTCGAAGCGATTGGTTCCCCGTCCCCCATGATCACTTCCAGCTTCATGCGTTCCTCCCTCGTTGCCGCCCTCCTCCTCTCCGGCTCCGCCTTCGCGGGCGAGTCCCGGTACGCTTCGGCCGCCGCGGCCGCCTGCACCGAGCTCAAGACCGAGTTGGCGCAGGGCGCGAAGGAGCAGGGCCTCGCGATCAACGAGGAGGAGATCGGCACCCTCACGTCGGAGTTCGCCACCGTCGTGGCGACGAACATCGCGGGCTACGAGAAGGTCCCCGCCACGGATTACGCGAAGGGCGTGGACGCGGCCTTCGTCTACATCGACTCCCCCGAGGCGGGCATTCCGGCGGGCCACTACCGCGTGAACGTCCGCGCCAAGCCGGAAGACATCAAGGTGGGCAAGTACAAGGCCATCGCCAGCCTCATCGACAAGGACGGCAAGGAGGTCGCGCAGCGTGCGACGGTCATCGAGACCTTCCCCTCGGCGGTGAAGTCGGCGCGCTATGGCTCGCCGATGAGCGTGGGCATCCAGCAGCAGACCGTCAACGACTGGAACCTCACGCGCTTCCGCAAGACGATCATCGTCGTCATCGTGCACTCCTGGGGCGTCACGGTCATCGACCTGTTCGGCACGGACTACAGCAGCTACTACGGCTTCTAGGCCCACGTTCCGCCGCCGGGAGCCCTCGGGTTCCCGGCGGTGCGATTTTCGTCCCGCCCACGAGGCACCTAGAGTGTGGGCCCGTGAGCCTTCCGTCCGCCTCCTGTCCCCGCTGTGGCGCGCCCCGCGTGGACGGGCCCGAGTGCCCGGCGTGCGGCGTCATCTACCTGCGCGCGGAGGTGCGCGCCGCCACCCGTCAGTCCGAAGCCCGCGACCGCGAGGCCCGTGAGGCCGTCCAGCGCGAGGCCGAGGACCAGCGGGCCGCGCTGCGCGAGGCCCTGGAGGCCCACACCGCGCCCACGTTCACGCCGGCCCTGGTCGCGGCGCGGCCCGAACCGGACCCCGCCACGGAGGGCATCACCTTCCACGGGGCGGAGACGGACAGCGAGGGCCCCCTGGAGGCGCGGCTGCGGCTGGCGGTGTTGCCGGCCGCGCTCGTCATCGCCTGGCTCGCGGTCGGTTCACCGGGTTTCCATGCGCTGCTGCGCGTCTTCCTCACGATGCCGGTGCATGAGGTGGGGCACGCCGTCACCGCGTGGTTCTGCGGCTTCAGCGCCACGCCCTCGCTGTGGGTGACGAGCGTGTCGGAGGACCGCTCGACGTTCATGATCATCGTGGTGTCGGGGCTCCTGGGAGCGCTCGTGTGGCAGGGCTGGAAGCGCCGCCAGTGGGCGTGGCTGGGCGTGGGCGCGGGGCTGCTCGCGGCGCACTGGGCGGGCACGTTCGGGCTCACCCGGGACCAGGGCCGGGCCCTCTTCTCCTTCGGCGGCGACGCGGGCCTGATGGTGCTGGGCACGCTGCTGATGGCCACGTTCTACGTGCCGCGGGGCCACTACCTCCACCGGCACCAGCTGCGCTGGGGCTTCGTCGCCATGGGCGCCGCGGCGTTCATGGACGGCTTCGAGCAGTGGTGGGCGGCGCGCACCGACGTGGACCGCATCCCCTTTGGCCGCATCGAAGGCGTGGGCCTGAGCGACCCCAGCGCCCTGGTGGAGACGTACGGCTGGAACGTCCGCACCGTCATCCACGGGTACGTCACGGTGGGCGTCGTCTGCCTCGCGCTCCTGGGCGCGCTCTACCTGCGGGGCCTCTGGACGGCCCGCGACGCCTTGCGCGGCTGAGGCTCGGCCTCGCGCCAGTTCCCGAACGGCCACTCGAACCCCGGCGTGCTGAGCACCTCCGGCTTCCGGACGCCGCGCCAGCGCAGGGCCTCGCCGGGCCGCAGGAGGAGCGCTTGCGGCCCTTCGCCCTGCTCCTTCCGCACCTGCGCCAGCCGCTCCGGATATGGATCCGCGTCCGGGTTCTCGTCCATGTTGCTCGCGCCCGCGACAGGCTCGCCCGGATAGCCGGAGTAGCGCGGGCCCATGCCCTCGCGCCAGTACCAGGGGGCACCGCCGTCCGCGCAGGGCACCACGTAGCGCGCGCCCAGGAGCGCGCCGTAGCGCAGCGCCTCCTCCGGGCCCGCCATCAAGCGCTGCGGCGTGGTGAGCGCGTCGCGCGGCACGTTGACCAGGAACGCATCCAGCGTGGTGAAGCCGAAGAAGATGGGCGGCAGCCGGAAGCCGCGCACGCCGCAGAAGAGCACGTCCACCGGGCCCTGCTGCTTGCGCACGCGGCGGCACACCGCGGCCATGTCCCCTCGCACGTCGTGGCCCGCGTCCGCGAAGAAGGCGGCGGAGAAGTCCGGCGAGCGCACGAGCCACGTGTTGCCCTCGTTGTAGAGGTCCGGGTGCGGCCCTTCTCCGTCGGTGGGCTGCTCGCCGTGGAAGGGCAGCGCGCGCACCGTCACGTCGCCCACCTGCCGCGTCTCGCCCCAGCGCAGGGGCTCCACGCGCGTGAAGCCCAGCTGATTCAGCCGCAGCGCGCAGTCCGTGGAGAAGAGGCTCTCGCGCGCCACCGCCGGCACGAAGATGCGCGTGTCGCGCGGCAGGGGCAGCAGCGAGCCCAGGTGGAAGTGGTCCCCGTGTGAATGGGTGATGACCACCGCGTCCACCCGCCCCAGGTCCCCCGCCTGCAACGACCCGTAGCCGGGCAGGTCCGCCTCGCCCGTGGGGCGGAAGTACGGATCCACCAGCACGCGCCCTTCCCTGCCCGACACCAGCACCGTGTTGTGTCCCACGAAGAGGGCCCCCGGCCCCGGCACGTCCACCGGCCCCGCGTGGCGCACCAGCCAGCCGGCCTGCGACAGGTCGCCCAACAGCTCGCCCACGATGGGCGTGGTGGCCAGCGCGCGCAGCTCCTCGCGCGTCGCGCCCCGGGCGAGCGACGCGAACAGGTCCGCCACCACGGGCCAGTCCTTCGCCCGCACCGGCACGTCCAGCCCCAGTGAGTCCTGGCGCAGGTGCAGCACGCGCGGGCGGTGGCGCAGCGGATCCGGGAAGAGGACGTCGTCGCGCAGCACGCGCCGGCCCATGCGCCGCTTCGTGCCCTGGCAGAGCGCGGCGTAGCGGGGCGTGTCCTCCAGCCAGCGGATGAGCGCGTCGGCCTCGCGCAGCGCGCCCTCGCGGCCCAGCGCGGCGATGTGACGCTTCAGCGGCACCTGCGCGCGGCGCACCGGACGCGCGGTGGGCCCCTGGATGCTGCACCCCAGGTCCTCGTGGTGGTCGGCCTCCGTGCGGGCGGAGGCGAGGACGGCCAGGCTGACGCCGCGGTGCAGGGTGAATCGCATGCGTGCGACGTCGCATGGCGCCAGGGCCTTCGCAAGGGCTTGCGCTTGCGACCGGCCGCCGGGCCGCCCGCGACCGTGCGGGTTGTGGGCCCCTGGCGAGGCCGGTACCCTCCCCGCACCCATGGCC
>NZ_RAWE01000246.1 GCF_003611695.1 Corallococcus carmarthensis | reverse complement strand
CGCCGAGACCGAGGCGCCCCCCGCCTCCCCGGCCGCCTCGAACGCCGTCGCGCAGACGGACTCGCTGGCGAAGCCCTTCAAGCTGTCGCGCCGCTTCGACCGCACGGCGCGCCTCCTGGGCGACAACGCCATGGAGCGGCTGGCCAACGCGCACGTGGTGGTGTTCGGCCTGGGCGGCGTGGGCAGCTTCACCGCGGAAGGCCTGGTGCGCAGCGGCGTGGGCCGCCTCACGCTGGTGGACCACGACGACGTGTGCGTCACCAACACCAACCGCCAGCTGCACGCGACGGTGAAGTCGGTGGGCAAGTCCAAGGCGGAGCTGATGGCGCAGCGCTGCCAGGAGATCAACCCGCAGGCGAAGGTGGAGGCCCTGCGCGAGTTCTACCGCGAGGAGCTGGCGGAGACGCTGCTGCCCGCGGGCCGCTACGACTTCGTGGTGGACGCCATCGACAACGTGAAGGCGAAGCTGCACCTGCTGCACCGGTGCGTGACGCTGGGCCTGCCGGTGGTCAGCTCCATGGGCGCGGCGGGGCGCCTGGACCCCACGGCCATCCGCGTGGAGGACCTGAGCGAGACGCACATGGATCCCTTCGCCAAGGACATCCGCAAGCTGCTCAAGCGCAAGTACGGCGTGGAGACCGAGCGCCACACGGGCATCACCGCCGTGTACTCCATCGAGACGCGCCGTCAGCCGGTCCCGCTGAACTACGACGACGCGACCGATGGCTTCCTGTGCGTCTGCCCGCAGGACAACGAGTTCCACACCTGCGACCACCGCACGCAGATTGACGGCAGCGTGGCGTTCGTCACCTCCGCGTTCGGCATGAACGCCGCGGGCGTGGTCGTGCGCCGGCTGGCTTCAGCGCGGTAGGCGCTTCAGGCCACGCGAGGCCGGGCCTGCGCCACCGCGGGCTCCCGGCCACACGGACGGCGGAAGACGCAGCGGGCGCAGGCGTCCAGGTTCCCCGTCTGCGGGAAGGCCTCCGCCTCCTTGGGCGTGTTGGTGGCGGTGTCCTTCAGGAGCGCGCGCATCCCCTCCACGCTCCGGGCGAAGTGCTGGCGGAAGGAGTCCATGGCGGACGGATCCACCGTCACGTCGTGCTCCAGTCCCTCGTTGAGGTACACGAGCGACGCGCGCACCTTCTCCAGCGGGTAGCGGTAGCGCTGCGCGATGTAGAGCGCGTAGCCCAGCACCTGCTCGTCGTAGCCTTCGCGCGAGCGGCCCGTCTTCCAGTCCACCACCACGACGGAGCCCTCCGCGTCCACGTAGGCGAAGTCCGGGATGGCGAAGGTCTTCACGCCGTCCATGACGAAGTGGGCGAAGTCGAAGCCCGCGTCCACCTCCAGCCACTGCGCGGGCTTGAGCCCCTTGGCCACCGTGGGCCAGCGCGACTGGAAGAACCACGCGAGCGCGGAGCGCACCGTTTCGAAGTTCTGCTTCCAGGCCTCGTTGGGGATTTCCTCGGCGTACTCGTGCTCCGCGAGGCCGGTGAAGGGCTTGCGGTACTTCTGCGTCCAGTAGGCCTTGGAGCGCGAGTGCCGGAAGTCGTCCTGCATCAGCTTGTGCGTGCGGGCCTCCACCTTCGCGGGGTCCACCTCACGGCCGGCGCGCCAGTCCAGCAGCACGTCCTTGAGGGCCTCGTGCACGATGCTGCCCGCCCAGGTGTAGCGGTTGTGCAGCTTCTTGAGGACGTAGAGCTCGCGCACGTCCCTGGCCGCCTCCGCCTCCCAGCCGCCCCAGGAGCGGTAGTAGTAGAGGTAGTAGGCCCGGAGACACTCGGAGAACTTCTCGTGGCGGCTCTTGGACCAGGAGAAGTCGTTGGTGATGGGAGGACGGGCCATGGACGCGGGGCATCCTATAGACGATCGCCCGCCTCGCCAGAAGAGGGACGGGCGGCCGGACAACCGACCCCTGCCATCGGTAAAAACGCCGGGGGGACCCGACCGTACGGGTATGGTGCCGCGCCGCCCCCGCCAAGAATCACATGAGCCCACGCAAGCGCACCGAAACCCGGGCACTCCCCGCCCCCGTCTCCCCTGAACGCCACGCCGCCCTGCATGGCCCGCTGCTCTCCTGGTACGACCGGAACAAGCGCGACCTGCCCTGGCGCCGCACGCGCGACCCGTACGCCATCTGGCTCAGCGAGGTCATGCTCCAGCAGACGCAGGTGTCCACGGTCATCCCGTACTGGGAGCGGTTCCTCGCGCGCTTTCCCACGGTGAAGGCCCTGGCCTCCGCGCCCCTGGACGACGTGCTCTCCGGGTGGAAGGGGCTGGGCTACTACTCGCGCGCGCGCAACCTGCACCGCGCCGCGCAGGAGGTCGTGGAGCGCTTCGGAGGGAAGCTCCCGTCCACGGCGGAGGAGCTGCTCACCCTGCCCGGCTTCGGCCGCTACACCGCCGGGGCCGTGGCCTCCATCGCCTTTGGCGAGGAAGCGCCCATCGTGGACGGCAACGTGGCCCGCGTGCTGTCGCGCCTCTTCGAGGTGGAGGGCCTGCCCGGAGACCGCGAGCGCGAAGCCACGCTGTGGGCGCTGGCCTCCGCGCTGGTGAAGGGCGAGCGGCCCGGAGACTTCAACCAGGCGCTGATGGAGCACGGCGCCACGGTGTGCCGGCCGGAGTCGCCGCTGTGCCTGCTGTGCCCCGTGCGCGACGGGTGCATCGCGTTCAAGAAGGGCCGCGTGGACGAGCTGCCTCCGGCCAAGGTGCGCGCCGCGCCCCGCAAGCTGTTCCTGGCGCTGGCCGTGTGGCCGCACGCGGGCACGCTCCTCTTCGCGCGCCGCGCGGACAAGGGCCTCTTCGGCGGCCTGTGGGAGCTGCCCGCCGTGGAGGTGGAGGAGGACACGTCCGAGGCGGAGGCGACGGAGCGGCTGTCCACGACGCTGGGCGCGCCAATCACGCTGGAGGGCACGCTGGACAGCGTGCGCCGGCAGCTCACCCACCGAGACCTCACGCTGCGGCTGTTGCGCGTGACGGGCGGCACGCGGCCCACGAAGTCCGCCGCGTTCCAGGAGCTGCGCTGGTGCACGCCGCAGGAAGCGGAGGCGCTGGGCATGAGCACCGCGATGCAGCGCGCGCTCGACGCGGCCCTGGGCCACGGGGTGATGGGCGGCGATGCCACGCCCGCGGCTGCTCCCGCGAAGAAGACGCCAGGCCGGAGCGCGAAGAAGGCGGCCGGCCGCTGAATCGCCGCACGGCTTCGAAGCCACACTGAAGGGTGCCCTGAGCCGTGGCGCCAGGAAGGCGGCCAGCCGCTGAAGCGTCTGGTGGCTTCCACCTCACGGAGCCTGCGTCCGGGGCCCTTCCGCGGATGGATTTTCCGAGCGGGATGGCCCGTTGGTCCCTCAACACTTCGCGACCTGGGATGTCGCTCCGGCAACCCCGCATGCCTTGAGTCTCTTCCGCGATGCAGGAGCGCGTCCGAAGCTTCAGGCCGCCTTTTCCAGGAGGAAGCCCCATGGCCCGTCAGAACGCGCAGAAGTCGCAACCGAACCCGGCCCCCAAGGCCGCGCCGGAGCGGACCGAGGACAAGAAGCCGGTGGCCACGGCGAGCGCGCCCACGAGCAAGACCGCCGCGCTCACGCAGGAGCAGATCGCCCGCCGCGCCTACGAAATCTTCCAGGCCCGGGGCGGCACGCAAGGCAACCCCGAACAGGACTGGCACCAGGCCGAACGCGAGCTGCGGCTCGGCCGCCAGTAGTCAGCCGCGCCAACCGCCCGTGCTTCAGTGCGCGGGCGGCATTCCCTGAAGGGCCGGGCGCTCGGATTCCAGCGCCCGCTTCAGCCGGCGCTGGGCCTGCTTCAGCTCCTCCAGGATGCGCTCGGCGTCCACCACCGAGCGCATCGCCAG
Organism: Corallococcus carmarthensis; assembly: GCF_003611695.1. GTDB lineage: Bacteria > Myxococcota > Myxococcia > Myxococcales > Myxococcaceae > Corallococcus > Corallococcus carmarthensis. The sequence continues at coordinate 10,218 of NZ_RAWE01000246.1, read as the reverse complement.
CCCGCACGCGGGCGTCAGCAGCACCGTGGACAGCGCGCGCGCGAAGCCAATGTCATCCGGCAGCGCCGCCTTCAACGACGCCTCCACCGAGTCCGCCAGCTCCTCCACCGAATATGTGGACGCCAGGTCCGTGGGGATGACGCCCAGGCTCAGCGTGGCGCCGGAGTCGAGGAAGCGCTTCAACGCGTCGGTCTCCTCCAGCATCGCGTCCAGCGACAGCCGCACGTCCAGCGACACCAGGTCCGCCTGCGCGTCCAGCAGCACGCCCCAGTCCGTGTTGCCGCAGCAATGGATGCCCACGAGCGCGCCCTCTCGCTGCAGCGCCACCACCAGCAGCCGCAGCTCCTGCTGCGCCAACAGGTGCTGCGGGTTCATCCGCACGTAGGCGTAGAGGCCCGGCTCGTCCAGGTAGAACAGGGGCGTGGTGCCCGTGCGCTTGAGCGCGCGCACCATGGCCAGCGCGCGCACCATCACCAGCCGGTACAGCGCCGCGTCCAGGCCCGGTACGGCCAGCACCGGTTCACCCGTCGCGGTGCGCACCACGGAGCGCACCGTGAAGGGGCCGGACAGCTGCGCCTTCGCGAACGCCAGCTTGCGGTGCTCCACCTCCCAGAGGAACGGCTTCCACGCGCGGCACGCGTCCGCGGTGGGCTCGAAGGACTCCAGGTCCCCGGAGCCGAGCGCCGCGTCCAGCCGCGCCTCGAAGGCCGCGCGCCCGGCGTTCCAGCCGTCCACGTCCACCGTGCAGACGCCGTCCTCGTCGAAGCGCAGGCCCGGCAGGCCCTCCAGCGCGGCGGGGATCATCAGCTCCGACGGATGCCCCACCGGCAGCTGCGGCAGGAATGGGATGTCCATGGCGAGCGCCGTTTGCAGCCCCAGCTCCACCTGGGTGTGCGGCAGGCTGCCGATGCCCGTCGTGGCACACGCGGGCAGGAGCTGGACGGCGCGACGGATGGTGGGCGAAGGCATGGGGGCAATCTATCCCTTCCGCTGGACATGGGCCCGGGCTTCGGGCCCGCGACGCATCAAGTCACGGAGAAGTACGTCGCATTCGGGTGGTGGAAGACGATGGCGGACACGCTCGCCTCGGGCTCCATCATGCAGCCGTCGGTGAGCTGCACGCCGATCTCCTCCGGCTTGAGCGCGGCGAACAGCTTCGTCTGGTCCTCCAGCCGGGGGCACGCCGGGTAGCCGAACGAGTAGCGCTTGCCGGTGTACTCCGCGCGGAAGCGCTCCAGCATCGTCATCTCCGCCCGGTCCGGGAAGCCCCACATGCTGCGCAGCTGCGTGTGCAAGAGCTCCGCGTAGCCCTCCGCCGTCTCCAGCGCCAGCGCCTGCACCGCGTGCATCTTGAGGAACTCGCCCCGGGCCTTGAAGCCGTCCGCCAGCTCGCGGATGCCCGAGCCCGCCGTGGTGACGAACAGCGACAGCGCGTCCACCGGCTTGCCGTTCTCCAGCGGCCGCACGTAGTCAGACAGGCACAGGCCGTTGTCCTTGTCCTGCCGGGGGAAGTCGAAGGACGTCACCGCTTCGCCCGTCGTGCCGTCGAAGAGGAGCACGCGGTCGCCGTCGCTGGCCGCCTTGAAGAACTGGAACACCGAGCGCGCCTGCATCACGCCGCCGCGCAAGAGCGTCTTCAGCTCCTCCACCGCCTCCTTCAGCGCCAGCGCCTTGCGGCCCTCTTCCGTCTTCGCCAGGTCCGCTTCCGCCGGGGTGCCCAGCGCGCGCGACGACGTGCGCAGGCCCAGGTGGCGGCCGTAGAGCATCACCGGGTTGATGAACTTCCAGATGTGATCCAACGGCGTGTTGGTGAGCACGTGCCGCGCGAAGTCCGGCGCGGGAGGCACCGCGTCCAGCACCGGCACGTCCTTGCTGCGCGAGCGGCGCACCGGAGCGGCGGGCGCGGGGCGGTCCTTCACCTCCTGCGCCAGCTTCAGCCGCCGAGCGGCCAGGTCATCCCGCAGCTTCGCGTGCGCGCCCGGTTCCACAATCTGCTTCGCCAGCTCCAGGCCGTTCATCGCGTCCTGCGCGTAGGCCACCGTGCCGCCGCCGTAGGCCGGAGCGATGTTGCGGTCCACGAAGTTGCGGCTGAGCGCGGCGCCGCCCACCAGGATGGGCGTCTCCACGCCCGCGCGCTTCAGGTCCTCCGCGGTGGCCACCATCTGGTGCGCGCTCTTCACCAGCAGGCCCGACAGGCCCAGGATGTCCGGCCGGTGTTCCTTCACCGCCTTCACCAGCTGCTCGGGCGGGACCTTGATGCCCAGGTTCACCACCTGGAAGCCGTTGTTGGCGAGGATGATCTCCACCAGGTTCTTGCCGATGTCGTGCACGTCCCCCTTCACCGTGGCGAGGACGATCTTCCCGCGCGACGCCGCCTGGGTCTGGCTCATGTGCGGCTCCAGGTGGCTCACCGCCGCCTTCATGGACTCCGCGCTCTGGAGCACCTCCGCGACGATGAGCTCGTTGGCGCCGAAGAGGCGGCCCACCTCGTCCATGCCCTTCATCAGCGGCCCGTTGATGATGTCCAGCGGCGCCATCTCCTTCATCGCCAGGTCCAGGTCCGCGGTCAGGCCGTCACGCGTGCCTTCGATGATGTAGCGCTGGAGCCGCTCGTTCAGCGGCAGGCTGCTCACCTGCGCGCGCGCGGGCTTGCGCTCGCGGAAGTGCGCCGCGAACGGCGTCACGGGGTCCGTGCCCCGGTTGTAGATGAGGTCCTCCGACAGCTTCCGCTCCTCTTCGGGAAGCGACGGGTAGCGCTCCAGCTTCTCCGAGTTGACGAGCGCCATGTCCAGGCCCGCTTGCACGCAGTGGTACAGGAACACGGAGTTCAGCACCTCGCGGCCCGCGGTGGGCAGGCCGAAGGACACGTTGCTGATGCCCAGCACCGTGCGGCACTGCGGGAAGCGCTGCTTGATCAAGCGCACGCCCTCAATCGTCTCCACGCCGCTGCCGGTGTACTGCGCGTCGCCGGAGGCGCAGGGGAACACGAGCGGGTCAAAGTACAGGTCCTCCGGGCGCATGCCGTACTTCTGCGTGAGCAGCTCGAAGCTGCGCTCGGCCACGGCGAGCTTGCGGTCGCGCGTGACGGCCATGCCCACCTCGTCGATGCAGCCCACCACCAGCGCCGCGCCGAAGGCCTTCGCCAGGGGGACGACCTTCTCGAAGCGCTCCTCTCCGTCCTCCAGGTTGACGGAGTTGATGATGGCCTTGCCCTGGCAGTACGTGAGCGCCATGGCGATGACCTTCTCGTCCGTCGAGTCGATCATCAGCGGCACGCGCACCTTCTTGACCACCACCTCCAGGAAGTGGCGCATGTCCTCCAGCTCATCCCGGTCCGGGTTCGCCAGGCAGATGTCGATGACCTGCGCCGCCCGCCGCACCTGGGCGCGGGCAATCTCCGACGCGTCGTCGAACGCACCCGCGACGATGAGCTCCTTGAACTTCTTGCTACCAATGACGTTGGTGCGCTCACCCACGATGATGGGGCGCTGCTCGTCCGTCACCTCCAGGTAGTCCACGCCGGACAGCGACGAGCGCGGCTTGGGCACCTCCGTGCGCGGCTTGAGGCCCTTCACCGCGGCGGCGAGCGCCTCGATGTGGCCCGCGTGCGTGCCGCAACAGCCGCCCACCACGTTGAGCCACCCGTTGTCACAGAAGCGCTTGAGCGACCGGGAGATCATCTCCGGCGACTCCAGGTACTGGCCGTTCTCGTCAGGCAGGCCCGCGTTGGGCACGCACGACACCGGGAACAGGCTCATGGAGGACAGCGAGCGGATGTGGTCCGTCATGAAGTCCGGACCCGTGGCGCAGTTGAGCCCCAGGTACAGCAGGTCCGTGTGCTCCAGCGACGTGGCCAGGCTCTCCACGGACTGGCCCGCGAGCATCGTGCCCATGGGTTCAATCGTGCCGGACACCGCCACCGGCAGCTTCCAACCCAGCTTCTGGAACGCCCGGTCGATGCCCAAGAGCGCCGCCTTCACGTTGCGCGTGTCCTGCGCCGTCTCCACCAGGAGGTAGTCGGAGCCGCCCACCGCGAGCCCCTCGGCTTGCACGGCGAAGTTGTCCACCAGCTCCTCGAAGGTGATGCCGCCCGTCACGCTGATGGCCTTGGTGGTGGGGCCAATGGAGCCCGCCACCCAGCGCATGCGGCCGTCCTTCGCCTCCGCGGCCTTGGCGGCGTTGAGCGCCAGGCGGGACGCGGCGATGTTGATCTCCATCGCCTTGTGGCCCAGGTCGAACTCCGCCAGCACCACCGGCGTGCCTCCGAAGCTGTCCGTCTCCGTCACGTCCGCGCCCGCGGCGAAGTACTTCGCGTGGATGCCTTCGATGACGTCCGGGCGGGTGAGGACCAGGTGCTCGTTGCAGCCTTCGTACTCCGCGCCGCCGAAGTCCGCCGCCACCAGCTGATGGCCCTGAAGGAGCGTGCCCATGGCGCCATCCAGCACCAGGATGCGCTCGCGCATCGCGGCCTTGAGCGCCTCCACGCGCTGGCCGTGCTCCCCGGGGGGAAGCGGCAGGGGGTGGGCGATGTGGCTCGTCATGACGGTTTGACTCCGGTCAGCAGGAAGACGCGGAAGGGACTGGCCCCGTCTCGCGCGTGCGTCTCGCGGGTGAACGACGTGAAGCCGGCCTCGCGAAGGGCCGCTTCCAGGACTTCGGGCGAAAAGCCCAGGTGCCGGTGACCCAACCGCTCCAGCACCCACTTCTCTTCGTGCGGCATCAGCTCCAGCACCACCAGCCGGCCGCCCGGCTTGAGCAGCCGCGCCGCCTCCGCCACCACCGCGGCAGGCGCCTCGACGTGGTGGAGGCTCTGCGAAATCACCACCAGGTCCATGCGCCCACCGGCCAGGGACAGCCGGTGCAGGTCCTCGCGCAGGAACGTGATGTTGGTCAGTTCGTCACGGCGGGCCAGAGTTCGAGCCTGGGACAGCGCGTCCTCGCTCTGGTCGATGGCCCACACGTGCCGCGCCCACCGCGCCATCGCCCGGCTGAACACGCCCGTGCCGCAGCCGAAGTCCGCCACGTCCAACGGCGGCAGCAGCGACGCCAGCGCGCCCGCCCAGAGGAACCACGACTGGCCGGGCTCCAGGAGCCGCTCGTTGAGCGCCTGCCGGTCCTCCCGGGCGCGCAACAGGTCATTGAGCCGGGCGGAGTCCCCCGCCGCGTCCTCCGCCTCGCGCGCCAGCCGGACGAGCGGCCAGCGGGCGTCATCCGACTCCAGCGCCAGCGAGTAGTACGTGAACCCCGCCTGCCGCTCCTCCCGGATGAGCCCCAGCCCCTTCAGCTTCGACAGGTGGTGCGACACCGACGACTGGGCCACCCCCACCAGCGACACCAGCTCCGTCACGTTCAGCGGCGCCTGGGCCACCAACCGCAGGATGCGCAGCCGGGTCGTGTCCCCCAGGACACGGAAGGATTGGGAGAGGACGTCCATATCGAGCCATCAACATATATCGATGCTGAGGCCCGGCTACAATGGCCCCGGCAACGCATTGCGTTGCCTTGGGTTGTACCCATCCCGTAGAAATCCAACATGGCGCCCTCCTCCACGCTGCACACCCTGCTCGAAGGCAAGCGGTTCGGTCTGGTCCTCTCCGCGGGCTACTTCGGCTTCTACGGCCACGCGGGCTTCCTCAAGGGGCTGCACGCCTCTGGCCTGAAGCCCCACGCGTACGCGGGCACGTCCGCGGGCGGGATGGTGGCGGCGTACGCGGCGGCGGGCATGCCCATGCCGAAGCTGGAGGAGCTGGTGCTCAGCCAGACGCGGGCCAACTTCTGGGATCCGGACCCCATTGGCGCGGTGCTCAACGTGGCGTCGAAGGGGCACGGCTTCACGGGCCTGCTCAAGGGAGAGCGCTTCCGGCGCCTGCTGGAGGACACGCTGCCGGTGTCCACCTTCGAGGACCTGCCGCACCCGCTCTTGCTCACCGCCGCCAACCTCACCCACGGCACGCACCAGGTGTTCACCACGGGAGAGCTGGCCCCGCGCGTCCACGCCACCTGCGCGTACCCGGGCCTGTTCCGCGCGGTGCCCCTGGACGGGCAGCTGTTCTGGGACGGAGGCCTGGTGGACAAGGCGCCCGCGCTGTCGCTCCAGGAGAGCGCCATTGGCAAGGACCTGGACGCCATCCTCGTGCACTTCCTGCCCAGCAAGACGCGCAAGGTGGTGGGCGGCCCCATGGCCTATCCGCAGGGCCTGGCCGCGGGCTCCGCCGCGCTCCGGCGCGACCACTTCCGCCTCCAGCTCACCGTGCTCCAGACGCGCGACGTGCCCGTCTATGTCGTCGTCTCCAACCTGCCCCCGGTGACGCCCGCCACGCTGGAGCGCGGCTTCGACGCCCTGGACCAGGCCCGGCTGTCCGCCGAGCGCGCCCTGGCCCGGCCTCCGGTGCCGTTCGAGCAGACCACCTGAACCATCCTCGCACGCCCAACGGGTTCAACGAGGGCCGAATAAATCAACAGGACAGAAATAGCAGAATAGCCTGATTTGAATGACAGACCGGCGTGGCATGGTGGGGATGCTGTTCATCCCGGAGGAAGTCCATGCTGAAGTCGACGCTGTCCCAGCGCCCCCTGCGAGGCGCGGTCATGGCTGTGTCCCTGCTGGCGTTGGCCCCCGCTGCTGGCGCCGCGCCCTCGCTGGCGCCGCGCGCGCTCCTGGCGAAGCCCACGGGGCGCGAGCTGCCCGCGGGGACGTTCGTGGAGCGGCTGGTGGTGAAGTTCCACGAGGGCAGCCACGTGCGCCTGCGCGGCGACGCGTTGCGCGCCCTGTCCTCCGAGCGGAGCGCTGGCGAGCGGGAGCTCTTGTCCGGCCTGCGCCTGGACGGCGCGCGCGTGGAGGCGGACCTGGCGGAGGTGGTGGCGCTGCTGGACCGTGCGCCGCGCATCGGGTCGCTGGACCGGCTGTTCCAGGCGGAGGAGGCCGCACTGGACGCGAGCAAGGCGTCCGGCGAGACGAAGAGCGGCGAGCAGCTGGCGGACCTGAACCTGTACTTCGAAGTACCGCTCCTGCCCGGCACCACCTCGGACACCGTGGCGGACCTGGTGGCGGCGCTCAACCGCGTGGCCAGCGTGGAGACCGCCTACGCGGAGCCGCCCCCGGAGCCGGCGATGGTGAACTTCGGCATGGAGGCCGGGCTGCGCACGCTGCTGGCCGCCGCGGACCTGCCGCCCACCACGCCGCTGTACCAGGCCAACCAGGGCTATCTCAACGCGGCGCCCTCCGGCGTCAACGCGACGTACGCGTGGACGGTGACGGGCGGCACGGGCACCAACGTGAAGTTCGTGGACATCGAGGGTGGCTGGCGCACCACGCACGAGGACTTCCCCACGTTCTTCCGCGTGGGCGGCACGCAGTACAACGACCTCGCGTGGCGCAACCACGGCACCGCGGTGCTGGGTGAGATCATCGGTGCGTCCAACGGCTACGGCGTGACGGGCATCGCCAACGCGGCGACGCCGGGCGTGGAGGCCATTGGCGCGCAGAGCACCGCGAGCGCCATCACCAACGCGGCGGCGGCGGTGGGCGCGGGCGGCGTCATCCTCATCGAGCTGCACGCGGGCGGCCCCAACGACGGCACGGCCTGCACGTGCAACACGTCCCAGTGCAACTACATCGCGATGGAGTACTGGCAGGCCAACTTCGACGCCATCCGCAACGCCACCGCCAACGGCGTCATCGTGGTGGAAGCGGCGGGCAACGGCAGCGCGAACCTGGACGCGGCGGCCTATGGTGGCCTGTTCAACCCGGCGACGCGTGACTCGGGCGCCATCATCGTGGGCGCCAGCACCGCCACCACGCGCGTGCCCATGTGCTGGACGAACTTCGGCCAGCGCGTGAACGTGCACGGCTGGGGCGAGTCCGTCGTCTCCACCGGCTACGGCGACCGCTTCGGCACCGCGTACGGCGAGGACCAGTACTACACGTCCACCTTCAGCGGCACCTCCAGCGCGTCGCCCATCATCGTGGGCACCGCGGTCAGCGCCCAGGGCGTGGCGCGCGCCAACGGCCGGCTGCTGACGTCCGTGCAGATGCGCGGCCTGCTGCGCAACAACGGCACCGCCCAGGCCGCGGACTCGCGGCAGATTGGCCCGCTGCCGGACCTGCAGAAGGCCCTGCCCAAGGTCATCTCCGGCAACTACTGAGCTGACAAAGGCCGCCGACCTCCACGCGCGGCCACGCGGCCCTCCGGACCTTCGGGTGCGGAGGGCCGTTGTCTTTTCAGCCGGAGCTGTCAGCGCCCGCTGTAGCGCCGGTGATCCACCATCAGGCAGCGGTCCTGCACCACGCGGATGCCCGCCGCCGCCAGCTTCTTCGCCGCGTCGTCGTTGCGGATGCCGGACTGGAACCACACCGCCTTGGGCTTCTTCGCGATGATGTCGTCCACGTGCTGGTCGATGTCGCCGGGCCTGCGGAACACGTCCACCAGGTCGATGTCGCCCGGGATGTCCACCAGCTTCCGGTACACGGGCTTGCCCAATATCTGCTTCGCGTCCGGGTAGTAGACGGGCACCGGCACCACGTCCACGCCCGCCTTCGCCAGGTACTCCGGCACGTAGTACGCGGGCTGGGCGGAGTGGTCCTCCGTCTTGATGCCCAGCACCGCCACGCGCCTGGCTTCCTGCACCACTCGCTTCACACCCGCGTCATCCTCGATGAGGTACTCGTCGTGGCTCATGGCCCTTCCTCCTGGAGCGCTTCCGCCTGGGACTCGGTGGTGAGCGTCAGCGTGCCGCCCGCCCCCACCGCCTTCACCTTCAGCAGGCGGCGCACCGGGATGAACCGGCCCCACGCCACCACCTGCTCGCCTTCACACGTTACGCCCTTCGCCAGTTCGGGCGAACCCGCCTCCGCCCACGCGGCCTTCAGCTCCACGGGGGCCTTGGCCGGCAGCGCGTCCAGGCACTTGAGCGACAGCACCACCGCGTCACCGAACGTCGTGGGCCGCGTGCCCTCCACCGTGCGCTCCAGCAGATAGGCCCGCTCCTCGCCGTCCACGTCCACGGAGTCCACCGCCCACGTGCGCTGGCCCTCCACCAGGTTGCGCTGGAGCAGCCCCGCGTACTTCGCCTCCCACTCGCGGCGCGTGCGCAGCTCCAGGGCCTCTGGCGTGAAGAAGCGCTCCACCTCCGGCACTCCGGTGCCCGTGGGCGCCACCTGCCGCAGCGCCTCCTGCGCGGCCTCCGGGCCCACCAGCTTCACGAAGGTGCCATCCGCCGCCAGCTGCATGCGCAGCGTGAAGCGCTCCAGCACGGCGCCGGACAACGACGGCACGTCCTGCCCGTCATGCACCTGGCGCGGGGTGCGCACGGCCTGGGCCACGCGCCAGCCGCCGTCGGAGGGGGTGAAGCGCGTCTCGGTGGTGAAGGCCGCTTCGTCGCGCGTCTCCGGCCGGCCCTCGCGCTGGAGGGTGCGGGTGGCGCGCACGGATTCGGTGAGGAGGCGGTCCACGGGAGGCTTGAAGTCCAGGCGCACCGGCGGCGGCAGCCCCGGCGCGGGGTTGAGCGGCGGATACCGGGACTTGCACCCGGCGGCCAGCGACAGCACGAGACAGCACCACAGGAGACCAGGACGCATGCGCTCGCGAACGCTGGCAGAAAGCCAGGGCGCCCGCGAGCGTCTTGCAACGTCCTGCGAAGGCTGTCACCGCGCGGGTGACACTACGGGTGGCGCGTCTCCCCGTTGGAGGCGCCTTCGATGCGGTCGCGCCCGATGTTGCGCCGGTCGCGGTCCACGCCGTCGTCGTCCTTCAGGCCGTTCATCCCGAAGCGGCGCTCGGCCTCCGCCAGGTCGCGCAGCACGTGCTCGCGCAACATGTACTCCTGCTGCGGCAGGGATTTGAGGATGTTGATGATGTCGACCGGGGCCTCGTTGTCCGCGGCGGCCTCGACGAGTTCCTCCCGCGTCGCCGGGTACTCCACCCCATCCAGATGCGGGGTGATGGAGCGCGCCGGATCCTCCGCCTTTCCGTAAGCCATCGTGCCTTCCACCTTTCTTGCACCCGGGCGTCCATGCCCGAGCGACCATCCACGCAACAACGTGGGGATGACGCCCGCCCCGGGCCACCCTGGCCTCCGTCACCTCCTACGACGCCGGGCGGGCGGGGGACCGGCCGTCTTGCCCGCGCCCGCTTCGGAGTAGAGTCCCCCAGCGCCTTCGCCCGCCGGAGTGTCCTCGCCCGATGTCCGCCGCCTCCCTCTTCGTCGCCTGGCTCACGC
>NZ_RAWE01000245.1 GCF_003611695.1 Corallococcus carmarthensis | reverse complement strand
GTCCTACCTAGCCCCCGCCCCCCTGGCTGGCCTCCAGCCGGCCCCGGGGGAGGCGTCCCCGAGGAGAAACCCCCGGCCCGGACGCGCATCCTTGAGAAAGGGCGGGGTGGTAGCTATAAGCCCCGACCCACCTACAACGCTGGACCTCCCTCCCATCCTGGGCGGGGGCAAGGCGCACTGGAGAGAAGCCATGAAGCCCGACATGCACCCGGTCTACCCGCCCTCCCGCATCACCTGCGCGTGCGGCAACATCGTGGAGACCAAGTCCACCCGCGGCTCGTTCAGCGTTGAAGTCTGCTCGAACTGCCACCCGTTCTTCACCGGCAAGTACAAGCTGCTGGACACGGCGGGCCGCATCGACCGCTTCAAGAAGAAGTACGCGAACAACGCGCCGGCCGCCAAGAAGGGCGCCAAGGCCGCCGAGCCCGAGAAGGCGTAGTCCTTCGGCTCCACAGCACCCGCAGCACCCCACGAGCAGGGTCGTGGAGGGCCTCGAAAGACAGAGGCGCTCCCGCCCTGCTCGCGGTGTTTCAACTCCAGGCACTCGTCAAATTTTCGCGCGCGCTTTGGCTGCTACAGCCAATTACAGGCCAGAAATTCGACGTAGCACCCAAGTGACCGCACAGTCCGCCGCGTCCCAGAGACGTCTGTCCCAAAGACGGAGGCGTGATGTTCGCGGAAGCTGCTGCCCCTGCCCTGAAGATTGTCCGACGCTCCCAGAACGACAGCGTCTTCGCGAAGCGCGGGGAGGCCTACACGCTGCTGCAGGGCGACAGCCTGGAGCTGATGGCCCAGCTGCCCGAGCAGTCCTTCGACCTCATCTTCGCGGACCCGCCGTACTTCCTCTCCAACGGCGGCACCACCTGCAAGGGTGGCAAGCGCGTCTCCGTGGCCAAGGGCCAGTGGGACGTGTCCCGTGGGGTGGAGGAGGACCACGCCTTCACCACGAAGTGGCTCGCCGCCTGCCAGCGCCTGCTGCGCCCGTCCGGCACGCTGTGGGTGAGCGGCACCCAGCACGTCATCTTCAACGCCGGCTTCGCCATGCAGAAGCTGGGCTACAAGCTGCTCAACACCGTCACCTGGTACAAGCCCAACGCGAGCCCCAACCTGGCGTGCCGCTACTTCACGCACTCCACGGAGCTGCTCATCTGGGCGTCGCCCGCGTCTGGCGGCAAGCTGAAGCACGTCTTCAACTACCAGCGCATGAAGGCGGAGAACGGCGGCAAGCAGATGCGCGACGTGTGGGCGCTGCCGCGCAACGGTGACGAGGAGCTCACCGCCGACGGCGCCGGCCGCATGTGGACGCAGACGGCCCCGCGCGGCGAGGAGAAGGCCTTCGGCAGCCACCCCACCCAGAAGCCGGTGGCCCTGCTGGAGCGCATCCTGGAGGCGAGCTGCCCGGAGAACTCGCTCATCCTGGACCCCTTCAACGGCAGCGGCACCACCGGCGTGGCCGCCCTGAAGCACGGCCACCGCTACGTGGGCATCGACATGAACCCGGAGTACCTGGCCCTGTCCAAGAAGCGCCTGGACGCGACCCTCAAGTAGTTCCGCCTCACGCGCGGGCGAGGATGAGCTCGACTCCCTGCCGCGCGATGGGGTGGTACCTCGCCCCGTTCTTCTCGAACGCCGCGCGCGCCACCTTGTGGTGGTCGCGCGACGAGGCGAGCACGCTGTAGAGCGGCTTCAGGTACTTCATCCGGCCCACCTCGCCGAGGAACTCCTCGGCCCGGCCGAGCGGAGCATCGAAGCCCGCGCGCAGCGCCGCCACCAGCCACGCCACCAGCACCTCCGAGTTGCGGCTGTCCGTGAGCGCGTACTTCGCGTCCAGCTGGCGGAAGACGTCCTTCGACGTGTCCACCGGCATGGACTCCAGGAAGAGCTGCCACTCGGTGGGCGTCCAGTCCTTCGTGTCCGCCTGCGAAGGCACCTTCCCGCGCAGCTTCTCCAGCGCCTCCAGCCGCGCGGAAGTAGGACGGGGCGCGCTCTCCGGCACGCCGGGCCGGTTCAGGTACGCATCCGCGTCCACCTTCGTCAGCGCTCCGGGCAGCTCGGCTTCCGTGAAGCGGACGAACTCCTCCGTGGTGAGCGCCTGGAAGCGGTACTTCGCCAGGTAGCGGCGCAGGAAGCCGTCGAAGGCGGGGCGCCCCACCGCGTCCTCCAGCGCGCGCAACAGCAGGTAGCCCTTCTCGTAGGGAATCTGGGAGAAGGCCTCGTCCGGGTCCACGCCGGACAGGTGCGTGCGCAGCGCGGTGAGCTGCGGGTGCGCGCGGAAGTGGTGCAGCGCTTCGTCCAGCGAACGTCGCCCCAGGGCCGCGTGCAGCGCCGCGACCTCCGGCCCCGCCAGCGCCTCCAGGATGCGGCGCTCCGCGAAGACGGTGAAGCCTTCGTTCAGCCAGAAGTGCTCCGCGGACGCGTTCGTCACCAGGTTGCCCGTCCACGAGTGCGCCAGCTCATGCGCCACCACGTTCACCAGGCTCTTGTCCCCCGCGATGAGCGTGGGCGTGAGGAACGTCAGGCGCGGGTTCTCCATGCCGCCGTAGGGGAATGACGGCGGCATGAGCAGCAGGTCGAAGCGCTCCCAGTCGTAGGGCCCGAAGAGGGACTCCGCGGCCTTGAGCATGTCGTCCACGCCCGCGAACTCATCCGCCGCGTCCTCCAGCGCCTCCGGCTCCGCCCACACCCGCGAGCGAGGCCCCAGCTCCTTGCACGTGAGGCTGCCCACCGCGAACGCCAGCAGGTACGGGGGCACCGGCTGCGGCATCTCGTAGTGCTCCTCCGCCTCCACGCCGTGCTCCTCGCGCCCCACGAAGGAGGCCGCCATCACGGACTTGAGCTGCTTGGGCACCCGCAGGGACGCGCGGTAGCGGATGCGGATGCGCGGCGTGTCCTGCAGCGGCACCACGCTGCGCGCGTGGATGGCCTGGCACTGGCTGAAGAGGAACGGCTGCTGCCCGCCCGCCGTCTGCGGCGGCGTCAGCCACTGCAGGGCGCTCGCCTCCGGGGAGGTCCGGTAGCGCACCGTCAGCTGCTTCACCCCCGCCGGCAGTTCAATCCGCAGCCGGCTGCCCAGGATGGGCTCGGGAGGGGCGAGGATGTAGGGCAAGGGACGACCCTGGGCATCCACCACGCCCCGGATGTCCAGGTCGCGGGTGTCCAGGTCGAGGGGGCCCGCTGACGCCTCCTTGAGCGTCAGCGTGGCCTCCGCGTGCAGGCGGCGCGTCCGGAAATCGACGCGGGCCTTCCAGTCCAGCGTTTCCGTCTCAGGCTGCGTGCTGTCGTTGTACGAGTGCGGGTCGAGGCGAGCCATGGGGGCCGACTTGTAGTCGGGGAGCCGACCTCCTGGCGAGCACACCCGACGGCAATGCCGGTTGACTTCCGGGTCAATCGCCTACATTTGTGCAGTCCCCTACTTCCTTTCAAGGGAGCCAATTTCCGATGACGACCCGGATCCGAAAAGTGGCGGTGCTTGGCGCTGGCGTGATGGGCAGCGGCATTGCCGCGCATCTGGCCAACTCCGGCGTGCGCGCCCTGCTGCTGGACATCGTTCCGCCCAAGGCCGCACCGGGCGAGGACACTGCTTCCAAGGCGTTCCGCAACAAGTTCGCTCAAGGAGCGCTGGCCAACCTGCGCAAGGCGAAGCCCAGCCCCATCGTGTCCGAGCAGGTGCTGGCGGCCATCGAAGTGGGCAACCTCGAGGACGACCTCGCGCGGCTGGGCGAGTGCGATTGGATCATCGAGGTGGTGAAGGAGGACCTGGCCGTCAAGCAGGCCCTGTTCGCCAAGGTGGAGAAGCACGCCCGCAAGGACGCCATCATCTCCTCCAACACCTCCGGCCTCTCCATCGTGGGAATGACCGAAGGCCGCGGCGCGGAGTTCAAGAAGAACTTCCTCGTCACGCACTTCTTCAACCCCGTGCGCTACATGAAGCTGCTGGAGCTCGTGGCGGGCGAGGCGACGAACCCGGAGGTCGTGAAGACCCTCCACAAGTTCGGTGAAGAGGTCCTGGGCAAGGGCATCGTCTACGGCAAGGACACCACCAACTTCATCGCGAACCGCATTGGCGTGTACGGGATGATGCGGACCATCTCCGAGATGCAGAAGACGGAGATGTCCATCGAAGAGGTGGACAAGATCTTTGGCCCGGCCATGGGCCGTCCCAAGTCCGCCGTGTTCCGCACCGCGGACATCGTGGGCCTGGACACGTTCACCCACGTGGCGAAGAACTGTTACGACACGCTGACCCACGACGAGGAGCGCAGCGTCTTCGCCGCCCCGGACTTCCTCCAGAAGATGGTGGAGAAGGGGATGCTGGGCGACAAGACCGGCGGCGGCTTCTACAAGAAGGACCGCGCCGCCGGTGGCAAGGACATCCTCGCGCTGGACCTGAAGACGCTGGAGTACCGGCCGCAGGCGAAGGTGCGCTTCGACTCGCTGGGCGCCGCGAAGGAGATCGAAAACGTCAAGGAGCGCGTGGCGTCCGTGATGAACGCGGACGACAAGGCCGGCAAGTTCGCCGAGCGCGTCACCCTGGACGTGCTGGCGTACTCCAGCCGCCGCATCCCGGAGATCGCCGACGACCTGGTCAACGTGGACCGCGGCGTGCGCTGGGGCTTCGGCTGGGACCTGGGGCCCTTCGAGGTCTGGGACGCGTACGGTGTCCAGAAGGGCGTGGAGCGCATGAAGGCGCTGGGCCTCAAGCCCGCCGCCTGGGTGGAGGAGATGCTGGCTAAGGGCCGCACGTCCTTCTACGGCGTGCAGGACGGCCGCGACACCTACTGGGACATCCCGTCCAAGTCCGTGAAGCCGGTGCAGGAGAACGCGCGCACGTTCCGCGTGGAGTACCTCAAGCGCGGCAACAAGAAGATCACCGGCAACGACAGCGCGTCGTTGTGGGACATGGGCGACGGCGTCACGCTCCTGGAGTTCCACTCCAAGATGAACTCCATCGACGATGACATCATCGCGATGATGAACACCGCGCTGGATGAGACGGAGAAGAACTTCAAGGGTCTCGTCATCGGCAACGACGGGTCCAACTTCTCCGCCGGCGCGAACATCATGGCCATGCTGATGGCGGCCAAGAGCGAGGACTTCGACTCCATCCGCAAGATGGCGTCCGCGTTCCAGGCGGCCAACCAGCGCATGCGCTACAGCCCCGTGCCCGTCGTGACGGCGCCCTTCAACCTCACGCTGGGCGGCGGCGCGGAGGTCACCATGGGTGGCAACGCGGTGCAGGCCAGCGCGGAGCTGTACATGGGCCTCGTGGAAGTGGGCGTGGGCCTCATCCCGGGCGGCGGCGGCACCATGATGCTGCTGCGCAACGTGTTCGGCACCTACGCGGCGGACAAGGACTTCGACGCGCTGCCCTTCCTCAAGAAGGTGTTCCTCGCCATCGGCACCGCGAAGGTGGCGACGAGCGCGGAAGAGGCGCGCGAGTTCGGCTTCCTGTCGCAGCAGGACGGCATCACGGGCAACCGCGACTTCCTCCTGTCGGACGCGAAGTCGCGCGTGCTGGGCCTGGCGAACGGCGGCTTCCGCCCGCCGCGTCCCACGCGCTTCCGGCTGCCGGGCCCCAACGGCGCGGCCACCATCGACATGATGCTGTACGACATGCAGCTCAACAATCAGATCAGCGCCCACGACCGGAAGATCGCCCAGAAGCTGGCGCGCGTGCTGTCCGGTGGTGACACGAGCCCCTCCGTGCTGGTGACGGAAGACAAGCTCCTGGAGCTGGAGATGGAAGCGTTCCTGAGCCTCATCGGCGAGGAGAAGACCCAGGACCGCATGATGTTCATGCTCGAGAAGGGCAAGCCCCTGCGCAACTAGCGCGAGGCGTTTACTCAATGGGTTTCCAGACACGAATTCCGAAGCACGCCCGGATGCTTACCGGGCAGGGAGACACCTGACATGTCCGGTCGAGTCGTGATTGCCAGCGCGGTGCGCACCCCCTTCACCCGCGCCCACAAGGGAGAGTTCAAGGACACGCGTCCGGATACGCTCGCGGCCCTTGCCATCAAGGAGGCCGTCGCCCAGGTCCCCGGCCTCAAGGCCTCGGACGTGGAGGACGTCATCCTGGGCTGTGCCATGCCGGAAGCGGAGCAGGGCATGAACGTGGCCCGCAACGCGAGCCTGCTCGCCGGCCTGCCGGACACCGTTCCGGGCATGACCATCAACCGCTTCTGTTCCTCCGGCGTGCAGTCCGTGGCGCAGGCGGCGCAGGGCATCAAGTCCGGCATGCTCCAGGTGGCCATCGCCGGCGGCACCGAGTCCATGACCATGGTGCCCATGGGCGGCAACAAGGTCTCCGCCAACCCGGAGATCATGGAGAAGCTGCCGGAGGTCTACACCTCCATGGGCGCCACCGCGGAGAACATCGCGTCGCGCTACAACGTCACGCGTGAGGACGCGGACAAGTTCGCTGCGGAGAGCCAGCGCCGCGCGGCCACCGCCCGCGAGCAGGGGAAGTTCAAGGAGGAGATCTTCCCCGTCACCACGACGATGTTCGACGAGGACGGCACCCAGAAGCAGGTGACCGTGTCCGTGGACACCATCATGCGCCCGGAGACGACGGTGGAGGGCCTGTCCAAGCTGCGCCCGGCCTTCAACGCCAAGGGCGTGGTGACGGCCGGCAACGCGTCGCCGCTGACGGACGGCGCGGCCGCCGCGGTGGTGATGAGCGAGGAGAAGGCGAAGGAGCTCAACGTCAAGCCGCTGGGCTACTTCGTGGACTACGTGGTCGCCGGCGTGCCGCCCGAAATCATGGGCGTGGGCCCGGTGCCCGCCATCCGCAAGCTCTTGGAGCGCAACAAGCTGAAGGTGGAAGACATCAGCGTGTTCGAGCTCAACGAGGCCTTCGCCGCGCAGGCGCTGCACTGCATCCGTGAGCTGGGCATCCCGCTGGACAAGGTGAACCCGAACGGCGGCGCCATCGCCCTGGGCCACCCGCTGGGCGTGTCCGGTGCGCGCATGGTGGCCACCATCCTGCGCGAGCTGAAGCGCCGGGACGGCCGCTACGGCGTGGTGAGCATGTGCATCGGCGGCGGCATGGGTGCCGCGGCGCTGGTGGAGCTGGCGAAGTAATCCGCTTCCGCTTCGCGCCCCCTGTCAGACGAAGGGGGCGCGCAAGCGGACTGTCAGGAGGCCGGGGCGTCCGGGTCGTTCACCGGGACGCCCGCCAGGCGCAGCACCCGCAGCGCGTTGGTGGTGTCCACCACCCCCTGCCGGAGCCGGTAGTCGAACACCATCTTCCCGTCCTCCAGGTGGTCGCGGAAGTGGACGTTCACCACGTGCGAGCCCGGCTCGTCCGCCAGCACCGCCAGGGACAAATCGTGCGTCGTCACCGCGCCACACGCGCCGGAGGCGAGCAAGAGCCGCAGCACTTCACGTGAGGCAATCTGGCGCTCGCGGGTGTTGGTGCCCAGCAGGATTTCATCCAGCAGGAAGAGGGCCTGGCCCTTCGCGGCCGCCGCCGCGTCCAGCACCACCTTCAGCCGCAGCACCTCCGCGTGGAAGTACGACACGCCGCGCTCCAGCGAGTCCTTCACGCGCATGCTGGTGAGCACCTGCACCGGCGACAGCCGGAACGTCGCCGCGCACACCGGCGCGCCCGCCAGCGCCAGCACCACGTTGGCGCCCAGCGCGCGCATCAGCGTCGTCTTGCCGCTCATGTTGGAGCCGGTGATGAGGAGCGCGTGGTGCGGGCCGGGCAGGGACACGTCGTTGGGCACGGGCGTGTCCAGGAGCGGGTGCCCCAGCGCCGTGGCCTCCACGCGCGGGCCCTGGGCCTCCATCTGGGGCCAGGTGAAGCCAGGGCGGTCATGGGCGAGCCCTCCCAGGCAGCAGAGGGCCTCCAGCTCCGCGAGCCCTTCGAACCACTGGCGCACGTCGCGGCCGTGCGCGGCGCGCCAGCCTTCCAGCGCGAAGAGGGCGTGGATGTCCCAGAGCGTGAGCCAGTGCACGATGGGGTGGAACTGGTGCCGCTTGAACTCGATGAGCGAGTACAGCCGGCTGAAGCGCCGGAACAGCGCGGACACCGGAGGGCCCCCCTGCGCCCGCAGGCCGGACTGGAGCTGCTTCAGGCGCGGGTGCTCGAAGGTCTGCCCCTCCACGCGCTCGAAGAGGGACGCGTAGCGCACGAAGCCGCGCTCGCCGCGCTCCACGGCTTCGTCCATCTGCCGCAGCGTGCGGCGCGTGGCCACCGCGATGCCCAGCTGCGCGAGCAGCCCCACCCACACGGTGCTCTCCGGAATCACGCCCACCTCCCCCAGGATGAAGAGGGTGAGCGTCACCAGCGGCAGCAGCACCGCCAGGGGGCGCGCCCAGCGGATGGCGTCCAGTGACGGGCCGGCCTCCGCCCATTGGATGAAAAGGGCGGGGTCCGCCTTGTCCTTCGCCACCACGCGGGCGTCCACGCAGAGCTCCTGGCGGAAGGGTACCTGCGGGGCCAGCTCGCGCGCGGCGCCCTGCCGGGTCACCACCGTTTCGGCCGTGGCGGGGGCGGACAGCCACGCCGCCAGCCGCTCCTCGCCCGCGCGGGTCGCCGTCTCGTTGATGAGCTGGAAGAGGCTGCCCTGGCCAAAGACATCCAGGTCCGTCGCGTAGAGGTGGTTGGGGGAGAGGAACCGCTCCCCCGTGTCGGTGAAGGCGTGCCAGCCGCCCTCCAGCCGCGCCAGGCCGCGCTCGTTGAGCAGGACGAAGAGGCGCGCGCGCTGCTCCTTGAGGAACACCTGGTGGTGCAGCACCGCCAGCAGGCCATAAACGGCGAGCGCGCCCGCCGCCGCCCACCACCAGGGCTTGGGCAGCCGGCCCATCAGCGTCAGGGCCGCCACGACCAGCGCCGCCACGAAGGCCACGGTGCGCAGGTTGGCGTACCGGGCGCTGATGCGGTCCAACACCGTCAGGTCCGCCTGGGCGGCCGCGCGGCGGTCGGTGTACGTGCGATGGGGACTCGGGGACTCGGTAGGGACGGGCACGATGGCCGCGCATGCTGTGCGGCCCTTCGGCAGAGGGCAAGGGCACAAACCGCCTCGTCCCGCTTCGATGCCAGTCGAGAACAGCCGCCGGACTGGAATAGCCGTGAATCCGTCTTTCGCCGTTCTGCGACTGATACGGTGTTTCGGCTGTCTCACGCGCTCCCCTTGCGCGTGAAGGGACGGGGCACATGAACATGACGGGCTGGAAGCGGAGCGCGCTGTTGGCGCTGCTCCTGTGGACGCACGCGGCCTTCGCTGGCAGGGCGACTGTCTATTATTACACGCCATACAAGGGCTGGAGTTCGGCCTACCTCCACCACGACGCGGCGGGCACCTGGACCGCCGTGCCGGGGGCGCTGATGTCCGCGGAGTGTTCCGGCTGGGTGATGCGGGTGGTCACCACCGGCACGGCCAGCACCTTCCAGGCTGTCTTCAATGACGGGCAGAACCACTGGGACAACGCGGCGGGCAATGGCGGCAACTACCTGCTGCCCACGTCCGGCACCCACCAGGTGAAGAACGGCCAGGTGCTGGCGAACGCCGGTTCGCCGTGCACGACGTCGGGGAGCAACAGCGCGGAGGTCTTCTATTACACGCGCACGCGCGGCTGGAGCGCGGTCAACCTCCACTACTCGCCCACGGGCGGCTCATGGACGACGCCGCCCGGTGTCCCCATGAACGAGACGGCCTGCACGGACTGGGTGAAGAAGACCGTGTCCCTGGGCTCCGCCACCGGGATGAAGGCGGACTTCAACAACGGCAGCGTCTGGGACAACAACAACGGCGCGGACTACAGCCTGGGCACGGGGCGCATCACGGTGAAGGACGGCGTCGTCACCGCCAATGCCGCCTCGCCGTGCGTGGCCCTGCCGCCGGACACCACGCCTCCGTCGGTGCCCTCGGGCGTCACCGCCACCGCGTCCGGGACGGCCATCAGCGTCGCCTGGAGCGCGTCCACGGATGACCGGGGCGTCACCGGCTACACGCTCACCCGCACGGGCGGCACGCTGGGCACGAAGACCGTGAATGTCACGGGTACGGCGTACGCGGACAGCGGCCTGGAGGCCCTCACGACCTACAGCTACACCGTGAAGGCCTTCGACGCGGCGGGGAACACGTCCGTGGCCAGCAGCGCGGCCTCCGCGAAGACGGGCTCCGCGCCACCGCCTCCCACGGCCGGGACGCCCCTGGGCGGCGACATCCGCGAGGACTCCATCTACTTCGTGATGACGGCGCGCTTCTACGACGGGGACGCCAACAACAACCGCGGCGGCAGCATGCACGTGAAATCCGGCAACGCGGCCAACAACGACCCGATGTTCCGGGGCGACTTCAAGGGGCTCATCCAGAAGCTGGATTACATCAAGGCGCTGGGCTTCTCCGCCGTGTGGATTACCCCCGTGGTGCTCAACCGGTCCGACTATGACTACCACGGCTACCATGGCTGGGATTTCTACCGGGTGGACCCGCGCCTGGAGTCCTCCGGCGCCTCGTATCAGGACCTCATCAACGCGGCCCACACGAAGGGCCTGAAGATCATCCAGGACGTCGTCTACAACCACTCCAGCCGCTGGGGCGCGAAGGGCCTGTTCGCCGCGAAGGTGTATGGCGTTCGCGACAGCCAGTGGAGCTGGTACTACGACGCGCCGGCGTCTGGCTTCGAATATGACGGCCTCACCGTGGAGCCCACCAGCGGCAAGTCCTATTACAACGGCGACCTCTGGTCGACGCCGGAGCCCGCGGGCAACACCTGCCGCAACTGGGGCGTGCCCACGTCCTCCACGAGCCAGGAGGGCTACCGCATCTACAACTGCCAGTGGCCCAACCCCACCTCCGGCATGTTCCCGTCCAACCTCTTCCACCCGTGCTGGATTGGAAACTGGGAAGGGGAGGACTCGCGCAGCTGCTGGATCCACGAGGACCTGGCGGACTTCAACACGGAGAACGCCACCGTGCAGGCGTTCCTCATCGACGTGTACAACCGCTACATCGACATGGGCGTGGACGGCTTCCGCGTGGACACCGCCGTGCACATCCCCCGCGTGACGTGGAACCGCCGCTTTCTGCCGGCCGCGCACGCCCACGCGGAGGCGAAGTTCGGTGCGAAGGGCCGCGACTTCTTCATGTTCGGCGAGGTGGGCTCCTTCGTGAACGACAAGTGGAACCGGGGCTCGCCCAACCACTCCGCGCAGTTCTTCACCTGGAAGGAGCGCAAGACGTACAGCAGTGACGACGTGGCCGCCGCGCTGGAGCAATACAACTACGAGCAGACGCAGGGCACCGCCAACCAGCCCACGTCCACCAATGCCTTCCTCCAGGGCAATGCCTGGCATGCGCCGGATGCCAGCCAGTTCTCCGGCATGAGCGTCATCGACATGCGCATGCACATGAACTTCGGAGAGGCGAGCAACGCCTTCTGGAATGGCAAGGACTCCGACGACAGCTACAACGACGCCACCTACAACGTCGTGTATGTCGATTCCCACGACTACGGCCCCAACAAGTCGTCCACGCGCTACGCAGGGGGCACCGACGCCTGGGCGGAGAACATGAGCCTGATGTGGACTTTCCGGGGCATTCCCACGCTGTATTACGGCTCGGAGATTGAATTCCAGGCGGGCAAGCCCATCGACTGTGGACCCACCTGCGCGCTGGCCACCACCGGCCGCGCCTACTACGGGGCGAACCTGGAGGGCAGCGTCACCGCCAGCGATTACGGCGTGGTGGGCAGCGCTTCCGGCGCGGTGGCCACCACGCTGAGCAAGCCCCTGGTGAAACACGTCCAGCGGCTCAATCAGCTCCGCCGCCGCATCCCGGCGCTCCAGAAGGGGCAGTACTCCACCGACGGCATCAGCGGCACCATGGCGTACAAGCGCCGCTTCACGGACGCGGCGAAGGGCGTGGACAGCTTCGCCCTGGTGACGGTGTCCGGCGGCGCCACGTTCAACGGCATCCCCAATGGCACCTACAAGGACGCCATCACCGGCGACGTGAAGACGGTGACGGGCGGCACGCTCACGGCGACGGTGTCCGGCAAGGGCAACCTGCGCGTGTACGTGCTGGACCTGCCGGGTAACGCGGCGCCCGGGAAGGTGGGCTCGGATGGGCCTTACCTGAAACCGTGATGACCGCGCGTTGACGCGGTGTCCCGGGGGCCCCGGAGTTGACTCCCAGTGGGCCCCCGGGATTTGAATGCGACGCGTGAGGGGCGGTCGGGCCGGCCGTGCCTCGCGGAGGGGGTGTCACCCCATGTCGTTCCCCAAGGTCGTGCTGGGCGGAGGGCTCCTCGTGGGCCTGCTCGCCGCGCCTCCCGCCGAGGCCCGCTTCGGCAAGAAGTCGGACTCCAACGAAACGTCCAAGCCCGTCCACAAGGCGTCCGCCATCGGCGCGGACAAGGACGACGATTCGAAGACGGAGGACGAGAACAAGAACCGGTCAGCCAAGACGACGACCGTGTCCTCCACGGATGACTCCCTCGAGTTCAGCGACAGCGCTTCCGACGATGCCGCGAGCCTCATCCTCGGAGCGGTCTTCGAGCTGCTGCTCCGGGGCATGGGCGAGGCCATCGCCAACACGGGCACCCACCACGGCCACGACATCAACGCGCCGGACGCGCCACCCGGGCGCAACTCGCTGCGGCACGCCGTGCCGTTCTCCTTCCGCGCGGGCGTGCTCGTGTCACCCGTCGAGGGGGGCTCGGGCCTGGACTTCGACCTCGGCTGGGACGTCCACCGCTTCGGCGCGGACCTGCGGGTGTCGCGGCTGCTGGGCTCGCGGGAGGGCTCGGCGTCCTCCGACACGCGCACCCTCGGGGAAATGCACGTGACGTACTCCCCCCTCGTCCGGGAGGACCTGCGCCTGCGCGTGGAAGCCGGCGTCGCCACCCTGGACGCGCCCGGCCGCGTCTACGTGGCCCCCAGCCTGGGCATGTCCGTGGAGGCGTGCGTCCTGGGCCCCCTGGACGCGGAGGCGCGCCTGCAGGTGTCGCCCGGGCCCTACCAGCAGGTGGACGCGCGCGCGGGCCTGGCGCTGCACCTGGGCAGCTTGATGCTGCGGGGTGGGGCGCGCTACCTCGCGCTGGACTCCGAGGTGGCCCCGCTGGGGCTGGCCCTCGGCTTCGCCCCCGAGTTCGGCGTGGGCTTCACGTTCTGAAGTCCTGAAGCGCCATTCACTGAAAACACCACGGGCCCGGCCGCGGATGCGCTCGCGGTCAGGCCCGTTGGACGTCAGGGTCCCCCTTCCCAGGGGACGCGCGGCCTACTTCTCCTTGGAGGCCAGCTTGCGCAGGGCCTTCTGGTCACGCACGCAGAGGATGCGGCCGACGTTGCCGAGCACGCCCTCGCGCTTCATCTCGTTGATCAGCGTGGACACGAAGGAGCGCGAGGCGCCCACCAGGTCCGCCAGGTCCTGCTGGGTAATCCCGCGCAGGTCCGTCTCACCGCCGTGCGGGCAGCGCTCGCCGTGCGCCTCCACCAGCGTGAGGAGGGTGTCCGCCAGCCGGGCCGGCACTTCCTTGAAGGTCAGGCCCAGGACGCGCTTGCGCAGCGAGCGCACGCGGTCCGCGTAGGCGCGCACCACGTCCACCGCCAGGGCCGGACGGGCCTCCAGCTGGGCGCGGAAGTCACGGCCCTCGATGCTCCACACCTCGGCCTCGCCCGCCGCCACGGCCATCTCCTCGATGGGCGTGCCCTCGGGGCGGAACAGCTCGCCGAACAGGTCGCCCGGGCGCAGGATGGACACCACCGAACGGGTGCTGTTCTTGCCAATGCGCATCAGGCGCACGCGGCCGGACTTCAGCAGGTACACGCGGTCCGACGTGTCGCCGGGGCGGTAGATGGTCGAGTTGTGCGGGAAGGACTCGACCTTGAAGTACCCCTTGAAGTCGATCGCCTCCTGGCCGGGCACCAGCTTGTTCGCCGTCACCATCATCCCGGAGGACGTCGCCTGCAGCGGCGCCACGACGTTGGAACCGATGGGGCCGAGGGGGCGGTTGAAGCCGTGCATGGGAGTCTCCTGGGAAAGCGGAAGGCGATGGGGAAGGTTGGTCGCTGCTGCTGCTGCGGACGGACCTTGCCCTTTCCAAGAGGCGTGCCATGAGCACTCGAAGTATTCCCAGGGGAACAGTTCCAGGAATGCCGGGTACTTAGCGCTACAGCCCCGTCC
>NZ_RAWE01000244.1 GCF_003611695.1 Corallococcus carmarthensis | reverse complement strand
GGCTCCCGGTGGTGGGGTTAACGGCCTCCCCGCCGCCGCCGTCCTGATCCTCACCGCCGCCCCCGCCGCCGCCGCGGAGTACGTGGACGACGGGCCCTACGCGCGACAGCGCTCGCTGATCCTCACCGTGGGGCCCGGGGCCACGTACACCGAACGGATCAGCGGGGACGCCGCCGTGTCCGGGCTCGCCGGGCACCTGGACCTGGGGGTGGGCCTCACCGTCGGCTACGAGGGGGACGAGGTGTTCCTCCTCGCGCGCGGCAGCACCGGCCGCCCCGGCGAGGAGCTGGCGCTGATCACCGGCTACCGCAGCGTCTTCGGATCCGAGTCCTGGCGGACCTTCTTCGACGTCGGCGTTTCCGTGCGTCCGATTTCTGGGCCGTGGCTGGGGCCTCGCATAGGGTTCGGCGCCAGACACACCCTCTCGGATCATTTCGCGCTGTACGGCGGGCTCGGCTTCACGTTCGGGTTCGGCTCCGGACTGCGCGCGGACACCGAGCTCTTCACCGGGTTGCAGTGGATCATCCCGGTGGGTTCGGCCTCGTAGGTTGTTTTCTTGAGGTTGTCCGACATTGTGAGAGGGTGTGTGCATCTGTCGGAGGCCACGCACTTGGACATGAATCCCCGCCTCACCTCGGTCGTGTTTCGTCTCAATCGCGAGAAGCTGGATGCCCTGAAGGAGCTGTCGCGCACCACGCGCATCCGTCAGAGCGAATACCTCCGGGAGGCCATCTCGGATCTGCTGGCGAAGTACGAAGCGCGCTTCGTGGACTGAAGCGTCACGTCAGCCCGGCGGCGCTCCCGTGAAGGGTGGCGCGTCGGGCAGACCGGGCGGGTGGAGGCGCTCGCCGGGCCCGAAAGGGTCCACCGCGGAAGGATAGCGGACCTCCCACAACACCAACCCATGCGCCGGAGCCTTGAAGCCGGCCAGGGACGTGCCCGCATCCAGCGCCGCGTGCCACTGCTCCTCGGACAGGAGCCCCGCGGCCACCTTCAGCGCGCTGCCCACCAGGTATCGCACCTGGTAGCGCGCGAAGCCGTCTCCCGTCAGCCGCGCCTCGAAGAGTCCTCCACCCAGCTCCCGCAGGGTGGCGGACTGAAGCGTGCGCGGCTTCTGGGGACTGGAGCGCTCGTGGAACGCGGTGAAGTCCCGCGTGCCCACGGCGCGGGCGAGCAGCGCCTCCAGCCTCTCCGGCGTCACCCGGTGCCCCGGCTGGAGCGTCTCGTCCGCCGCCACGTCCAGCGCGTACGGCCTCCACGCTTCAGCGGGTGGGGTGCCCAGCGTCAGGTGGTAGCGGTACTCCTTGCCGCTCGCGCTCCACTGCGCATGGAAGGCGCCCGGCGGCCGCTTCGCGACGCACAGCCCCACGTCCGGGGACAGGTGTGGTGCCAGCCGCGCGGGCAGCGAGTCCAGGGGCACGTCTTCATTGAGGCGCAGGCTGATGACCTGCATCCGCGCGTGCACGCCCCGGTCGGTGCGCCCGGACGGCATCACCGTCGCCGGTGAGCCTGCCTGCTCCAGGGCATCTTCGAGCGCGTCCTGGACCGTGGGACCTTCCACCTGGCGCTGGAAGCCGCGGAAGTTTCCGCCGCGATACCAAGTCCACAGTACGGCGGGAATTCGTTTGAGCGAGGGCCTGGCCACGGCGTTGCGATGTCGACGGGAGAAACACGATACTCCCGCGCGAATGCTGGCCGGACAAGAACTCGCGGTGGACAGTGATGGGCAGTGGCTTTTCCGACAGGGCGACCTGGTGCTGGGGCCCATCACCGCGTCCCAGGTGGTGGAGAAGCTCTACACGGGGGAGTTGACCCCGGACAGCCCGGTGGCCCCGGCCGGTGAGCGGGAGTTCCGGACGCTCCGGGACACCGCCGCCTTCCAGGTGCACATCGCGCGCTACGAGGCCCAAGGCCGCGTCGCCCAGACGATGCTCGTGGAGCAGGCCCGCAACCAGAAGCGCGTGAAGGTGCTGGGCGGGGTCGCCGCGGGCGTGGCGCTCCTCCTGGGCGTCACCGGCTGGTACCTGGCGCGCAACGCCGCCGTGTACGGCCTGTTCGGCGCGACGGAGGAGGGCGACGGCATCACCATGGACCCGCCCACCATCCGCCTGGCCCAGGCGCGCGGGGACGACGAGGACCTGTTCGCCTACCCGTCCAACGACCCGCGCCGCCCGGATCGCCCCCAGGGGCAGGGCAGTGCCACCGGGAAGACAGGGGGAAGTGGCGCGGTGGCCAGCGCCGCGTCCAGCCGGCCGCCCCGTCCCTCGGGCAGCGTCTCCACGGATCCCGACGGCCTGGAGATGGCCCAGCAGTTCGACCAGGGCGCCATCAACCGCGTCGTGGCGGGCAACCAGTCCAAGCTCTTCCACTGCTTCAAGGAGGAGGCCGAGCGCACGCCCGGCCTGGCCGCGAAGATTCCCATGGAGTTCGTCATCGGGAACGACGGCCGCGTGGCGAAGCTCTGGGTGGACAACCCCCAGTTCAAGCAGGGCCCACTCTTCGAGTGCCTCTTCGCCGAGCTGAAGAAGTGGCCCTTCAAGGCCTACGACGGCGAGCGCGCCACCGTGGGGCTTTCGTTCAACATCGGCAAGCGGGGGTAGGGCGACTTTCTTGCCCACCCCCCGGACGTGCCCGATACAACAGGCATGTCCGCCTCTGTCGCCGAAGTCGAAATCGCCAAGAAGGCCATGAGCGTCCCTCCGGGGACGTTCCGCCACACCGTCCTGCTCGCCGCCAAGCGCTTCAAGTCCACCTGGGCGGAGCTGGGCAAGCTGCTCGTCCAGGTCCGGGACGAAGCGAAGTACGAGGAGTGGGGCCACGCCTCCTTCGAGGCCTATTGCCTCAAGGAGCTGCACATCAAGAAGCAGACGGCGCTGAAGCTCACGCGCTCGTTCAGCTTCCTGGCCAAGCACGAAGCCCCCGAAGAGCTCCAGCAGCACGAGTTCCCGGAGAAGGCGCCTGCTTTCGAAGTGGTGGAAGTCCTGGCCGACGCCGAGGAGCGGGGTCAGCTTTCTCCCACCGAGTACAAGTCCCTGCGCGACAGCATCTGGAGCCCGGAGAAGTCCCCCACGGAGCTCAAGAAGGAGTTCACCGAGCGCTTCCCCCGGCCCCCGCCGGAGCCGCCCCCAGAGAGCCTCCAGGTGCGGAAACTGGCGCAGCTGGCGCGAAAGCTCGCCTCCGAGCTGGCGGGAAGCCGTCGAGTCCCCAACGCTGTCGCCGAGCGGGCGGCCTCCCTAGCGGACGATGTCGAAGAGATCGCGTCGAGCGTGACGGACGCCTGAGTCGCTGTTATCCAAGACCGACCCGTTGACCTGGGCTGAACGCTCCAGGGAAAGGGCACTCCCGCCGGGCTTCCTGCCCGGAGGGGAGGGCCCTATAGTGGGTACAGGGCCTGTTGCAGGTGGGCCTGGAGCCGTCGAAAGACGTGGGCGGCTTCGCGGGTGATGGAGTGCGGTGGTCGGCGGAGAAGGTCCCGAACCGGGACCGGCGAACTCGGAGGCGGCAGTGAAGAAGGAGCACCACGTCAACCTGTCCTGCTCGTTCTGCGGCAAGTCGCAGCGCGAGGTCCGGAAGCTCATCGCCGGACCCACGGTCTACATCTGCGACGAGTGCATCAAGCTGTGTAACGACATCATCGCGGACGAGAACGAACGCGAGGAGGGCAAGCCGCAGGTCAGCCTGCCCACGCCGCTGGAAATCAAGGCGTTCCTCGACGACTACGTCATCGGCCAGGACCAGGCGAAGAAGGTCCTCTCGGTCGCGGTGTACAACCACTACAAGCGCATCTATCAGAAGAAGCCGACCGCCCGGCCGCGCCCCGGTGTGAAGAGCCCCGGCGGCGAGGAAGTGGAGCTGCAGAAGAGCAACATCCTGCTCATCGGGCCCACGGGCTCCGGCAAGACGCTGCTCGCCCAGTCCCTGGCGCGCTTCCTCAACGTTCCCTTCACCATCGCGGACGCCACCAGCCTCACCGAGGCCGGCTACGTGGGTGAGGACGTCGAGAACATCATCCAGAACCTCCTCCACAACGCCGACTACGACGTGGAGAAGGCGGCGCGCGGCATCGTCTACATCGACGAGATCGACAAGATCGCGCGCAAGGGCGACATGCCCAGCGCCACCCGCGACGTGGGCGGCGAGGGCGTGCAGCAGGCCCTGCTGAAGATCATCGAAGGCACCCGCGCCAACGTCACGCCGCGCGGCGGCAAGAAGTACAACCAGCAGGAGTACGTCCAGGTCGACACGACCAACATCCTCTTCATCTGCGGCGGTGCCTTCCACGGCATCGACGGCGTGATCAAACGCCGCGTGGGTGAGAAGGGCCTGGGCTTCGGCGCGAAGATCACCCACAAGGAAGAGCGCAGCGTGGGTGAGCTGCTGGCCATGACGGAGCCGGAAGATCTGATGAAGTTCGGGATGATCCCGGAGTTCATCGGCCGTCTGCCGATGATCGCGACGCTCAACGACCTGAAGGAGGATGACCTCGTCACCATCCTCACGATCCCGAAGAACGCCCTGGTGAAGCAGTACCAGAAGATGTTCGAGATCGAGAAGGTGAAGCTCTCCTTCACCAAGGAAGCGCTGCGCGCCATTGCCCGCGAGGCGATGCGCCGTCACTCCGGAGCGCGCGGCCTGCGCGCCATCATGGAGGACGCGATGCTGGAGATCATGTACGACGTGCCGTTCCGCGAGGGCGTCAAGGAGTGCAAGATCACCGAACAGGTGATCACCAAGCACGAGCCTCCGCAGATCGTCATGGAGAAGGAAAAGAAGACCGCCTGAGGTTTCCTCCGGCGGTCCGTTGTGCCCACCCGGCGCCCCTCGCCTTTCGAAGGCAGGGGCGCCGTGGTGTTTCCGGCGGCGCCCTTCGCTTCAGCTCTGCGTGACGCGCACCGTGGTCTTCATCTCGCGGCCGGTGGCGGGGTCCTTCGCGCGCATGGTGAGGATGCCCTCCACGCTCACGTCGAAGATGATCTCCACGTTCACCGTGCCGGCCTTCGCGGGGACGATGCCGGAGAAGGTGAACTCGCCCAGCATGTCGTTGCGCGCCACCGTGTCGTGGTCGCCCTGGTAGATGCGCATCGCCAGCTCGGTCTGGTTGTCGATGCTCGTCGTGGCCAAGAGCTGCTTCGCGTTGGGGATGGACGCGTTGCGCGGGAAGACGACGTGGAAGCCGCCGTCGCCGCGCTCCAGGCCAATGGCCATGGGAATGACGTCCAACAGCTGGATGCGCAGGTTGGAGTTGTCCTCGAGCGAGTGCGCGTAGAGCGCCGCGCCAATGGCCACCGCCTCGTCCGGGTGGACGCCCTTGCTGGGGGGCTTGCCGAAGAACTTGGTGAGCCGGTCCTGCACGACGGGCATGCGCGTCTGACCGCCCACCAGCATGACTTCGTCGATGTCCTTGGTGGACAGGCCGGAGTCCACCAGCACGCGCGCCACCATCTGGAGGGTGCGGTCCACCAGCTGGTTCGTCAGCTGCTCCAGCATCTTGCGCGTGAACTTCATCTCGATGTTGAGCGGCTGGCCCTGCGCCGTCATCGTGATGAAGGGGATGTTGAAGGGGACCTCCTCGCGCGCGGACAGGTCGATCTTGGTCCGCTCCGCCAGGTCCTTGATGCGCTGCATGGCCACCGGGTCCGTGGCCAGGTCGATGCCCGTCTTGGCCGCGAAGTCCTTGAGGACGTGGTGGATGATGGCGTTGTCGAAGTCGATGCCGCCCAGGAACACGTCGCCGCCGGTGGACTTCACCTCGAAGACGCGGTCGCGGATTTCGATGATGGAGACGTCGAAGGTGCCACCGCCCAGGTCGTAGATGACGACCTTCTCCTTCAACGTCTTGCCCACGCCGTAGGCGAGCGCCGCCGCGGTGGGCTCGTTGATGATGCGCACCACCTCCAGGTCGATGAGCTTGCCGGCGTCCTTCACCGACTGGCGCTGCCGGTCGTTGAAGTACGCGGGCACCGTCACCACCGCGCGCTTGATGGGCGTCTTCAGGTAGTTGGCGGCGACGTCGCGGATCTTCCCCAGGATCTTCGCGCTGATCTCCTGGAGGGTGAACTCCTTCTTGCCCACGTCCAGGGTGACGTCGTTCTTCGCGCCGGCGCGCATGTTGTACGCCACGGCCTTCTTCATCGTGCCGACGACGTCACTGCTGTAGTTGACCCCGACCAGGCGCTTGGCGCCGTAGACGGTGTTGCGCGGGTTGAGCTGCCACTGGCGCTTCGCCTCGAAGCCGATGAGCTCGTTGCCCTTGTCGTCGATGGCGAAGATGGAGGGGATGGTGTACTCGCCGCCCTTGTAGGGGATGAGCTTGACGTTCCCGCTTTCCTCGACGATCGCCGCGCACGAGTTCGTCGTGCCGAGGTCGATGCCGATGATGGGCTCCTTGTGCATCGCGTGTGGGCTCCGGGTGAGGCGTTGCGGCGGATGGGGTGTGGCTGTCCGGGACCGTATCTCACCCGTCCCGGGTGCGCGAATCGCGAACCATCCGTCATCCGACGGACGCCCTCAATCTTCCAGCGCGCCTCCAACCTCCCACCCCGGATGCCCGCCTGGCCGGGTGGGACACGGCTGGCGTCCAAGCGCGCGGCCCCGAACAGACCGGCCTGCGGGGAGGGGGCGCTCGCTTTACATCCCTCGGGCCGGGAACGAAGGTCATTCCCCGGGGTTCACATGCGACGGCGAAGCGCCGTGGCTACATCCGAGAGACCACCCATCCACAGAGGGGAGCCGCCGTGGAAGCGAAGGGCTATCTGCAGGAGGTGGGCGCACAGGTTAGCGCCGACTTCGTCAAGAACCGCTCCATCCTGTCCTTCGAGGAGTACCTGTCGCTCTTCTTCACGGACCCGCGGGGACAGTCGCGCAACGCGGCGCAGTACCTGCGGGACGTGATGGACCACTACGGCACGGAGCAGGTGCCGCACCCCACGGGCACCATCCGGCGCTTCAAGGTCTTCGACGCGCCGTCCACGGAGCACGACGGCCGCGTCGCCGGGCAGGAGGAGGTGCAGAACGCCCTCTACCGCATCCTCGGCAACTTCGTGCGCGCCGGCCGCATCAACAAGCTGATCATGCTGCACGGCCCCAACGGCAGCGCGAAGTCCAGCCTGGTCAACGCGCTGAAGCAGGGCATGGAGGACTACTCCCGCCAGCCTCAAGGTGCCCTCTATCGCATCGCGTGGGTCTTCCCGTCGGAGAAGCTGATCAAGGGCTCCATCGGCTTTGGCGAGCGCCCGGGCGCGAAGTCCACCGAGGGCGAGCTCACCACGTACGCCCACCTGGACGCGGAGGACCTGGACCTGCGCATGCCCTGTGAGCTGCGCGACCATCCGCTGTTCGCGGTGCCGCCCGCGGAGCGCAAGGCGCTGCTGGAGGGCGCGCTCAAGAAGAAGGGGCTGGGCAACGGCGACGGAGCGACAGGGGACTTCATCCTGTCCGACTACGTGCGCGACGGCGAGCTGTGCGCCAAGTGCCGCCGCATCTACACCGCGCTGCTCAACTCCTACGGTGGGGACTACCTCAAGGTCCTGCGCCACGTGCAGGTGGAGCGCTTCTACGTGTCGCGCCGCTACCAGGTGGGCACGGTGACGGTGGAGCCGCAGATGAGCGTGGACGCCGCCGCGCAGCAGATTTCGGCGGACCGCACCCAGCTCAACCTGCCCGCAGCACTGCACAGCACGGTGCTCTTCGAGCCACACGGCCCGCTGGTGCACGCCAACCGGGGCCTCATCGAGTACGCGGATCTGCTCAAGCGCCCGCTAGAGGCCTTCAAGTACCTGCTGGGTTTCAGCGAGACCAGCGAGGTGCCCCTGGAGCCCTTCGTGCTCCAGCTGGACGAGGTGCTCATCGCGTCCTCCAACGAGAAGCACCTGGCGGCCTTCAAGGAGCTGCCGGACTTCGCGTCGTTCAAGGGCCGCATCGAGCTGGTGCGCGTGCCGTACCTGCGCCGCTACAAGGTAGAGCAGGAGATCTACGACGCGCAGATCACCGCGACGTCCGTGGGCAAGCACGTCGCGCCGCACGCCACGGAGGTGGCCGCGATGTGGGCGGTGCTCACGCGCCTGAAGAAGCCCATCCCGGACCGCTACCCGGCCAACGTGAAGCCGCTGGTGGATCAGGTGGCCCCGGTGGAGAAGCTGCACCTGTACCAGGAGGGTGGGGTGCCCGCGCGGCTGTCGTCCTCGAACACCAAGGAGCTGCTCAAGCTGCGCGAGGAGATGTACGAGGAGTCCGACGCGTACCCCAACTACGAGGGGCGCTCCGGCGCGAGCGCGCGGGAGATCAAGACGGCGCTCTTCAACGCCGCGCAGAACCCCGACTATAAGTGCCTCCACGCCCTGGCGGTGCTGGAGGAACTGCACGCGCTCTGCAAGGACAAGAGCGTCTACGAGTTCCTCCTCCAGGAGGTCATGGACGGCTACCACGACCACGAAACCTTCGTGCGCGTCGTGGAGGGCGGGTACCTGGACCGCGTGGACTCCGAAGTGCGCGACTCCATGGGCCTGGTGTCCGAAGGCCAGTACCGCGAGCTGGTGGAGCGCTACATCCAGAGCGTCAGCCACTGGGTGCGCGGAGAGAAGATGCGCAACCGCGTGACGGGCGAGTCGGAGAAGCCGGACGAGGCGCGCATGGCGGAGGTGGAGGCCATCGTGATGCCGCAGGGCGAGGCGCCTCCGGACTTCCGCCGTGGGCTCATCGCGAGCATCGGCGCGCACCGGTTGGACAACCCGGACGGCGCCATGGACTACCCGCGCATCTTCCCGGACATGTTCAAGCGCCTGCGCGACCACTACTTCGAGGAGCGCAAGCGCGTGCTGCGCAAGAACAAGGAGAACGTCCTCAAGTACCTGTCCGAGGACCGCAACCAGCTCTCCGCGCGCGAGCAGTCCCAGGTGCAGGACACGCTCAAGACGATGGCGGACCGCTACGGCTACTGCGAGTTCTGCGCGAAGGACGCCATCCTGTTCCTGATGCGTCAGCGCTACACCTGACCGGAAGCGGCGGGCAGGCATTCGGAAGCCGATGCCTGCTCGCCTGCTTCCCAATCCGGGCCGGGGCTCGGGATGATGGGACTTCGCACCGAGTTGCGCGTGTGTCGTCGTCTTTCGTCCCTCCTCTTCTCTGCGCCTGGAGTGTTGATGAACCGGTTGCTGTTGGGCACCCCCCTCCTGTGGGCCCTCGTGTCGTGCGCCAGTGCCCCGTCGCAGTCCTCCGCGGACATTCCGGTCGCGACGCACACGCAGGCCCCGCTCCGGGTGGAGCGGGCGCTGTCCAGGCCCGAGCCCACGCCACAACCCACGCGCAAGGCCATGGTGCGGCGCATCCTCCCGCTCAACGTGCGGCTGGTGACGACGGAGGGCGGCAAGGTGCGCCGCTCGGCGTCGGGCGTCGTCATCGGCACGGAAGCAGGAGAGGCCGGGCCCGTCAGCTACGTGCTCACCAACGCGCACGCGGTGGAGCAGGGCGACCTCACGGACCCCGTGCTCAAGGTCGTGCTGGACCGGCGCGCGGAGTCGCATGAGTACCCGGCGGAGGTGGTGGCCACGGGCCAGGTGCCGGAACTGGACCTGGCGCTCTTGCGCGTGACGGGCGTGACGTGGCCCGTGGCGGAGCTGGCCGCCGACGATGAGCCCGAGCCGGGCGAGGACGTGGTGGTGGCGGCGTCGCCGTACGGCCGCGCGCTGTCCATCTCCGGCGGCATGGTGTCCCAGGTGGAGTGGGACAAGGAGACGAAGCACCCGCGCATGCTGAAGACGGACGCGCCCATCGGTTACGGGGCCTCCGGCGGTGGCATCTTCAGCCTGGAGACGGGGCGGCTGTTGGCCATCGTGGAGGGCTACCGCACCGCGAAGGTGGACTTCGAGGTCGCCGCCCAGAACTTCAGCTTCGACGTGCCCATGCCGGGGGAGACGTTCGCCGCGCCCAGCGCCAAGGTGCGCGGCTTCCTCCAGGCCAAGGGCTTCGGCCGGCTGCTGGAGCGCTCCGCGGACGCGGAGGGTGCGGGGCCGCAGAAGACCGCGAGTCGCTGATCCAACGGATGCCCTGCCTGGAAATGGCCCCTGGCCTGATCCGGCGTTAGAGCTGCGGGCTCATCCGCCGGAGGGTTGAGCCGCATGTCCGCTCGGGGCAATTGGGATCAGTACTTCATGGACATCGCGCTGCAGGTGGCCACCCGCGCCACCTGTGATCGCAAGCACGTGGGCGCGGTGCTGGTGCGGGACAAGACCATCCTGTCCACCGGCTACAACGGCGCCATCCGCGGCCTGCCCCACTGCGATGAGGTGGGCCACATGATGGAAAACGGCCACTGCGTGGCCACCGTCCACGCGGAGGCCAACGCCATCATCCAGGCGGCGAAGAACGGCGTCGGCATCGACGGGGCGACCATCTACACGACCGCCAGCCCCTGCTGGCCGTGCTTCAAGCTGATCGCCAACAGCGGCTGCACGCGCATCGTCTTCGGCGAGTTCTACCGGGATCCGCGCATCTTCGAGTACGCGGCCCGCCTGGGCCTCCAGCTCGTCGGCCTGGGCGCCGCCGCGCAGCCGCCCGCGTCCGCCACCGGGACCTGAGGACGGCCCGATGTCCGGGGGTGGACAACCCCTGGACGCGCTGATCACCCGGTGCAGGGTTCGCGTTCGTTGAACGACACTTGCGAGACCTCCTAAGTGGCCGTTCCGACACGGGAATTTTAGAACTCCGGCAAGAATTACCGACCCAGGGTTGACGATCCCAGGGGTGCTCCCTAAATCCTGGCTCCGGTAGGGCGGCGGCGGGGGTGGGGAGACGGAAATTCCTAGGAGTTCCAGGTGGTTAGCTCAATGGCAATGGCTAGCAGTGTGCCCTCTGTCCAAGATGTGTCGGATCCCGTGGTGGGCGCGGCCCGCTACGACGCGGTTCCGCCGCTGATGGACAGCCTGCTGCACGACGTGCGCAACCCTCTCAACGCGCTGGCCATCCACCTCGAGGTGCTCTCCGAGAAGCTCAAGGGTGAGTCCGGCCAGGTGCCGGCGACCCAGGAGAAGAACCTCAAGGCCATGCGCGAGCAGATCGCCCGCGTGGACGGCCTGCTCAAGCTCTTCTCGGACTTCATCGTGTTTCGCGGGGCGGGCCCCTCCGGGGACGCGCCGCTGTCGGACGCCACCGGCAAGGCCCTGGACGTGCTGGGCCACGAAAGCCGCCGGCGCCGGCTTCAAGTCACGCGCGCCATCGAGCCGGACGTGCAGGCCCGCATGGAGGACACCACCGAGCTGGGGTTCTTCCTGGTGCAGGTGCTGATGCGCGCCTTCCAGCGCGCGGATCAGGGCGGCACCGTGGTCGTCGCCGTCCGCGCAGAGGGCCCTCACGCGGTGCTGGAGGTCGTGGACGGCTCCTCGGCGCCCGAGCGGGCGAGCGACACCGTGGCCGCGCTGACGCTCCGTGCCGCCCAGCTGGGCATCGAATTCACCGTACTGGCGGGAACGTGCCGCCTCGTGTTCCCGCGCGCCTGAAGTTCCCCCCGTTGGTTGGGCGCTGACGGTCTTCCATCCGGTTTCATCACGCTTCATCGCAGTGGAGGTTTTCACCTTGGGCAGCGCACGAATCCTGGCCGTGGATGACGAACGTGAGACCTGCGAGGCCCTGGCGGAGATGCTGTCCGCCTGGGGTCACAAGGTCGAGACCGCGTTCGACGGGCATGACGCCCTCCGCAAGGCCGGTGAGTTCCGGCCCGACGTCGTCCTGTCGGACCTCGCCATGCCGGAGACGGATGGCCTGTGGCTCCTGCGCAACCTGCGCGAAGAGCTGCCGGACTGCCCGGTGGTGTTCCTCACCGGCCGCGGCACCATCGACACCGCCGTGGAGTCCATCCGCGAGGGCGCCTACGACTTCATCGTGAAGCCGCTGGACACCGCGCGGCTCAAGGTCTGCATCGACCGCGCGCTGGAGAAGAAGGAGACCATGCGCGAGGTGCAGACGCTCCGGCGCCGCCTCAAGCAGCTGGGCTCCACGGACCTCATCGCCGGCTCCACCGGGATGCGCAAGGTCATCGAGATGATGGAGAAGGTCGCGCCCTCCAAGGCCAGCGTCTCCATCAGCGGTGAGTCCGGCACGGGCAAGGAAGTGGTCGCCCGCACCGTGCACAACCTGTCCCTGCGCCGCGACAAGCCCTTCATCGCCATCAACTGCGCGTCCATCCCCGCGACGCTGATCGAGTCGGAGCTCTTCGGCCACGAGCGCGGCGCCTTCACTGGCGCGGATCAGCGCCGTCCGGGCGTGTTCGAGATGGCCCACGGCGGCACGCTCTTCCTGGACGAGTTGGGTGAGATCCCCATCGACCTGCAGGCCAAGCTGCTGCGCGTGCTGGAAGAGGGCCGCCTGCGCCGGCTGGGCGGCAAGGTGGAGATCGAAGTGGACGTGCGCGTGCTGTCCGCCACGAACCGCGACCTGAAGCAGGAGATCAAGAACCAGCGCTTCCGCGAGGACCTCTACTTCCGCCTCAACGTGTTCCAGCTGCACCTGCCGCCCCTGCGCGAGCGCCGGGACGACGTGCCCATCCTGGTCCAGCACTTCGTGGACAAGTTCCGCGGGGACTCGGCCAAGCGCGTGTCCGGTGTGCACCCGGAAGCGATGGAGGTGCTCAAGAACTACGACTGGCCGGGCAACATCCGCGAGCTGCGCAACGCCGTGGAGCGCGCCGTCATCCTCTGCGACGGGGAGCTCATCACCCGCGAGCACCTGCCGCCCGACATGGCTGGCAAGAGCCCTGAGCGCCACACGTTCAAGCTGCCGTTCGGCCTGAGCCTGGACGCCGTGGAGCGCGAGTACATCCTGGGCAGCCTGCAGCGCAACGGGAACAACAAGGCCCGCACCGCGGAGGTGCTGGGGGTGAGCGAGAAGACGCTCTACAACAAGCTCAATCGCTACGCGGCGGAGAACCGGGCGCAGGGCACTCCGGGTGGCGGCAGCCCCCTGGGTGGCCAGGGCAACGATGGCCCCATGGGCGCCAGCAGCTTCCTGACCCGCTGATCCACGCCGCCCCCTTGGGGCTGGTGGCCGGCGGCTGCCTGCCGCTGACCTGATGGGTAGGCGGGAGGGGCCGGATTCCAGGCCCTTGGCAGGGCTCCTGGAGGGCACGCACGGGGCCTCCCCAAGCCGGTTTAAAGGGGCGGGGGAGGTCTCGAAAACCCCTGTCAATTCTTGACTTTTCCCCCCTGGACGGGGGATCCTCCGTGCCTCTCCCACCCGTTGGTGAGGGCCCGGCCGGGACGTTTCATTTCGGGCCACGTCCGCCCCCCATGGTGCGGTCGTCCGACGTGAGTCATCTGGGGTGCCGCCGGGGGGGCACAAGGAAGGCCACAACGCAATGAGCGACGCGAGAGTACTTCACTTCTTCGGCGGCAAGGGCGGGGTCGGCAAGACCACGCTCGCGGCAGCGTACGCGGTGAGGCTCTCCGAAGAAGTGCCCAAGCACCGGGTGCTGATCATCTCGTTGGATTCGGTCCAGTCCCTGTCGGATCTGGTGAAGAAGAAGCTGCCGACGAAGCCCACCAAGCTCCAGGCGGGCAAGGGCGAGGGTGGCCTGTTCGGCGCGGAGCTGAACCCGCACGCGCTGCTCAAGCCGTTCCTGGCGGAGTACCTCCCGGCGCTGGCGAAGGCGGCGGTGAAGGGCACGCACCTGTCGGACGAGGAGATGGGCAAGCTCTACCAGCAGGCGGTGCCGGGGCTGGAGGAGCTGGTGGCCCTCTTCCACGTGGTGGAGCTGCTGGAGTCTGGCGAGTACGACCGCATCGTCGTGGACACGGCGCCCACCAGCCACACGCTGCGCCTGTTCGACATGCCGGCGCAGCTGCGCAAGTTCCTGGGCTTCGTGAAGGCGGGCCAGGACCGGGCCGCTCCCGCGGCCTCCGGCGGCAAGGGCAAGAAGGCGGCCGCCGCGGCGGCGGAGGCGGCTCCGGCCGGCTTCCTGGAGCAGGTGGGCCAGAAGGCGGAGAAGCTGCTGGCGCTGCTGAAGGATCCGGCGCGCACGGCCTTCCACCTGGTGGCGCTGGCGGAGCCGGTGCCCGAAGCGCAGACGCGCATGTACTTCACCCAGCTGCGCGAGCGCGGTCTGCCGGTGACGGAAGTGGTGGTCAACCAGGTGGAGGACCACGAGGGCTGTCCGGCGTGTCAGGGCCGCCGCGGCCTGCAGGCGCCCCACGTGCGCAAGTACCAGGCGCTGGACAAGAACGTGCCCGTGAACCTGCTGGGCCGCCGCGAGGTGGCGCCCCGGGGGCTGGACGGGCTGAAGGAGTTCGCCAAGGAGTGGTCGGCGGGCAAGGAGACCAAGGCGCTGGAGTTCAGCGCGGCCGAAGGGCCTCCGGCGCTGGTGCGCGCCCCGTCCATGCCTCCCATCGCGGCGCCTCCGCTGCCTCCCACGCGGCTGATCTTCTTCGTGGGGCAGGGC
>NZ_RAWE01000243.1 GCF_003611695.1 Corallococcus carmarthensis | reverse complement strand
CCCACGCGACGTCTACGCGCTGGACGACGCAGCCTTCGTCGCCCAGGCCCGCCGCGACCTGGAGGCCTTGCGCCAGGGCACCGACGGGCTTCGCCGCCTGCGCGATGAGGCCTTCCGCTCCAAGGCGCTGTACCGGCGCGGACCGGACGTGCCGTACACCCCGGACGAGAAGCAGCTCCTGGTGTCCACCTGGGCCGCCTTCTTCGACTGCTTCGTGTCCACGGAGGTGGTGCGCCAGCGCTACTGGGACTTCCTCAAGGTGCCCGCCCTCACCCAGCCCAGGAAGCACGCCTGGGGCTTCCTCCTCACCCACGCGGCGCTCGCGGCGGAGCTGGCGCAGGGGATGGCCTTCGCGGACCTCACCGGAGGACAGGCGCAGCTGCAGGTGCTGCTGGATGAGCCCGGCCCCGAGTACGGCCTGCCCGCGCGCGCCTTCAGCCACTTCAAGGAGAAGGTCGTCCACGTGGGCACCAGCACGCAGCTCTTCACCGGCGACGGCTACCGCGCGACGCTGCACCCGGTGCTGACCAAGGCCGGCGTGATGAACGAGCCCGGCGTCCCCGCGCTCTTCCAGGCCATGCGGGAGGACAGCCGGACCGCCCGCGCGCGCCTCTTGAAGCGGGGTCCGGTGCTCTTCGCCAGGGCCGCCGCGGACCTCACCCAGGACACCACCGCCCGCGCGGTGTTCCCGGTGCAGAAGACGGTGGCGGAATGGATGGGCGACACGCGCGTGCACCGCTTGGGCAAGCCGCTCATCTCCCGGGAGCAGACGCTGGCGCTCCTGCCGCGCATGGCCCCGGGCGACGTGATGGTCGCGCGCCAGAACTGGTTCTTGTCCAACATCGGCCTGCCGGGCTTCTGGCCGCACGCGGAGCTGTACGTGGGCACCGCGCAGGAGCTGGCCCAGACCTTCGACGCGGACCCGGACGTGAAGGCCTGGGTGGCCACCCTGCCCGGCCACCCTGAGACGTTCACCGGCCACCTGGCGAAGGCGTTCCCCGCCAAGTGGGCCGAGTACTCCGGCAAGGACGCGCACGGAGACCCGGTGCGCATCATCGAATCCATCAGCGAGGGCGTGAGCTTCACCGGCGTGGAGCACGGCATGCACGTGGACTACCTGGGCGTGCTGCGGCCCCGGGTGTCCGCGGTGGACAAGGCCCGCGCCATCCTGCGCGCCTTCACCTTCCAGGGCCGGCCGTACGACTTCAACTTCGACTTCTTCTCCGACCAGTCCCTGGTGTGCACGGAGCTGGTGTGGAAGTCCTATGCCCCGTCCAAGGACATGAAGGGCCTGGACATCCCCCTGGTGAGCGTGGCGGGGCGCAGGACGCTGCCGGCGAACGAAATCGTGCGCGTGTTCGACGCCGAGTACGGCCAGCCCGGCCGCCAGTTCGACTTCGTCGCCTTCCTGGACGGGCGGGAGGCCCAGGGAGACGCCGTCGAAGCGAACGCCGAGGCCTTCCGTTACACCTACCGACGCATGAAGTGGGACATCGCCCAAGAGTGAGGCTAGAGGCACACACGATGACGGAAGAGACGGCGAACGAGTTCCTGGCCCTGGCCTCCCCCCTCTACGAGCGGATGATCGCCCAGCAGCAGGCGAAGGTGCTGCGGCTGGCGCGCGAGGCGGTGCCCAACATCGGGCCGGAGGAGCTGCGCAACCCGCACGACTTCCCCCAGTTGAAGGACCACCCCTCCTTCGAGTTCGAGGACGGCATCCTCGCGGGCCTGATTTCCGCGCACATGGCCATCCGGGCGGAAATCAAGGGCCGCCTGCCCGCGGCACCGCCGGGCGCCTGACGCTCGGCTGCCTGCCTTTGCCGTGAGGAGCTTCCGTGGGTTACAGGTGCGCACCGTGAGTTTTCCCTCTGGATTCGGCCCGCCCCTGGCGCGCGAGCGGCTGGTGTCTTCCCTGGCCGCGGACCCGCCCCGGCTGGACCTGGCGGCCCTGGCCATCGCCACGTTGGGCCGTGAGGACCTGGACGCGCCGGCGTGTCTGCACACGCTGGATGCGCTCGCCGCGAGGGTGCAGGTGGAGGCGGAGCGGCTGCGCGAGAAGGGCGAGGCCCTGGCTCCGCTGCGCGCCCTGCGCCACGTGCTGGCGGACATCGAGGGCTTCCGGGGCAACGAGGACGACTACCACTCGCCGGACAACAGCTTCCTGGACCGGGTGCTGGAGCGGAAGGTGGGGCTGCCCATCACGCTTTCAGTGCTCTACCTGGAGGTGGCGCGCCGCGCGGGCATCCCGCTGTACGGCGTCCCCTTCCCGGGCCACTTCCTGGTGGCGTGCGACGCGGGCGACCACAAGCTGGTGATGGACCCCTTCCACCACGGCGACATCCTCACGGAGCACGGCTGCGAGGAGCTGCTCAAGCGCGTGGCGCCGCAGCTCAGGTTCGACCGGGCGATGCTCGCGCCCGCGCCGGTGGAGCTCATCGCGTACCGCATGCTGTCCAACCTGCGCCGCGTGTACCTGGGGCGCGACGACAGCCAGCAGGGGCTGGCGGTGGTGGACCTGCTGTTGCTCCTGGCCCCGGACCACCCGGGCGAGCTGCGCACCCGCGCGTCGCTGCTCACCACCCTGGGCGCCTTCCGCGCGGCGCTGAAGGACGTGGAGCGCTGCCTGGAGCTGTCACCGGACGCGCCGGACCGCGAGCGCCTGGAGCTGTCCGCACGCGAGCTGCGCGAGCGGGCCGAGCTGCTCAACTGAAAGGGAATCTCCCCATGGCGTCCGCGCCTGAGTCGAAAGTAAGGCCCTGGCCGCGTCTGCGCCGGGGCCTGGTGCACGACTTCACGGTGGTGAAGGTGCGCGAGGACATGGTGGCGGACCCGCGCACGAACCTGGAGCACGGCCGCGTGCGGATGGAGTGCGCGGACTGGGTGAACGTCATCGCGGTGACGACGAAGGACGAGCTGGTGATGGTGCGCCAGTTCCGCTTCGGCATCGACGCGGCGACGCTGGAGGTGCCGGGCGGCGTCATCGACCCGGGCGAGGACCCGGCCACGGCCGCCGTGCGCGAGCTGGAAGAAGAGACGGGTTACCGCGCCGGCAGGCTGGAGCCGCTGGGCGACGTGCACCCCAACCCGGCCTTCCAGTCCAACCGGTGCTTCAGCTACCTGGCGCTCGACTGCGAGCGCGTGAGCGACGGGCACCCGGACGACGGCGAGGACATCGCCGTGGAGCTGTACCCGCGCGCGGACCTGCCCCGGCTCATCCTGGAAGGCCACATCACGCACTCGCTGGTGGTGGTGGCCTTCTTCCTGGAGCGGCTGCGCGCGGAAGCGAAGCGCTAGGCCGGCTCGCGCTCCCAGGTGCCGGAGCGTCCGCCGGACTTGTGGTCCAGCTGCACGGCCTCGATGACCATGCCCCGGTCCACGCTCTTGCACATGTCATAGACGGTGAGCGCCGCCGCGCACGCGGCCGTGAGCGCCTCCATCTCCACGCCCGTGCGGTCCACCGTCTTCACCCGCACGCGCACCTCCAGCCCTTCGTCCACGGGCGTGAGCGTCACATCCACGCCCGCGAGCGCGATGGGATGGCACAGGGGCACGAAGTCCGGGGTGCGCTTGGCGGCCATGATGCCGGCGATGCGCGCCGCCGCGAGCACGTCGCCCTTCTCCACCTGCCCCGCGAGGATGCGCTCGCGCGTCGCGGGCAGCATCTTGAGGCGCGCGGTGGCCACCGCCACGCGCTCCGTCTTCGGCTTGTCGCCGACATCCACCATCTTCACCGGCCGGCCCCCTTCGCCACCGCGGCGAGCAGGTCGTCCGCCACGTCGTCCGGATCCTCCAGCCCCACGGACACGCGGATGAGGCTGTCGCGGATCCCCGCCTGGGCGCGCTCCTGCGGCGTCATCCGGCGGGCACTGGCGCTGGCCGCGTGCATCACCAGCGTGCCTACGTCTCCCAGCGACGGTCCGGGCTTCGCCACCCGCAGCGCCTCCAGGAACCGGTCGCCTTCCTTCTGCCCCGCGCCCTTGATTTCGAACGCCACCATGGGCCCGAAGCCGCCCTCCAGAACCCGCGCCGCCACCGCGTGGTCCGGGTGGGAGGCAAGGCCCGGGTAGAGGACCCGCTCCAGCAGCGGCGAATCCGACAGCCGCTTCGCCACGTGGGCGGCGTGCTCGTTGTGGGCCTTCATGCGGACGGGCAGCGTGCGCAGGCCGCGCAACGTGAGCCACGCCTCGAAGGGTCCCAGCACGTCGCCGGACAGGATGCGCGCGGACCGCAGCGGGTCGATGCGCGCCTTCGAACCACTCACCGTGCCGCCCAGCGCGTCGCTGTGGCCGTTGAGCCACTTGCTGGTGGACTGCACCGCGTAGTCCGCGCCCAGCTCCAGCGCGCGCTGGCCGAAGGGCGACGGGAACGTCGCATCCACCGCGAACACCGCGCCCGCGTCACGGCACGCCTGCGCGAGCGCGCGGATGTCCGGCACGCGCAACAGCGGGTTGGAGATGCTCTCCGCCAGCACCAGGCGCGGGCGCCACTCGCGGATGCGCGCGGGAGCGTCCGGGGACATCTGGTCGAGCGGCCGCAGCTCCACGCCCCAGCGGGCGCACAGGTTCTTGTAGAGCGCCCGCGTGACGCCGTAGCCGTCCGTGGGCATCACCAGCACGTCCCCGGCCTTCCACGGCTGCGCGTCGAACAGCGAGCGCAGCGCGGCCATGCCGCTGGCGTAGGCGACGCAGGCTTCCGCGCCCTCCAGCGCCGCCACCGCCTCCTCCAGCAGCGCGGCGTTGGGCGCGCTGATGCGGGCGTAGGCGTAGTCCTTGCCGTCCAGCGCGTCGGACAGGTCATCGCTGCTGTCGAACCAGTTCACCGCCGCCGGGAAGATGGGCGGCATGACGGGCACGGCCTTGCTCCCGGTGAGCCGGGAGCCCGCGTGCACCGCGACCGTCTTCTGCTTCGTGCTCATGCGCGTGTCGTCTCGCTGGGACGAAAAGGGGTGACTACTCGCCGTGCTCGATGAGCCAGCGCTCCGCGTCGATGGCGGCCATGCAGCCCGTGCCCGCCGCCGTGATGGCCTGGCGGTAGTAGCTGTCCTGCACGTCGCCGCAGGCGAAGACGCCCTCGATGTTGGTGCGCGTGCTGCCCGGAATCGTCTTCAGGTAGCCACCCTGGTGCGTCTCCAGGATGCCCTGGAACAGCTCCGTGTTCGGCGTGTGGCCGATGGCGACGAACAGGCCCGTGGCGTTCACCAGCTGGCTGTCGCCCGTCTTGAGGTTGCGCACGACAGCGCCCGTCATCCCCTTCGCGCCGCCCACCACCTCTTCCACGGCGGAGTTCCACATGAAGGAGATCTTCGGGTTGTTGAGCGCGCGCTCCTGCATCACCTTGGACGCGCGCAGCGAGTCACGGCGGTGGATGAGCGTGACGTGGTTGACGATCTTCGCCAGGTACGTGGCCTCTTCCATGGCCGTGTCGCCGCCGCCCACCACCAGCACATCCTGCTTCTTGTAGAAGGCGCCGTCGCAGGTGGCGCACGCGGACACACCGCGGTTCTTGTAGGTGTCCTCGCCCTTGACGCCCAGCCATTTGGCCGTGGCGCCCGTGGAGATGATGACCGTCTCCGAGCGAATCTTGATGCCGCTCTCGCTCTCCAGCAGGAAGGGCCGCTGGGAGAAGTCCACCTTGGTGATGTTCTCCATGTGGATGACCGTGTTGAAGCGCTCCGCCTGCTTCTGGAAGCGCTCCATCAGCTCCGGGCCGGTGATGGCCTCCGGGAAGCCGGGGTAGTTCTCCACGTCGGTGGTGACCATGAGCTGGCCACCCGGAACGCGCTGCGGGTGCTCCAGGGTGGGACCGCCGGCGAACACGACGGGCTCCAGGTTGGCGCGCGCGGCGTAGATGGCGGCGGTGTACCCCGCCGGGCCCGAGCCGATGATGGTGACCTTCTGGATCTTGTCCTGCGACACGGCGCCTCCTGCGCTCATACGTTTACGGGCCCGGACGGTAACAGACGCCGCCGTCCTGGCCATGATACGAACCTGGACCCCATGGATGCCGCTGTCCTCAAGAAGGTTGCGCTCTTCGAGGGATTGACCCAGGGCCAGCTCGCCAAGGTCGCCCGGATTGCCCAGCCGCGAACCTACGTGGCCGGAGATTTCCTGTTCCGGGAGGGTGACACCGGCCAGGACATGTTCATCCTCGCCGACGGCAAGGTGCGCATT
Organism: Corallococcus carmarthensis; assembly: GCF_003611695.1. Lineage (GTDB taxonomy): Bacteria > Myxococcota > Myxococcia > Myxococcales > Myxococcaceae > Corallococcus > Corallococcus carmarthensis. The sequence continues at coordinate 8,270 of NZ_RAWE01000243.1, read as the reverse complement.
TCCAAATCCGTGCCGGGCATCGGGGAGGAGGCGCTGGCCATCCTCGAAACCGGCCAGTATTTCGGGGAGATGGCGGTCATCGAGGATTCGCCCCGCTCCGCGGACGCCATCGCCCACAGCTCCTGCACGGTGTGGGTCATCGAGCGCGCGAAGCTGGACCAGCTGATGTTCACGGACAAGGACCTGGCCTACGTCCTCCTGTGGACGTTCGTCCGCACGCTGAGCGAGCGGCTTCGCGAGACGAACGAGAAGATCAAGGGCTTCTTCGCCATCTCCCGCTTCTAACCACCGGCTGCTTCTTGGCTCCTCGCACGCCAGGAGTGCGGGTGGAGCATCGCTGTCCGTCCCGCCGCGGGGCCTCTTCACGCATCGCTGGACGGGGTTGGCCCCGGCGTCCAGGAGTGAGCCCTGAAGGGCACATGCCTTGCTCAAGCCCGAGCCGCGTGGACGGAGGCGGGATGGAACAAGGTGGAGAGGCGTGGGCGGAGCCGGGCGAAGGGGAAGCCACGGGTGGCAGGTCGGTGAGGGCGCGCGGCGCGGCCCTGGGGGATGCGCGCGAGCGCCTCTTCCGGCTGGGCGCGGAGGCCCTCACCGACCTGGAGCTGTTGGGGCTTCTGTGGACGGAGGGACTGGGGGACGCGACGGACGGCGTGGCGAGGGGCGGGCTCAAGTCTCTGTTGCAGGAGGATCCGCGCGTCTTGTGCGCGCGGCGGGGCGTGGGGCCGGTCCGCACGTCCCGGCTGCTGGCGGCGCTGGAGCTGGGGCGGCGCGCCCAGCGTTCTCCAGAGAAGCGGCCCCGGCTGCGCACGCCGCAGGAGGTGCACGCGTACCTGTCGCCCACGCTGGGGGCGCTGCGGCGAGAGGTATTCCACGTGCTGTGCTTCAACCCGCGCAACGTGCTGGTGCACGACGCACGGGTGGCGGAAGGAACGCTGAGCGCGTGCCCCGTGGATCCACGGGAGGTGTTCGCGGCGGTGCTCTCCTCGCGGGCCACGGCCATCGTGCTCGCGCACAACCACCCTTCCGGAGACCCGGAGCCCAGCGTCCAGGACGTGGGGCTCACGGAGCACCTGGCGCGGGCGGCGGGGCTCTTGGGCGTGAAGCTGCTGGACCACGTCGTCGTGGGGGACAGCGCGTTCGTGTCGATGCTGGAGCGGGGCATCCTGCCGGACAGCGAGCGGGAGGGCCGGCGCAAGTGCGGCACGGGCGAGGGCTGGTGATGGGGGCGGGCGTGCTGCTGGCGCTGGGGGCAAGCCCCATTCGCGTGGAGGTGCTGGAGGACACGCGGGCCCAGGTGGTGCGGAGCGACAGCGGGCAGGCGTGCACGGTGGAGCGCTGGCGGCTGCCACCGGGAGCGCGCGAGGGGGACGTCGTCGTGGACGGCCGCCTGGACCCGGAGCGGACGGAGGCGCTGCGGCGCGAGGTGGCGCGGAAACGGGCCGCGCTGGCGGTTCCCCTTCCTCCGGGGCTCGAGCTGTGAGGTGGAGGCACCGGTGCCCACGGAGGGGATTGGCGTTGACGGCCGATCCAGGATGATGAACATGCGCGCGATGACGGAGTCCCTGCCCTTTCTCGAAGATGCCCAGCAGGGACTGGTGCGGCACTTCAGACTGTCGGAGTTCCGCCCCGGCCAGGCGCCCGTCATCAGCTCCGTCCTGAGCGGCCGCAACACCGTGGTGGTGATGCCCACGGGCGCGGGCAAGTCGCTCTGCTACCAGCTCCCGGCGCTGCTCTTGCCGGGCATCACGCTGGTGGTGTCGCCGCTCATCGCGCTGATGAAGGACCAGGTGGAGCAGCTCACCGCGAAGGGCATCGCGGCCACGTACATCAACTCGTCCCTGTCGGACGTGGAGCGGGCGGACCGCCTGCGCAAGCTGCGCGCCCGCGAGTACAAGCTGCTCTACGTGGCGCCGGAGCGCTTCCGCAGCGCAAGCTTCCTGGAGCTGGTGGCCGGGCTGGGCGTGGAGCTGTTCGCCGTGGACGAGGCGCACTGCATCTCCCAGTGGGGCCACGACTTCCGGCCGGACTACGCGCTCCTGGGACAGGTGCGCAAGCGGCTGCGGCCTCCGCGCACGGTGGCCCTCACCGCCACGGCGACACCGGAGGTGCGCGAGGACATCGTCCGCGTGCTCCTGATGAAGGACCCGGCGGTGTTCGCGCAGGGGTTTGACCGGCCCAACCTCTTCCTGGACGTGGTGAACGTCAGCGGGGACGAGGAGCGCCGGGACGCGTGCGCGAGCCTGGCGGCCAAGGGCGGCAGCGGCATCATCTACTGCTCCACGCGCAAGGCGGCGGAAGGGATGCACTCCGCGCTCGTCACGCGCAAGGTGAACGCGGTGCTGTACCACGCGGGCATGGAGGACGACGCCCGCCGCCGCGCGCAGGACGACTTCATGTCCGCGAAGGAGGCGGTGGCGGTGGCCACCAACGCCTTCGGCATGGGCATCGACAAGCCGGACATCCGCTTCGTCGCGCACGCCAACATTCCCCGGGCGGTGGAGGCGTACTACCAGGAGATTGGCCGCGCGGGCCGCGACGGCAACCCCGCCACCGCGGTGCTCCTGTTCAACCACGCGGACGTGTACACGCAGGAGCGCCTCATCGAGAGCAGCCACCCGTCCGAAGCCGTGCTGTCGGACGTGTGGGCGCAGCTCCAGGCCGTGGAGGAGTTCGACCGGGGCGTGCACGTGCTCGCGGGCATGGTGGGCGCCAGCGAGTTCGAGGTCTCCGCCGCCCTGAAGATCTTCGAGCGCGAGGGCAAGCTGGAGCGCGGCGGCCGGGGTGAAGGCGAGTACGGGCTCACGCTGACGGACAAGGCCGCCAGTGCGCAGCCGCACGCGGCGGAGTCGCAGCGGCTCTTGCGCTCGCTGCTGGAGACCTTCCCCGTGGGGCGGCAGGCCACCACGGAGCTGCCCATCCTCGCGCGGCGCACGGGGCTGACGGAGGACGACGTCCGGCATGCGCTGGGTCTGCTGGAGAAGTCGGGCGTGGTGCGGGTGCGCCGGCCGTTCGCGGGGCGCTCCATCCGTGTTCTGGAGCGCGTTCCCTTCCGTGAGCTGACGGTGGACCTGAGCCGCGTGCGCGAACAGGAGCGGCACAACCGGCTGATGCTCAAGCGGATGGCGGACTACGCGTACACGCCGAAGTGCCGGCGCGCGTTCATCCTGCGCTACTTCGGGCAGGCGGACGCGGCGGCGGTGTGCGGCACGTGCGACCGGTGCGCGGGCAGCATGATGCCCAAGCCCGCGGGTTCCTCCTCGCGCGCCATGCCGGCCGCGTCCGGGGCACCGGTGAGGGTGTTCAGCGAGCTTGCGTCCACGGAGCTGCGCCGCTGGCGCAAGGACCTGGCCAAGGACCTGGGCATCGCGCCCTTCATCATCTTCAACGACGCGACGCTGCTGGGGCTGGCCGCCGCCCTGCCGGTGGACCGCGAGTCCTTCCTCGCCGTGAAGGGCACCGGGGAGAGCCGCTGGGAGCGCTTCGGCCCCAAGGTGGTGGACATCTGCCTGATGGCGCGCGCCGCGGGCCATGAGCCGCAGGTGGCGCCCGTGGCCCCGCGCATCCGCAAGGCGAAGTCGCGCCGCTAGCCGTTTCCGGGCGGACGGCCGTTCCCGCCGCGGGTGGCTCGCAGCAGCCCCCACCGCAGCACGGCCATGATGGCGCCCACCACCAGGGCGAGCAGGAAGATGACCGCCACGGTGACGACGCCGAAGACGACGCGCACGCCCAGGTCGGTGATGCGGCCGGTGAAGTACGCGGCGCGCAGCGGCTCCATGGCGTGGGTCAGCTCCAGCGCGCGCGCCGGCAGCGAGTCGAGCGCCATGGAGAGGCGCTCGAAGAAGGGCGCGTGGTACCGCCGCCGGATGGACTCCACGACGATGCCCGTCAGCAGGTAGAGCACCGACAGCAGGAAGGCGTTGCCCCACATGACCTTCAGCAGGGGGGAGGACGGGGGCCGCTGCTCGCTCACGTCGACCACGCTACCGCGACGCCCGGCGCTTGAGGAGCGGAAGGGCCTTCTTCACCCGATTTGCCTCCGGCGCCCCCCCGGCGAGCTTCAGGAAGGCCTCGTAGGCCTCCACCGCCCGGGGCAGTTCCGAGGTCTCGCGCACCAGCACGTCCGCCAGCGCCAGGTGCGCCAGGCCGTCCGTGGGCTCCAGCTCCACGGCCTTGGCCAGCGCCTCGCGCGCGGGGGCCTCCTGCCGCTGCTTGAAGGCCACCAGCCCCAGGGCCAGGTACGCGCGCCCGTTGTAGGGGGCCAGCTTCACGGCCTCGTCCGCCGCCGCGCGGGCCTCCTTCACGGCCCCGGCGCCCAGCAGCACCCGCGCCAGCGTCACCTGGGCGAAGGCCTTGTCCCAGACGGTGGGCGCCTTGTCGGCCAGGTCCTGCAGCGTGCGCGCCGCGCCACGTCCACCGCCCGGCAGCTGCGTGTACAGCTCGCCCACGCGGCCGCACGTCGCGTCCGGCCCCTCGCGCCGCGCCGCCGCGAAGGCCGCGTCCGCGCTCTCCACCTGCCCCTGGCGCAGGAACGCCTGGGCGATTTCGCAGAAGGTGTCCGGGTCCTTGGAGTCCAGCTTGTTGGCGCGCTCCAGCGCGGAGAAGCCACCCTTCGCGTCGCCGTTGGCGAACAGGAGCGCCGCGCGCAGCCGCTGCCCTTCCGCGTCGTCCGGCGCCAGCTTCACCGCGCGGCCCGACGCGCCCTCCGCCTCCTTGCGCCGGCCGGACTGGTACAGCGCCAGCGCGAAGCCCTTGTGCGCGGCCGCGTTGCCCGGGTTGTCCAGCTGCCACGCCTCGAACTGCTTCAGCGCCTCCGGCGTGCGGCCCAGCGCCAGCAGCGCGCGGCCCAGGGCGTCGCGCGCCTCGCCGTGCGCACCGTTGCGCTCCACCGCCTGCGTCAGCGGCTTGAGCGCCATGTCCGGCAGGCCGCGCGACAGGAGCAGCCGCCCCAGTGAGCACGCGCCCTCGTAGTCGCGCGGATCCTTCAGCGCCTCGTCGAACTGGGTCTGCGCCTTGTCCAGCGCGCGCTCGCGCCAGTACACCTGCCCCAGCGCCACGCGCAGGTCCGTGCGCGGCTTCTTCGCCAGCGCCTTCTCCAGCACGTCGCGCGCCTGGGCGCCGTTGCCCTCGTTCGCGTCCGCCAGCGCGAGCCACGCGACGGCCTCCGGCGGATAGCGGTCGTTCACGCGCGTCTTGCCCAGCTCCACGCGGGCGCGCTTCCAGTCCCCCAGCCGCGCGTACGCCGCGCCGCGAACCAGCGAGACCTTGCGGCCACCGTCCGCCTCCAGCCGCTGCAGCGCTTCCTTCTCGCGGTCGCGGTCCAGCAGCGTGCGGCCCAGGCCCTCCTTCGCGGCCTCGCTCTTGGGCTGCAGCTTCAGCGCGGCCTCGTAGGCCTGCTGCGCGGCCTCCAGCTTGCCCGCCGCGCGGCCCGCGGCCCCGAGCGCCAGTTGGAAGTCCATGGCCAGCGGCCCCTGCACGCCCTTGGAGAGCATGGTGCGCGCCTCGTCGTACTTGCCCAGCGCGGACAACAGCTCGCCGTGCACCAGCTGCTGACGGGGCTGGAGCGCGGGGGGCAGCTTCGGGTCCTGCGCGAGCGGCGCCACGTCCGCCAGCGCCGCGTCCAGGTCCTGCTCCAGCACGAGCCGGCTTTCGGCCATGCCGATGCGGGCGGCCGGGTGCTCCTTGGAGACCTCGCGAGCGCGCTTGAACATCTCCAGCGCCTGCGGGAAGTCCTCGGAGGCCAAGTAGTAGTCGCCCAGCGCCACCAGCGCGCGGACGTTGCCCGGCGACGCCTTGAGCGCGCGGTCGAAGCGGTCCAGGGCCTTCTTCTCGTCCTTGGCGGCGATGAGCAGGCTGCCCGCCAGCGCGTGCACCTCCGTCACGTCGTCCTGCGAGGCGAGCAGCGCGCGGCGCGCGGACTCGCGGCCCCGGTCGTCGGCGACCAGCGCGTTGGTGGCCAGCACCAGGCCGTTGAAGCCGTCCTTCACGCCCGGCTTCTCCAGCGCCTCCAGCGCCAGGCGGCGGTCGTCGGCATTGGCGCCGTGGTCCAGGTAGCGCAGCGCGTGCGCGTAGCCCGCGAGCGCCCAGGCGGCGGGGCTCGCTTCGTCCATGTCCCGCGCGCGGTCGAGCTGCCGGAGCGCTTCATCCAGCGACGCCCCGGTGTCCTGCGCCACGGCGCGCTTCGCGAGTTCCAGCGTCTCCGACAGCGTCTGACCGCCCTGGCGGGAGCGGTACAGGATGAAGAAGCCGGCGCTCGCGCCCAGGAAGATGAGGGCCACGAAGAGGGCCACGGTCTTCGCGCCATAGCGCTCGATGAGCGACTGCTTCGCGCGCTCCTTGGCGATCTTCTCGTGCATCTCGCGCTCGTACTTCGCCGCGAGTGCCTCCGTGTCCTTCGCGTTCGCCGCCGCCTTGTTGCGGGCCGAGGCCGCCGCCAGCTCCGTCGCATCCGGGATGTCGTCCAGCAGCGAGCGCTTGCCGCCCGCGGCCGACGCCACCGGAGCCGGCGTCACCGGCACCGCCGCGCGAGCCCGCGCCGCCTCTGGAGGCGGAAGGTCCCCCAGCAATCCCCCACCCTGCGACGCGGAGGGTTCATCCGCCGGAGGCGCATCGGGGAGGTCCGCCAGCATCCCGGACTTGCGCCCGCGGCCAGAGGGGCCCGGAGCCGCCGTCTGCGCGGACGCGGAAGGGCCACCCGAGACCGGGGCAGCGCCCTGATCCGGATCCGACGGCGCGACGTCCGCCGCGCCAGGTCCCGGATCCGACGGGCCACCGCTGACGGCACGTCCGCGCCCCGAACCGGGCTCCTGCCCCGGATCCGACGGGACACCGGGTGCCGCAGCCTGCTCGCCCGCCACGGACGGACCGCTGGCCTCCACGGTCACATCGCCCCGCGCGTCCTCCGGCACCGGCGTTCCGGACGCAGCGATGGGCCCGCCATGCGCCTCCACGGATCCGACCTTCGCGGCGGACTGCGCATCCACGCCACCCGCCGGCGTCTCCGTCCGGGCGGAACGGCGCGGCTCCAGTCCGGCCGCCGCGGCGGCACGCGCATCGAACGCGGACGGTTGCGCCTCCGCTCCCGGCGCTTCCGGCTCCTCTTCCACGGGCGCCGCCGCCGGGGTCGCCAGGATGCCCAGGTCCTCGAAGATGGGCGCGGGCCCACCGGACAGGGCCTGCTGGGCCTGATCCAACCACTGCTTCACGCGCCCGTTGTTGGGCTGCAGCGCCACGGCCTTGCGCAGGATGGGCAGCGCGGACCGGTACAGCCCGCGCTGAAGCAGCACGTCGCCAATGAGGTTGTAGGCGTACGGGTTGTCCCGCTCGATGGCGATGGCCTGGTCGAACTGCTCCATCGCCTCCGCGGGCCGCCCCAGCTGGATGAGGGCCTTGCCCCACAGCACCCGCCCCACGGTGGACGTGGGGTGGTGGGAGATGCCCTGCGTACACACCTCGATGGTGCGCGCCGCGTCTCCCTTCTCCAGCAGCGCCTTCGCCAACTCCACGAAGACGGAAGAGGTCGGGTCCTGCCGGAGGAGCTGCTCGTAACGCTCCACCATCGACTTGGCCATGTTGAGTCGCGACTCCGGTGTGCTTGGCGGGGGAGCGCGGACCATAGCACTGCCCTCGTCCGTTCCGCCCAGCGGCTGGTAGCGTCGCGCGCATGAAACGCCTGCCTGCCCTGATGGTCGCCCTGGTCCTCGGTGGGGCCTGTGCCCACACCCCTCCCAAGTCGGACCTGGAAGCACTCCAGCCCGTCGTGGAGGGCTTCCACAAGAACCTGCGCTGGAGGAACTACCGCGCCCTGTCCAGCTTCCTCGTCCCCGAGGAGCGCAAGGACTTCGAACACCAGCGCCGCCAGCTCCACGACGAGCGCGACCTCACCGTCACCGACTTCGAGATCGAGGACGTGAAGCTCGCCGACGACGGCCGCCACGCCACCGTCCACAGCCGCATCCAGTGGATGCGCCTGCCCTCCGTCACCGAGCAGACCGACACCGTCACCTCGGAGTTCATCTTCCGGGACGGCGTCTGGCTGCTGGAGAAGCAGCAGTCAGGACCCTTCGCGGGCGAACTGGAGTAGCGGTTCCCTACCCCGCAAAAAAGTCGCCCACCGTCTCGGGGCCGGCCGAGACGATGGGCGTCGAGGGTTCCCCAATGGAACCCCCTACCAGGGTGACGATGTCGCGCGGTACTTCCGGCCCGCTGCGACTTCGCCGTGTTGCCTGGTCTCTAGAGCAATGCGGATGCCAACCACCCCGCCCCCCTGACCC
>NZ_RAWE01000242.1 GCF_003611695.1 Corallococcus carmarthensis | reverse complement strand
TTGCCGCAGTAGCCGCAGACGTAGTGCGTCTTCGCGGCCTGGGGCGCGAAGGGCGCGTTGCAGTGGGGGCAGCGTGAAGCTCTGGGGACGGGCCGGGCCATGATGGCGGGTCTAGCACTCCGAGCCCACGGGGGCGCTGAAACACGAAAGCCCCCTCCCTCCGCGAAGGGAGGAAGAGGGCTTGCGCGCGCATGCCGGTGTCAGGCGACGACTACGGCACCGTGGCCTTCACGGAGACGCCCGTGAACGCGGAGTAGCCGCGCACGGAGACGTACCAGGTGCCGGCCGCGGGGGCGGTGATGGTGCAGGTCTCCGCGTTGCCGCTGGCGTACGGGCGGCAGTTGTACGCGGTCGTGGTGGGCTGCGAGCCCTGGCGCACGTAGAGGTCCGCGTCGCCCGTGCCGCCGGACTGCTCCACCGTCAGGGTCGTGGAGCCCGCGGGGACGGTGATGGCGAAGTGCGTGAAGGAGCTGGCGGCGCCGGAGAGGTTGGTCTGGCTCAGCAGCGTCTGCGTCGGCTGCTGCGGGGCGTTGATGGTGGTGTTGATCCAACTGGCGAAGGACGACACGCGGCCGTACATGCCCGCGTACGACGCGTCGGCGCAGCCGTAGCCCCAGCTCACGATGCCCGCGAGCACGCGGGTGCTGCCCTTGAGGACGGTGAGGGGACCGCCGCTGTCACCCTGGCAGGAGTCCTTGCCCGGGGCCTTCGCGCCCAGCTGGTCCGCGGTGATGGTCTCCTGACCCTGGTAGTCGGCCTGCGCGGCAGCGTTGCTGATGACGTTCACGTCCACGGTCTGGAGCGTGGTCGGCAGCGAGGAGGAGCCGCTGGACAGCGTGCCCCAGCCGGTGACGCGCGCCACGGCGCCAACGCCGCCCACGCCCGAGGCCTCATCCGCCGCCGTGACGATGGGGATGGCCTTCGCGTTCGCGCCGCTCAGGTCCAGCGGCGAGGACAGCTTGAGGAGCGCCGCGTCCTTGCCGTAGTTCGCGTCCACGTAGCCCGGGTACACGACCACCTGGGACACGGTGCGGACCTGCCCGCCGGTGGTGGTGGTGCGGTTGGTGACGCCCGCCACGATGCGGCCCGGCTTGGAGATGCTGCCGCCCGAGTTCACGCAGTGCTGCGCGGTGAGGATCCAGCTCTCGTTGATGATGGAGCCGCCGCAGAAGTGGCTGCCGCCGCTGCTCTGCAGCGACACCTGCCAGGGGTTCGCCCCGATGGTGGTCGCCGAGCCACCGACGATCTCCTGGGTGGTGGCGGCGGGCGCCGGGGTCTCCGGCTGGGCCTGCTTCTCCTCCGTGGCCTGGGGACCGCAACCGACGACGAGCAGCGACACCGCGCTGGCGGCAGCCCAGCTGCGCACGACCTGACCTGAAATCATGTGAACCTCGCCTTTACGGGAAATGTTGAGGCGCAGGGATTGTGGAGGAATCCGGAACTGAATGTAAACACCCAGGCCCGCAATTTATTGTAACTGGATAACGACAGTGACGAGGTTTCCCGGGCTGCAACAACGTGTCACAGCGTGACGCGCCGCCTGGCCGCGGAGGTCTACCCGGTGACGAAGGTGAAGCCCGGGGACACTTCCAGCCGGTAGCCGGGGTCCTCGAAGACCACGCGGGTGCCGGTGCCTTCGAGCATGTCTCGCACGTGGCTCACGTGGACGCGCAGCGCGTTGTCATGCAGGCGCGGGTCGTAGTCCGCGTTCCACATGGCGCGCACGCAGTCCTCTTTCGACAGGGTGCGTCCCGGCTGGCGGGCCAGGGCGTAGAGCAGCCTTCGTGGCAGGGCACGCCGCTCCAGGGAGACGGTCTTCCCCGGGGCGCGCAGCTCGTGGCGGCGCGCGTCCAGCACCACCTGCTCCCGCGCGGGTGCTTCCGCCGGACGCGCGGCCTCCGGGACGGATGCGAAGGGCCGGGTCAGCTCCGCCATCAGCTCCGGATCCACCCCGCCTTGCGTCGCCGCGCGGGTGGCCTCCTCCAAGGCTTGCGTTGCCTCGTGGGTCCTGCCCGCGTGCCGGTGGAGCGTGGCGCGGGTCAGGTGCGCCAGCGTGCGCTCCAGCGCGAAGTCCTCGCCGCGAGACAGGGGCTCCAGCGCGGTGAGCAGCGCCGTGGCGCGCGGGGCGTCCGCGCTCCGGGCCGCGGCCAGGGCGGCCAGGGCGCGCTGACGGGCGGCGATGCCGGGGCGCACCTCGCGGGGCTCCACCGCGACGGGCGGTGCCTCCGGCCCGGGGACGTCCAACGTGCGCGCCACCCGCGCGGCCCGCATCAGTCCCACCACGCCGCGCGCCCGGACCTCTTCCTCCACCGCGTCCAGCTGGGCCCGGCCTTCCGCGCGCCGGCCCAGCTCCAGCAGCATGCGGCCCGCGCCCACGCGGCAGAGCAGCCGGACGAAGAGGTAGCCGGCCTTCTCCGCGCGCGCTTCTGTCTCCCTCAGCGCCGCGAGCGCCGCGCGCCGCTGTCCTCCCTCCGCGTGCACCCAGGCGGAGATGCAGTCCAGCTCCAGCGCGAGGCGGGGGGCGCCCAGCTGGCCCAGCCGCTCCCGGGCGCTCGCGAGCGCGGCGTCGGCCTCCGTGAAGCGGCCCAGCCGGCTGAGGATGCCCGCGGACATGGCCGCGACCAGCGGGCCTCGCGAGTCGAGCGGCGCGTCCTCCAGCAATGACACGCATTGGGCCAGGGGCTCCGCCAGCTCGCTGTCGCGGCCTTCAATCCAGAGCATCAGCGCGCGGGCATAGGCGCACCAGCCCAGCACGCGCCGGTCCCCGGTCGCGGCGCCGGCGTTGTCCAGCATCGCCAGGGATTCATCCAGCCGCCCCTGGAAGAAGCGCAGCGCGGTCCATGCCAGCAATTGCTGGAGGAAGACCTCCGCGCTGCTCGGCACCGGCATGGACTCCAGCGTGCGCTCACAGGCGTCCGGCTCCAGCGCGAAGAGGGCCACCCGCACCAGCACGGCGCCCACGCCCTCGCGCAGGGATTCGTTCGACTCGGGCGCCGGTGCGCCGGCGGCGGCCTCCAGCGAGGCGCGCAGGGCCAGGAGCTCCGGGTAGGCCCGGCGCAGGTCGAGCAGCCGCACCCGCGCGCGGGCGTGGGCCAGCCGCACCTGGGCCGTGCGCAGCTCGCCGGGCAGCGAGTCCAGCAGGCCCAGGAGCTCGTCCGCGGCGCCGTGGCGCACCAGCGGCTCCGCCTGCGCGACGATGAAGGCCGCGCGCGCCTCGTGCTGGCCGAGCGCCTGGAGGTGACGGCACACCGCGCGCACGCGGACCACGGCGGGCAGGGGTTCGCGCTCCAGCACCGCCAGCAGCCCTTCGTGGGCGGCGCGCGCTTCGTCCGGCGGCAGCAGGGACACCATCGCTTCGCGCACCAGGTCGTGCACGCCGTACCGGCCTCGCGAGTCCGTCTCCACGAGCAGCTTCGCGCCCAGCTGGCGCAGCGCCCTGCCCGCGGCGTTGCCCGCCAGCACCCGCTCCAGCGTGCTCGCGGTGAGCGGCAGCTGGCTCAGGGCCAGCATCGCGGTCAGCCGCCGTTCGTCCGCGGGCAGCGCCGCCAGCGCCGCGCGCACCGGTTCGTCTCCGCCCGTGTCGCCCGCGTGGGCCCGGCGCAGGAGGAAGGGCAGGCCCCTGGAGCGGCCCCAGGCCGCGTCGAAGCCGTCGCGCTCGCCGTAGAGCGCGTCCAGTTCCTCCCACAGCTGGCGCGCGGCCTCCTCCGGCAGTCCCTCCAGCCGCAGCTCCACCCGGTCCGGACTCGCCGCGTGCCGGGGCACCGACTCCCGCGAGGTGGCCAGGAGCGTGCCCTGCCTCAGCCGACCTCCCAGGTCCTCCACCAGGGCCGCGCGCTCCGGGGGCCCGAGCACGTGCAGGTCGTCCAGCACGCACAGGGCGCGGCGCGCCTCCAGCTCGCCCGCGAGCGCCTCCAGCCGGGACGCGTCCGACAGGGCCTGGGCCACGGGCGCTTCACTCAGCAGGCGGCGCACGTCGTCCACCACCGTGTCCAGCGTGTCCCCGGGGCGCACGCGCCGGTGCACGACGGGCCCCCGGTGCTTCGCGGCCACCGCCGCCACCAGCGCGGACTTGCCCGCCCCGGGCAGCCCGTAGACGACCCCGGTGTGCACGCGCCGCAGCATGTCCCCCAGCCGCCGTACCTCCTGGGCGCGGCCCACGAAGACAGCTGGCGGTCCCAGCCCCGGAGCGGATGGCGTGCGCATGGCGCCCGCATTCTAGGGCCACCGGGCCCCGTCCGGCAGGGCCTCACGGGAAGGTGACCTCAGGTGTCGTCCAGGCTGAGCGCGCGCAGGTGGCTGACGTCCCCCCAGGTCACCATCCGGAGCGCCCCCTGGTGGAGGTCGAACTGGTTCCAGCCCGCGTTGAGGACGGAGAAGGAGCGCGGCGCGTGGGCCGGGATGCCCAGGCAGTGGCGCAGGAGCGCGCTGAGCACGCCGCCGTGGGTCACCACCACGACGCGGGCCTCCGGGTGGCGCGCGCCCAGCTCCTCCAGGCAGTGAAGCGCCAGCCGCAGGCGCTGCGACGCGCTCTCGCCTTCGGGCACCACGTAGTCGGCGTGGCCCTCCGTGTACGCGGAGAAGACCTCCGGATGGCGCTGGCCGGCCTCCGCGCGCGTCAGCCCTTCCAGCACGCCCAGCCCGCGCTCCCGCAGGCGCGCGTCCCGCTGGAGGCCGTGGCCCGTCCTCGCCGCGATGCGGGACGCCGTCTGCACCGCGCGGTCCAGGTCGCTGCTGTAGAGGGCCTGGAAGGGCAGGGGGGCCAGGCGCGCCGCGAGCGCCTCCGCCTGCCGCAGCCCTTCGCGGCTCAGCGTGCTGTTCAGGTGCCCCTGCAGGCGCCCCAGGGCGTTCCACTCCGTCTCCCCGTGCCGGAGCAGGATGAATTCGGTCGTCATGGCCGCGAGCGTGGCGGGCGCGCCGCGGGGGAGCAAGGCGCGCGGAGTGTCAGCCCGCGGGCGCGGCCATCGCGCCACGGCCGCGCCTGTTCCTTCCAGCGGGGGGCGTGTCACCTCGTTGAAACATCGCCGCCGCTGGCACGGCGGGCCGCGGACACCCGGCGCCTGGAGGCCGTGGGGATGTCTGTGTTTTCACCCCGGGGGGCAGGGCTTTTGCCCAATGCCTCGCAGCTCCCCGGGAATCAGGTCGGACAGCACTCCTGGACGGCTTTAGCACCACTGGACGCGCGTCCACCTTCTCCGCGATTCCGAGCTAGGGCGTGTCTTCCTGATTACGCGGTTGGGAGGACGGCGGATTTTCCGTGGACGCCGGGCCGGGAGGGGGAGACTTCAATGAAACACGGTCAGAATCTGGAAGCGATGAGCCTGGATGCGGGGCCGCGGGAGGCCTCGGAGAGTGCCCCGCGAAGGGCCCACCGCTTCGGCTGGCTGCGGATGCTGGGTGTGGACGCGGTCCTCATCGCCTGCTCGCTGCTCTTCGCCACGATGCTGCACTTCGCTGACGGCCTGTCGCCGGCGTGCCGGGAGGTGCTGCCCCGCGCCGTGGCGCTGCTGGTCGCGGTGCGCCTGGTGACGCTCGTCTGGCTGGGTCTGCACCGCTGGTCCTTCCACCGCTCCGGCATCCACGAGGCGGTCCGGCTGGAGCTGGCAAGCCTGGCGGGCACCATCGTGTTCGAACTGCTGCGCTCCATCTTCTTCATGGATGCGCTGCCGGGGCAGGTGGTCGCGCTGGAGTTCTTCGTCACCACCACGCTGCTGGGCTTCCACCGCTTCGCCCCGCGCATGGCGCGGCAGTGGTACCTGGACCAGCGCCGCGCCCGGGCCGAGGGTTCCCAGCGCACCCTCATCGTGGGCGCGGGCAGCGCGGGCGACCTGCTGCTGCGCGACCTCTTGCGCGACCGCAAGAGCCCGTGGCACGTCATCGGTCTGGTGGATGACGACCCCGGCAAGCAGGGCACCTTCCTCAACGGCAAGCCGGTGCTCGGCGTGCTGGACGCGCTGCCGGAGGTGATGAAGAAGCACCGGGTGACGCAGGTGCTCATCGCCATTCCGCGGCTGTCCCCGGAGCGCACGCGGCACCTCTTGAGCCTGTGCCGGCACCAGAGCGTCAGCTTCAAGATCATCCCGGCCTCGTTCGCCTACCTGGACCAGAAGATCACCGCCGCCATGCTGCACGACCTGTCCCCGGAGCACCTGCTGCCCCGGGACGCCATCGCCTTCGACCACGACGAGGTGCACCGGCTGGTGACGGGCCGCCGCATCCTGGTCACCGGCGGCGCGGGCTCCATCGGCAGTGAAATCGTCCGGCAGGTCGCGGGGCACTCGCCTTCGTCGCTGGTGGTGGTGGACATCAACGAGAACGAGCTCTACCTGCTGGTGCGCCAGCTGCAGTCGCGCTACCCGAACGTGCCGGTGCACTCCGTGGTGGCGGACATCCGCGACCTGGACCGGATGATGCGCATTGGCCAGGAGTTCGCGCCGCAGTACGTCTTCCACGCCGCCGCGCACAAGCACGTGCCCCTGATGGAGGACGCTCCGGAGGAGGCCATCAAGAACAACGTCTTCGGCACGCAGAACGTGGCGCGCATGGCGGACGCCTGCGGCGCCGAGCGCTTCATCCTCATCTCCACCGACAAGGCCGTGAAGCCCTCGTCGGTGATGGGCGCCTCCAAGCGGCTGGCGGAGATGGTCATCCGCGACATCGCCGTGTCGTCGCGCACCACGTTCTGCGCCGTCCGCTTCGGCAACGTGCTGGGGTCCGCGGGCAGCGTGGTGCCCCTCTTCAAGCAGCAGATTTCCGCGGGCGGCCCCGTCACCGTCACGCACCCGGACTGCACCCGCTACTTCATGATCATCCCGGAGGCGGTGGGCCTGGTGGTGCTGGCCGGCCTGGGCGGCTACGGTGAGCTGTGCATCCTGGACATGGGAGAGCCGGTCCGCATCGCGGAGCTGGCCGCGAACATGATCACCATGACGGGCCTGGTGCCGGACAAGGACATCTCCATCGTCTACACGGGGCTTCGCCCGGGGGAGAAGCTGGAGGAGGTGCTCATGTCCGAGGAGGAGGAGCTCTCCCATCAGGTGCGCAACCGCATCAAGGTGGCCCGCAGCCCCGCGCCGCCCGCGGACTTCCTGCTCCAGCTCAAGCGCCTGGACCGCGCGGCCCGCGCCGGTGACGCCAGCGACGTGAAGCGCGCCCTCCAGGACCTCATTCCCGCGTACACGCCGTCGAAGCCCCCGGGCCCCGTGGCGAAGGTGCTGCCCGCCTTCGCTCCGGTGAAGGCGCCCGTCGCGGAGAAGAACGTCAGCGCCTGACCCCACGCGGCCCCGGCCGTTTTCATGAGGCCCCGGTCTCCCGTGCGCTTTGAGCGCGGGAGGCCGGGGCTTCGTCATGGGCGGTGCGGCGCGCGGTAGGCCGGAAAGAAGCCGCCGCCGGAGTGGTGGCCTTCCGCCAGCGCGGCGTACGCGGCCGTGTCGCAGATGATTTCATGCGTGTGGATGCGCCCGCTGGCGTTGGCGAAGCCGCGCTTGAAGTCCTCCAGGCCGTCCCCCGGCTGAAGCCCGCCCCCCAGGTGGAGGGGAAGCTCCAGCCGGGTGCACAGGTCGATCATCTCGCCGAAGACGTTCTTCGCGGGTGAGCGCGCCAGGTGCGCATCCGCCGTTCCGCCCAGGTAGTAGTGCAGCAGCCCGTCGCTGCGGACGACCACGGCCGAGGACGCGACGCTCCCATCCGGCGCGCGCGCCGTCGCGAGCCAGGCCTCCGGGGACGCGAACAGCTCCTCGAAGTACGCGTCGGAGAAGAAGTACCGGTGGCACGCCTGGTCCCGCACCATGGTCTGCCGGTACACGTCCCGGAACCCCTCGCGCTCCTCGGGCGGCGCGTCCCGGGCCGCACGCACGGTGCTCACGAAGCCCAGCCGGACATTTCGCCGCATGTGACGGCGATGCATCTCCCGCAGTGTGAGCGGGCGGCACGGGTCCACGAAAAAGACCTCATTTCGCGCCGTACCTCCCGAGAAGCAGTGCGGTCCCTGGACTCGCTCCCTCACGAAAATGCTGACCAGTTCGGTGCCTCGCCAATCCACGGCATGTGCTGGCACCTCGCTCCATCCGTCCGTCACGCCGCCCGGAAATCCATACGGAGAAATGGCGTCGCGGTACGAAGTTCCCTCAATCGCTCGCACGATGAGTGGGATCCGCAACGCCCTGCCTGTATCGGTTTCTTCGACGACCAGCGTATGGGTGACCTGCTCGGCGCGCAGATGGTTTTCGGAGCGGAAGTACTGCCCGGACAGCGCCGAGGCGCCCGCGTCGGGAACCAGCATGGCGCTCGCCTGCCCTGTCCTTGTCATACGCCCCCACCCTGACGCCGCCCATACCGGCTCAGGCGGACAGGCCCATGTGGCCCTGGACTGACCACTCACTGTCAGTCGTGATGTTTTTTTTGTCTAATCACAAAGGAATTCAAGAGGCCCCCAAATGCTTCTGGCGACCTGTGAACGCACTCCGGCGTTCCCACAACAGGGTAGCCGACCGTGGTGTTTACGGGAGCTGCCCTACAGGACCCCCCTGATGTTGGAACTTCGTCGTCGCAACACGTCTGGTCGTGCCCTGTCGTCCCTGTTGTCGCTGAGCCTGCTGGTGGGTGGTGCGTGTGGCCCCCAACCCGAGCAGGACACCGCCAGCACGGCCAGCCCCAACGGAGACAACACCCCCGGAAGCACCGAAGTCGCCACCCCTGGTCCGGACTCGCTCGCTCCCTCTTCCCCCGAAGAGAACACGGCGGTTCCTGGCGAGCCGGAGGCCGAGGCGGCTCCCTCCACTCCGGAGGCGGACGCCCCCGCGGTCGCGGAAGCGCCTGCCTCCGCCGAGGAGAGCCTCGGCACGACCGCCCAGGCGGCCGTCAGCCTGCGCACCGTCGCCGGCTGGGAGACGCTCTTCCTGAACCGCTGGAACTCGGAGCACACCTCCAGCTTCCTCCCCAAGAGCAACTCCCTGGACAGCTGGCAGTTCTACGACCTGTCCTACGGCATCGACGGCAACACCGCGATGTACCGCGCCACCGGTAAGACGCAGTACATGGACCGGGCTTTGCTGTATGTGAACAACATGGTCAACCACGCGAAGACGTCGTCTTCGCTGCCCAAGAGCCAGTTCAAGGACAGCTACCTGGGCTGGGCGTCGGCCCGCTCGGACACGCTGGGCCAGGAAGTCCCCCTGTTTGAAAGCTACTGCTGGCGTTATGTGACGCGCATGCTGCGCACCATCCGTGAGACGCCCGCGCTCTACAACAACAGCACGTACAAGACGCAGTACGACAAGCTGCTGGCGTTCACCGAACGGAACATGTTCGAGAAGTGGAACAAGCGCGGCGCGAACAGCTACCTCTATCGCGTCAATACGCACATGGCGTCGCACTGGGCGTACATCGCCATGGACCTGTCGCTCATGACGACGGACGCCACGAAGAAGGCCACCTACCTGACCGTCTTCAACAACATCAACCGTGACATGCCCAACAACACCTCGTCGCTGCGCGGCCAGCTGATGACCAGCCCGGTGAACGCCAATGCGTACTTCTGGGCGGCCGAGTGGGCCTCCAAGAAGCGCCCCGGCCAGGACGTGGCGCACGGCAACGGCGTGATGGCCTACCTGGTGGAAGCCCACGACGCGGGCATGGAGTGGACGGACGCGGACATGCGCAAGTTCGTGGTCACCCTGAACAACGTCATCTGGCCGTCCGCCAAGAAGTACAGCATGTACGTGGACGGCACGGGCACCGGCACGGGCTGGTTCAATGACGGCCTGATGAAGCTGGGCCGCTACAACGCCGCCCTCCAGCAGCGCCTGGAGACCCACTCCGTGGGCCAGAACACCCAGTTCTACGGCAACGCCGCGCTCAACGCGAAGCTGCTGGGCGCGGGTTCGGCGCTGTAACAAGTTCCACAATGCGGACAAACACCCCCTCCTCCCGCCCGAGCGCGCGGGAGGAGGGAGTGTGCGAACGCTCCAGGCAATGCCGGGGTCAGGATGCCCGGTCTTGCCTGGAGTTTTTCGCATGTCCTCCCGCATCTACCTGTCCTCGCCCCACATGGGCACGCTCGAGCGCGGCTATGTCGACGACGCGTTCCAAAGCAATTGGATTGCCCCCCTGGGGCCCCACGTCGATGCCTTCCAGGAGGAGTTCGCCCGCTGCGTGGGGACGCCCCACGCGCTGGCGCTGAGCTCCGGCACGGCCGCGCTCCACCTGGCGCTCCAGCTGGTGGGCGTGGGGCCCGGCGACGACGTGCTGGTGAGCACGCTCACCTTCTCCGCGTCGGTGAACCCCATCCGCTACCTGGGCGCGTCTCCCGTCTTCATCGACAGTGAGCGCACGTCCTGGAACATGGACCCCGCGCTGCTGGAGGAGGAGCTGTCCATGCGCGCCCGGGTGGGGCGGCTGCCCCGCGCCGTGGTGGTGGTGCACCTGTATGGCCAGAGCGCGGACCTGGATCCCATCATGGCCACCTGTGACCGCTACGGCGTGCCCGTGGTGGAGGACGCCGCGGAGGCCCTGGGCAGCACCTACAAGGGGCGGGCCCCCGGCACGCTGGGCCGCGTGGGCATCTATTCGTTCAATGGCAATAAAATCCTCACCACGTCCGGCGGCGGGATGCTGGTGTCCGCGGACGGTGAGCTGGTGCAGCACGCGCTCAAGCTGGCCACGCAGGCGCGGGACACGGCGCCGCACTACCAGCACTCTGAAGTTGGCTACAACTACCGGCTCAGCAACGTGCTGGCCGCCATCGGGCGGGGGCAGCTGCACGTGCTGGAGGACCGGGTGGCCGCGCGCCGCGCGAACCACGCCTTCTACGTGGAGGCCTTCCGGGACCTGCCGGGCATCGACTTCATGCCCGAGGCCCCGTGGGGCCGTCACACGCGCTGGCTGACCACCGTCACCATCCACCCGGAGGCGTTCGGCGCGGACCGGGAGGCGGTGCGCACCGCGCTGGAGCGGGAGAACATCGAGGCGCGGCCGGTGTGGAAGCCCATGCACCTGCAGCCCGTCTTCGCGAACTTCGAACGGCGGCGGGGTGGCGTGGCGGAAGACCTGTTCCGCCACGGCCTGTGTCTGCCGTCCGGCTCCAACCTCACGCCCCGGGAGCTCGAGCGGGTGGTGGAGGTGGTCCGCGCCGTTCCCCGGAGGCAGGGGCTGCGGACGGCGGGCTGACGGCGCCGGACTCCTGCTGCCGGAGCGGCACGACGTTGGACTCCGGCGGCGGGCTGCCCATGAACTTGTTCATCGTGGCCTCGCTCGCGAAGGAGATGCCCTGGCGCTGCAGCACGCGCACCACCGTCAGCGCCAGCACCTTCGCGTCCAGCGCCAGGCTCCAGTGGTCCACGTACCAGACGTCCAGCCGGAAGCGTTCGTCCCAGCTGAGCGCGTTGCGGCCGTTGATCTGCGCCCAGCCGGTGACGCCGGGCAGCACGTCGTGGCGCCGCGCCTGCTCCGCGGAGTAGCGCGGCAGGTACTCCACCAGCAGCGGGCGCGGGCCCACGAGGCTCATGTCGCCCCGGAGCACGTTCCACAGCTGGGGCAGCTCATCCATGCTGGTGGAGCGCAAGAGCCGCCCGGCCCAGGTGAGGCGCTGCTCGTCCGGCAGCACCTGACCGTTCGCGTCCGTGGCGTCCAGCATGGTGCGGAACTTGAGGACGGTGAAGAGCTTTCCCTTGCGGCCCGGCCGGCGCTGCCGGAAGAGGACGGGGCTGCCCATCGTCATCCGGACGAACAGTCCCGTGGCGGCCATCACCGGCGAAAGGCATAGCAGGCCCACCCCCGCCGCCATCACGTCGAAGCACCGTTTGAGGAACAGCCCGGTTCCTGCCTGTCTTTGCATGGTGACGTCGCTCCTTGAAACCGGAAAGACTAGAAATTCTCCCGGTTCGCCACCACGGCCCCAAGGACTCAGCCTGCTGTTGGTTCCCGTGCATCCACGGGCGCGAGGGTCCGGGGGGCTTGCACGGGCTCCGGGGCCGTCAGCCGCCGCCAGACGCGCAAGGTCAGCCAGGCGCTGCACACGAGCTCCGACACCCAGCCCAACGCCAGCGCCCACGCGGCCCCCACCGGCCCCACCCGAGGCACCCACACGGCGCTGGCCAGCGCGACCACGGTCACGGAGACGACGAGCAGCACCACCTGGCCCTTCAGCTCGCGCGCCGCGGTGAGGCCCACCGCGAGGCTCAAGCAGACGTACTCCAGCGCCGCGGCCCCCATCAGCCAGACGAACAGCTCGAGGTTCCCGGCGTAGGCGGGCCCGTAGAAGAGCGTCAGCGCCCACCGGCCGAACAGCGCGGAGCCGGCGATGGCGCACAGGCCCACCCCCGCGGACGCGGCCGTGAAGCCCGCCAGCGTCCTGCCGTAGCGGCGCGCCTCGCCCGCCGCGTGGTAGCGCCCCAGCCGGGGGCTCACCGCCTGCCCCAGCGAGTGCACCACCCGGCCGCCCAGCGCGGCGAAGTACGCGAGCGCGGCGTACATGCCCAGCTCCGCCTGGCCCGCGTGCGCCTCCAGCAGGTAGCGGGGGATGTTGGGCCGGAGCGCTCCCAGGAGCGCGGTGAGGCCCAGCACCCAGCACAGCAGGAAGAGGGCCTTGAGCCGTACGCCTTCCGTCCGCCACGGCGTGCGCCACAGGGTGCTCCAGGGACGCACGCCGGGGAACTCGCGCCGGAGCGCCTTCGCGTCGAAGACGCACAGGACGATGGCCCACGCGAACGCCATGGCCGCCGCCCCGGCGATGGGGCTGTGCGTGAGCCACAGCGCCAGCGGCACCAGCACCACGGACAGCACGCTCTTGGCGATGGTGGACCGGGCGATGAGCCCCAGCCGCTCCGCCTTCTGGAGCGCGCCGTAGAAGACCTCGCTCACCGCCTCGAAGCCCTTGGCCAGCGCCACGAACGCGATGACCCAGCCCGCGTGGACGGAGTCCGCGAGCACCGTGGCGATGGCGCAGCACACCGCCACGCCGGCGACGACGTTGAGCACCATCAGGCCCAGGTAGTGCTGGAAGCCGAAGGCGCCCCGGGCGTCGGTGGCCTGGAGCGTGCGCAGCTGCATGCGCGCCATCAGCAGCACCGGGGCGGTGATGGCCAGGGCGAGCGCGAACTCGCCCACCTCTTCCATGGTGGCCAGCCGCGCGAAGGCCACCAGGACGCCCCACTGCGCGAGGGCGTAGAAGAGCCCGGCGGAGAGCGACCAGATGAAGTTGCTCCCCACCGAGCGTCCCTTCATGACCGGGCCGCCGCGCGCTGCAACACCTCTGAGAGCCGCTTCGCCGCGATGTCCGCGGAGTAGCGCTCCCGGCCCAGCTTCCCGGCCAGCGCGCCCGCCTCCGCCAGCCAGCGCGGGTCGCGCAGCCGGCGCGCCAGCATGGCCGCCGCGGCGGGGACGTCCTTGGGCGGCAGGCGCAGGCCGAAGGGCTCCTTGTCCAGCAGCTCCGCCTGCCAGCCGGCGTAGTTGAGCGCCAGCGGCCGGCCCGCCGCGAGCGCGTCGAAGAACTTGTTGGCGGAGTTGTCCTGCATGCCCGGCACGTCCGTGAAGAGCGACGTGGCGATGGTGGCCGCGCTCAGCACCGCGGGCACCTGCGCCTTGGGCACGCTGGGCAGGAAGAAGAGGTTCTGGTCCCGCACGCCCAGCCGCTCCGCCAGCGCGTGCAGCAGGGCCTCTTCACGGCCCTTGCCCATGATGACGAAGCGGACCTCCGGATCCAGCTTGCGCATCTCCGCGGCCACCCGCACCAGGTACTCCACGCCGTTCACCAGCCCCAGCGTGCCCGCGTACAGCACCATGGGCCGGTCCCCCAGCCACGCGTACTTCTGCCGGAACTCCTGGCCCGCGGACGCCGGCACCTGGAAGCGCTCCGGGTCGCAGAGGTTGGGGATGATGGTGATCTTCTCCGGCGGCACGCCCGCCGCCTCCACGCCCGCCTTCATGCCCGGCGACAGCGCGACGATGTGCTCCGCGCCCGCGTAGGCGGCCTTCTCCAAGAGCTGCGCGGCCAGGATGGCGGAGCGGCTCTTGAGCGCGCCCACCGCGATGGGGATGGCGGGCCACAGGTCGCGCACCTCGAAGACCATGGGCCGCCTGTTCCAGCGCGACGCGGCGATGCCCGGCACCGCGATGGTGAGCGGCGTGCTGGTGGCGAAGAAGACGTCCGCGGGCAGCTGCGCTGCGCGGCGCGTGGAGTTGACCGCGAAGTGGCTGAAGGCCCGGATGCGGTCCGGGTAGCTCATGGCGTTGCTGTAGGGCACCGGCAGCCAGTGCACCTGGATGCCGCTCTCGTTGGACTCGCGCCACCCCTTGCCCGGGCTGGCGTCCGTGCGGGTGTCGGAAGTCACCATGTGGACCTCGTGGCCCATGGAGACCAGGCGCCGCGCGAGTTCGTAGGAGCGCGTGCCCCCGTGCATGGTGGGGGTGTTGAAGTACTGGTGCAGGTAGACGATGCGCATGTCAGGCAGCTCCTGGGGTGAATGAGGGG
>NZ_RAWE01000241.1 GCF_003611695.1 Corallococcus carmarthensis | reverse complement strand
GGTGGGGCGTCTTGATGGCCCGGAGGTGGGGAACCGTGGGGGCCTGGTCTGGCGTCACGGGCTGGCGCCAGGCCTTGAGCTCCTCCAGGAAGTCGTCGGGAACCGCCAGCTCCCGGCCTTCGTTCAGCAGGTCTCCCCGGAACAGCACCCGCAGCAGGTGCGCGAGGCTCAACGACGAGAAGCGCGGATGATTCGCATACAGGAACCCCGCCAGCGCATCCCCGAACGCGTGACTGGAGGCGAAGCGCTGGGCCGGGTCAGGGCTCAAGGCCTTGAGGGCGATGCGGTTGAGGGCTTCCGGCAGGTCCGGACGCAGCTGGCTCAGCGGTGGAATCTCGCCGTGAGCAATCTTCATCATCACCACATGCGGCGGGCCATCCACGGGCAGCCGGCCGCACAGCAACTCATACAGCACGACGCCGGTGGCCCAGACATCCGTGCGCGCATCCACCTCCTCCCCACGCGCCTGCTCCGGGGAGAAGAAGAGGTATTTGCCCTTCACCACCCCCGGCGCCGTCTTGACGCCCCGGAGGAGTTGCGCCTTGGCGATGCCGAAGTCGACGATCTTGACCTGGCCCTCGTAGCTGACGAGCACGTTGTCCGGGGAGATGTCCCGGTGGACGATGCCCAGGGGCTTGCCGCTGCTGTCCGTGCGCGTGTGCGCGTAGTGCAGCCCCCGGCACATCTCCATCGCGATGAAGACCGCGACCGGAACGGGCATCGCGGGCAGCCCGCTCCGCATCGCGCGCTTGAGCACCTTGTCGAGCGGCTTGCCGTCGACGAACTCCATGGCGAGGAAGTACTCGTCCTCTACCTGTCCGAAGTCGAAGACCTGCGCGACATTGCCATGGGACAGCGTGGCGGAGATGCGCGCCTCGCTGATGAACATGGAGATGAAGGCCTCGTCGTCCGCGTACTCCGGCAGGACCTTCTTGATGAGCACGGACTTGGTGACGCCCGCCGCCCCTACCAGCTGGGCATGCCACGTCTCCGCCATGCCGCCCCGGCCCAGCCAGGACACCAGCTCATACCTTCCGAAGGTGTCCCCCGCCTCGAGTGCCATGGGACGTCTACCTTAGCCCCAGAATCCCGGGACCACCGAATAGACGTCTCCGCGTCTGTCCAACCCTGTGTGTAGGACCGGACCTCACCCCCTCAGGGGGACTGCTTCGAGGCGCCCGCCGCCAGCGTGACGTACAGGTGGCCCAGCTCGGTCAGCTCTCCGGAGGCGCCCAGCAGGTTGATGGAAGGGATTTCGTTGTTGCGCCCGGAGAACCACGCGTAGCGCTCGATGGCGGGCTCCGTCTCCAGGTAGCCAATGGCATCCACCATGTACTGCTTCTGCACGGCCACGGTGATTTCGTTGGCGGGGCGGTCACCGCACGCGAACTCCGTCAACCAGAGGGGCTTGTTGTACTTCTTGAACAACCCCACGTACCACTTGAGCGCGCCCACGTCGCACGCGTACCAGTGGATGGCAATGGCATCCACCTGACAGTTCGCGCAGGCCTTGAAGAAGGCATCCAGGTACGCCACCGGGTCGGTGAAGGTGACGCCGTCCTCGGTCACGCAGTCGCCGCAGTAGTTCACCGCCGGGGACACCAGCTTGAGCCCCTTGCGGCGGGCCACCTCCTCCAGCACGGGCCAGAGCGCCGCGGCCTGGCGGGGGGTCTTGTTCGCCTGGGATTTGAAGTTGGGCTCGTTGAACCCCAGCAGGTATTGCGCGCCCGCCGGAATCTCCGACTCGAGCTGGGCCACCGTGGGCGTGCCGCCCCAGGCCATGGGCACGAAGGAGACTTTCTCGGCGACGTAGACGCTGGCCGCGCCGCTCTCCGGCTTGGGCGACCAGTTGTACCACCAGCTCATCCCCGGGGAGAGCGCCTTCAGGTCCGCCGCCGAGTGATAGCCATACCCGAGTCCCCGCTTCGCGCTCTTCGTCACGCCGGGGGTTGGGTCGTCGTCTGTCTGGGATTGCGTCCCGGCCGCGGGGTCGCACGCCAGCAGCGGCGACAGCAGGACGGCCAGGGGCAGCGCGAGGAAGAGCCGGGGGGAGCGGGTCATGGCGGGAACTCTACGCCCGGGCCTCGGGTGGGCGTCGAGTCCTTGCCTCACGCGGGCCCCTCGGCCCAATGCCTCACGGGGCCAGCCGGGGCACGAGGCGGGGCTCGCCCACGTCGCGCCACCACGGCGTCACCCCCTCCACGCGCGAGGGCTCCAGGCTCCGGCCCAGGCCCGGCGTGAAGAGGCGCACCTGCTGCTCCGTGGCCAGCCGCACCAGCGTCTCCGCGGGCTCGTCCCACGCGTGCAGCGCCAGGTTGAAGGTGCCCCAGTGCACCGGCATCAGCGTGCCGCCGCCCAGCATCGCGTGCGCCTTGAGCGCGTTCTCCGGGCCCAGGTGGATGCCGCCCCAGCTCGGGTGGAACGCGCCCACCTCCAGCATCACCAGGTCGAAGGGGCCGCATCTCCGGCCAATCTCCTCGAACTCCGTGGTGAGGCCGGTGTCGCCGCTGAAGAACAGCCGGTGCTTGTCGGTGCTGAGCACCCACGATGCCCACAGCGTCGTGTTGCGGTCGCCCAGGCCGCGCCCGGAGAAGTGCTGCGAGGGCGCCGCGCGAAAGGCCACCGGGCCCACGCGGTGCTCCTCCCACCAGTCCAGCTCGGTGATCAGCTCCGGCGCCACGCCGAAGGCCTCCAGGTGGCGCCCCACGCCCAGCGCGGTGACGAAGGGCACCCGCCGCTTCGCCAGCGCCCGGATGGTGCTCCGGCACAGGTGGTCGTAGTGGTCGTGCGACACCAGCACGGCGTCCAGGTCCGGCAGCGCGTCCACCGGCACGGGCGTGGCGTGGAAGCGCTTGGGGCCCGCGAAGGACACGGGCGAGACCCGGTCGCCGAAGACGGGGTCGGTGAGCACGCGCGCCCCGTCCACCTCCAGCAGCATCGTGCTGTGGCCCAGCCAGGTGACGCGCAGGCCGGTGTCCGGCGCGCGGGCCCAGGTGCCGCGCGGGTCGTCCACCGGCAGCGGCGCGGGCGGCGTGCGCTGCGAGCCGCCGAAGAAGTACTCGCCCAGGAGCGGCAGCGGGTTCCCCTGGAGGCCGGCCCCCACGGGGGCGGTGTTGCGGAAGCCGTGGCCCTCGAACTGACGGGAGGCCCGGCTGCGTTCCAGGCGGAGTCCCGCGCTGCGCGCGCTGTCACTGACGGTGGGCATGCGCGGGTGTCTAACACCCACGCGTCCGCCGGGCACGGTCACCCGCCTGGAGCCCAGGCGGGCGGGGCGCCGTCCCTGCGTCCGGCGCGAACAGGGGCGGGGAGGCGGGGTGCGCCTACTGTGCGTCCTCCGGCGCCGCGCAGGTGTTGCTGAGCGCGCTGGACCAGAGCTGGGCGTTCAGCGTGTCGTCAAAGGCGCTGAAGTACACGCGGCTGCCCATGCGGAAGAACTCGCGCGGGTAGGAGGAGCGCGTGGGCCCCTGCGAGGCGATGTCCTTGAGGCGGCGCGTCCCGGCCACCGTGCCGTTGCTCACCCACGGCTCCAGCCCCACCGGGGCCATCTCCTCCGAGGCGAAGAAGACCAGGTTGTCCGCCGCCGCGTACACCGGCGAGCCGTACTCGTCCGACAGGCTCAGCGGCCGGCGCAGCAGCGTGGTGCCCCCGGCGGTGCCGTTCGTCACCCACAGCTGCGTGTCGCGCGGCGCCGGGCCGTTGCTGCCGATGGCCACGGCGAAGTACAGCTTCTTGCCACCCGGCGCCTGGCTCACGGCTTCGATGAAGGGGAACGCCTCGCCCTGCGACGTGTAGTCATTGGGCAGGGTGACGACGGGCTCCGGGTTTCCGCCCGCGAGCGGCACGCGGTAGATGACCATGTACTGGGTGCTGAAGGAGGTCGTCGTGACGTACGCGTAGGCGCCCAGCGCCCCCAGCACGCGCATGGCGCGCGTGGAGCCGAACGACGCCAGCCGCAGGGTGCCGCCCGCCGTTCCATCCGTCTTCCACAGCTCCGACAGGCCGCTCATCTCATCCAGCTTGAAGAGGGTGAGCGCGCCGGAGGTGCGCACGTCGTTCGGGTAGGTGTTGGGGCCCGCGTCCAGCCGCTTCAGCTGCACGGTGCCGGCGGCGGTGCCGTCCGTCCGCCACAGGGAGGTGGCGCCTTCCAGCTCACGCACGAAGAACAGCAGCGCGTTGCCCTGCTTCGCATCCAGGTAGCTCACGTCCACGCCGGTGCCGAAGTCGCGCAGGCGCACCGTGCCCGCGGCGGTGCCGTCCGACTTCCACAGCTCGTAGCGCGTGGCGAACACCGTGGCGTCGTACGTCTCCTTGAAGAAGACCAGCGTGGAGCCGGCCGCCGTCAGGTGCGTCAGGTACGAGTCCTCCGTGCCCGGCGTCACGTCCTTCACCATCCGGGTGCCGGCCGTCGTCCCGTCGCTCACCCACAGCTCGCTGCCGTGCGCCGCGTCCGGCGCCTGGAAGAAGAGCTGCGCCGGGGTGGCGGTGAGCTGGGACAGCAGCGGCGTCCCACTGCCCGCCGTCGCCGGGAAGCCCTTCACCTCCGTGGTGCCCGCGTCCGTGCCGGTGCTCCGCCACAGGCCGCGGCGGCCGTCCTCTTGGTTCACCGCGAAGTGCAGCGCCCCCTTGAAGTCCACGAAGCTGCCCGGCCCCATCGCGAAGCGAGGGATGCCCAGCTCCGAAGGGGGGAGGATCGTCTTCACCCGCTGGGTGCCCGCGGCGGTGGGAAGGCACAGGCCCTCCGCTGTCACTTCCGGGGCAAAGGTAGGCTCCTGTGCGAGTCCAGCTTCCGCCTGCTCTTCCGGAAGCGCCCCGCCGCAGCCCACCCCCACCACCAGCAAAGACATCAGCCACCCGCCGCGCCAACCCATGCCACACCCCTTCAGAAAGGCCTGGGAGGGAGGGTGCGTCGCGCAAGGGGATGCGCCAAGTGCCCCCGGGTCGGGACGTGCTCGCCTGCTTGGACCGACGCGGTGTGCGGCGGGGCCCCGCACGGCGCGGTCGGTATACTGCGCATCCTCATGAAGACGGACACGTTGAAGGCGCAGCTCAAGCGCACGTTGCGGCGCGACCTGTGGATCGCCGTCGCCCCCGCGACGCTGCTCATCGCGCTCGCGTTCGCGGTGACGTTCTATTTCGTCAAGCCCGCGCCGCCCAAGACGCTGGTGATGGCGCTGGCGCCGGAGGAGGGGGGCTTCAACTACATGGCGAAGCGCTACCAGAAGTTCCTCGCGCAGCACGGGGTGACGCTGGAGTTGCGCAACACGAAGGGCTCCGTGGGCAGCGTGGCGCTGCTGAGCGCGGAGGACAGCGGCGTGGACATCGCCTTCGCGCAGAGCGGCACCACTGGCGGCAAGGGGCAGGAGGTGCCGGAGCATGTGGCGTCGCTGGGGAGCCTCGCCTACGTGCCGCTGTGGGTCTTCTACCGGGGCGAGCCGGTGGACGACGTGCGCGGCCTTCAGGGCAAGCGCATCGCGGTGGGGCCCGAGGACAGCGGCACGCGCGCGCTGGCGATGACGCTGCTCCAGGCGAACAAGGTGGACACGGCGCCCACGGAGCTGCTGCCGCTGGACCGGGACGCGGCCATCGACGCGCTGACGCAGGGCAAGGTGGACGCGGTGTTCCTGGTGTCGTCGGCGGAGTCGCCGCGCATCCAGAAGCTGGCGGCGGTGAAGGACGTGCGCCTGCTCAGCTTCACGCGCGCGGAGGCGTACACGCGCCGCTACCCGTACCTGTCGCGCCACGTGCTACCCCAGGGGGTGTTCGACTTCGCCAAGGACGTGCCGGACCGGGATGTGGTGCTGCTGTCGCCCAACGCGCTGCTGCTGGCGAAGGACTCGCTGCACCCGGCGCTCGCCTATCTGCTGATGCGCGCGGCCAGTGAGATCCACGGCTCGGCGGGCATCCTGGACAAGACGGGCGAGTTCCCCGCGCCGCTCGCGGCGGGCTTCCCCCTGAGCAGCGAGGCGAAGCGCTACTACGCGACGGGTGTGCCGCTCTTGCAGCGCTACCTGCCGTTCTGGGCGGCGAACCTGGTGGACCGGCTGTGGGTGATGCTGGTGCCCATCATCGCGGTGGTGGTGCCGCTGGGGCGCGCGGTGCCCGCGGTGTTCCTGTGGCGGGTGCGCTCGCGCATCCACCGGTGGTACGCGCGGCTGAAGGAGATTGAGATCCAGCTGGAGGAGGACCCGGACCAGGAGATGCTCCAGGACATGCTCAAGCGGCTGGAGGAGGCCGAGCGCGAGGTGAACCGCATCGCGGTGCCGATCGCCTACGCGGAGAACCTCTACTTCTTCCGCGAGCACGTGGACGTCGTGCGCCGCCGGCTCACCCGCAGGCTGGCCGGCGCGCCCGAGCACAAGGACGCGCACCCGTTGCAGATGCCCGCGTAACAGGCGCGGTGGCGCGGGGTGGCCTGGAGTTCCGGCTCACCGCCGCGGGGCCTCAGGGGGCGATGCCGAGCAGCTCGCGGATCTGCCGGGCCATCTCGATCTCGGACTCGTGCACGTGGCCGTCGCCGGCGATGAGGGTGTGGACGGCGTCGAGCACGGCCTTGGGGTCCTCGCGCAGGATGCCCAGGTTCGGCGGCGGGAGCGGCTTGCCCTCCTGCAGGCAGCGGGTGAGGGCGCTGAGCTCCGTCAGGGGCACGCTGAAGCCGCGCGCGGTGTCGATGATGGAGTCAATCTCCTCGCGGGTGACGCGGTCGTCGCTGGTGGCCACCTGGAGCAGGAGCTTGATGACTTCGATGTGGAACTGGGCGTCAGGGGGCAGCGGGGCAGCCATGTGGGTCGGGTCCTCCGGGGCGGTCCAGGCTGACCTGCCAGGGGGGGAGCCGTCCAGCCCGACGTCATCGCCCCGTCGGGGAGCGGATGGGGAGCCCGGACGTGTGTCGCAGGGGGCCGTGTCTGTCAGGCCTGTCATACCTCTTGGGAGGGATGGGCCCTGTTTCATCCCTCGTAATACTTGTTGGGTATTGGCAACGGGGGTGTACCCATGGGCAAGGCACGGAAGTTCCTGTCGCGTGAGCAGGCGTTGATTGCGGAGTTGAAGGAGTCGCTGGGCAATGCCCGGACCCTCGAGGACGTCTACGAGGCCATCTCGCACGCGCTCCTCAAGCTCTGCGAGGCGGACCACTTCGCGGTCGGCTGCGCGAACCCGGATGGGACGGCAGGGCTGCAGTGGAAGACGGACACCGTCCACCCCCTCCTCAAGGATTACGCCGAATGGGTGCAGGAGGACTTCGTCTTCCGCGCCACGGTGGTGCAGCCCAACGTCGTGCTCAATGATGTCCAGATGCTCCGGGGGCAGCCGCTGTCTGAGACGGAGACCTTCCGGCGCAGCGCCGGCGCGGGGCTGAAGCTCAAGCGCGTGCTGGCGTCGCTGCTCTTCGCGGACCAGGACTTGAAGGGAGGGGTCGCGATGTACCGGGAGTCCTCGCGGCCCTTCTCGCTCCGGGCGCAGTGGTTCCTGCAGCAGATCATCCCCTACATCTCCCGGGCGGTGGCCCGGCTCCAGGAGTTCTATGCCCTGCGCTTCGAGCGGGACCTGTTGAAGGCCATCGCGATGGGGGCGGGCCCGGTGCTGATGCTGAACAGCCTGGGGCGGAAGGTCGTGGACACGGGGCCGGCCATCCCGCTGCTGGAGCGGTGGTTCGCGCCCCACGAACTCAGTGACGGGGTGCCCCGGGCCTGGGTGGAGCGGGTGATGGCGCTGTCCCGCTTCGACGTCGCGGTGGATCCCCGGCTGGAGTCCCTCACGCTGGAGCGCGGCGCGGACCGGCTGGACGTGACGTTCAGCCAGTCCGCCGTCAGCTGGGGCGGCCGCAACCTGTGGCAGGTGCGCATGCACGAGCGTGCCCACTGGCTGCGCCCGGACTGGAAGGAGAAGTTCACCGCCCAGGAGTCGCGCGTGGCGGACTGCCTCCACGAGGGCCTGGCGAACAAGGAGATCTCCACCCGGCTCAAGTGCTCCGTGGAGACGGTGAAGGTCCACATCAAGTCCCTCTTCGAGAAGACCGGCACCCACAGCCGCGCGGAGTTCGTCGCCAAGGGCCGCCGCGCGTAGCCCGTCAATGCCTGACACCCCCCTCTTCCGAGGGGGGCGGCCCGGGTCCCGTTCGTGTCATCCTTGAAGAGTAGGACAACGCGGGGGAGGTACCCATCATGGGCACGGCCTTGAAGTTCACGTTGCGCGAGCTGCGGTTGATCCGTGAGATGGAGCGGCGCCTGATTGGTGTCCGGACGTTCGCGGACATCTACAAAGCCATCGAGGACGTGATGCTCCTCGTCTGCAAGGCGGAGCACCTCGCGGTCGGGTTCTCCCACGTGGACAACTCGCCGGGGCTGGAGTGGGAGGCCCCGACCGTGAAGCCCCTGCTCCAGGGGTATTCGCCGTGGGCGCACCGGTGCTTCGTGTACCAGTACACCCTGAGTCAGCCCAACAGAGCGGCGAGGGATGGCGTGATGCTTCAGGGCATTCCGCTGGAGCGCACGGAAACCTTCGACCGCAGCCTCAGGGCGGGTCTGAAGCTTCGGCACGTGCTGGCCACCCTGCTGTTCAAGACGCGGTCGAAGTTCCTGGGGGGCCTGGCGATGTACAAGGAGTCCGCCAGCGAGTTCACCCTCAGGGATGAGTTGCTGCTCCAGTCGTTCATCCCTTCCATCAACGAGGCGGTGGACACCGTCCAGGCCTTCGAGGCCGAGCGCTTCAGGGGCGACCTGCTTTCGGCGCTCTCAAGGGAGCCGTGGGCGGGAATGGTCCTGAACACCTTGGGGCGTCGCGTGGAGGAGACGGGCACCGCCAGGGACGTGGTGAACCGCTGGTTCACCCCCAAGGAGCTCAGCCATGACGTGCCGGAGGCGTGGGTGTCCTTCGTGAAATGGCTTTCGAGCCTGGATGGCGTGCCGCCTCCTGACCAGAGAACCCTGGAGAGGCCGCGGGGCCACGACACGCTGAAGGTGACCTTCAAGCCCTCCACGGTCCTGCGCCCGGGCTGCACGTTGTACGAGGTCCGCATCGTCGAGGAGCTGCACTGGATGCGGGAGGAGTGGGCCCGGAAATTGTCTCCCAAGCAGATCGAGGTGGCGGACCTGTTGAACAAGGGCGCGAGCGATGAGGACATCGCCCATGAGCTCAATCTCTCCCTCCACACGGCGAAGGACCACACGAAGGAGATCTACCGGAGGACCGGCGCCGACGGCCGGCTCGACCTCGTCACCCGTGGAAAGCGCTCATAGCGCGCGGCCGAAGAACTCACGCAGCTGACGCGCGTAGCCTTCAGGGTCCTTCTGGGCGTATTCGCCGTGGGCCGCCTCGGGCACCACCCACTGCTCGCGGGGCTCGCAGGCCGCGCGGTAGAGGCGGCCGTCCAGCTTCTGGGGGCCGTCCGGGTCGCTGCCTCCGTTGATGAGCAGCAGCGGCCGGCCCTCCAGCCGGCACATGCCGTCCACGGGGCGCACCGCGTCCACGTCGATGCCGGCCCGGCGCAGCCCCCACAGCACCGCCCAGGTGCTCAGGCCGTAGTGCGAGCCCATGTCGCCCGCCAGGTCCGGGAACGCACCGGCCACCGCCACCGCCTTCACCCTCGCGTCTTCCTGCGCCACCAGCAGGGCCGTCGTGCCCCCCATGGAGAAGCCGAACAGGCCCACGCGTCCCGCGGCCACGTCGGGCCGGGCCCGCACGAAGGACAGGGCCGCGCGCACGTCCTCGCGCTCGCTGTCGCCCCAGCCCACCGCTTCGCCCTCGCTCTCACCCTGGCCGTGCAGGTCAAAGAGCAGGACGCCGTGCCCCGCCTCCGCCAGCACCCTCGCTTCGAAGAGGAGCCGCGTGCGGTTGTCCGCGAAGCCGTGCACCAGCACCACCGCCGTGCCGTCGCGCGACGGCACGTACCACCCGCGAAGCCGATGCCCCGCCGCCTGGAAGGACACGTCCTCCAGGCCCGTCAGCGCGTCAGGGCCCGAGGGCCGCGTCACCGGGATGCGCGCAGGGTTCACCAGCGCCTGCGCCGTGCGCAGCCCTCGCGCCGCCGTGAAGCCGCCGGTGCCCAGCGCACCCACGACGAGCCCCAGCGCGACGATCCGACCCCAGTGGACGCGGTACTGCTTCGTGGACACGGTCAGCTCCGGACGGGACCGCCACCCGCGCGCCAACGCTCGACGAGGTTCTTCACGGCGGTCCCCCAGTCGGGGTACTCGAAGGTGAAGCCCGCGTCCAGCAGCCGCCCGGGCACCACGCGGCGGCTCTTGAGCAACAGCTCCGTGTCCGTGCGCATGAAGAACGCGCCCACCTCCAGCATCCACTTCGCCGCAGGCAGTCCCACACTCACGTGCGCCGCTTCGCGCAGCTTCGCCATCAGCTCCCGCTGGGGCAGGGGATTCGGCGCGGCCAGGTTCACCGGCCCGGCCAGGTCGTCGCGCTCCAGCAGCAGCAGCACCGCGCGCACGAAGTCCTGGCCGTGGATCCACGACACGTACTGCCGGCCACTGCCCGCGGGGCCGCCCAGCCCCCGGCGCGTCAGGCCCAGGAGCACGTCGAAGATGCCCTCCTTGTCCGGGCTCATCACCATCGCGGTGCGCAGCGCCACCTTGCGCGTGTGGGGCGTGTCCGCCTCCGCCAGCGTGGCTTCCCACGCCTTCGCGATGTCGATGCTGCGCTTCCAGTACGCAGGCACGCCGGGCTCGTCCCCGCCAATGAGGCCGGTGGCCTCGTCGTTGGGCGCGTCCAGCCGGTGCGCGTACAGCGTCGCGGTGCTCATCTGCAGCCACACGCGCGGCGGCTTCGTGGCCTGCTGGATGGCCTGTCCCACCACGCGCGTGGAGTCCACCCGCGAGTCCATCATCTGGCGCAGGTTCTCCTCCGTGTAGCGGCAGTTCACGCTGCGCCCCGCCAGGTTGATGACCACGTCGGCGCCGTCCACCTCCTTCGCCCAATCACCCAGGGTGCGCCCATCCCAGGACACCGTGCGCGCCTCGCCCCGGCCGCCCCGGCTGACGAGGACGACGTCGTCCCCCCGTGCGAGGAACGCCCGCGCCAGCAGTGCGCCCACCTGCCCCGTGCCACCCGGAATCACGACCTTCATGGATGCGAACCCCCTCCGTCCGTGTGCCGCCGCAAGGCATAGCGCGCCCCCCGTCCGCGCCGCCCGGTCCCGGACACCGGGCCCCCGACCGGCCCTGGTACCGGCGATGAGCCCCGCTTTTCCCTGCGTTCGCGGCCCGGCGGCAGGTCATTTCCCGGGATGTCCCGGGTTGGGCCCAGGAAACCAACCGGCGCGGAGGGAAAATGCGATGCGTCACGCAACCGGGGGCGCGTTCGGGCGAAAATGGGTCATCCCCCACCTCGAATCCTGAGGCCGTCATGCTCATCTCGCCCCGCCCGCTCTCCGCGCCCCGCACCTCGACGGCCTCCTCGTCGGCCACCAGCCCCACGGCCCGCACCCCGAAGGCGTTCTCTTCGGTCTCCACGTTCGAAGCAGGTGCTCCGGCGAAGAAGGCACCGACGACGCCCGTGCCCACGCCGCAGGTTCCGGTGGAGGACGTGCCGCCGTCCAAGCCCGACCCCCGCTACGACGGTCTGAAGGACCAGGCGCTGATCAACGCGCTGCACGACGCGGTCAGCAAGCACAAGGACCTGGGCTACAACCAGGCGCGGAAGATCATCTTCACCACCCTGGACAACCACGATGGCAAGGTGAAGTGCGTCTACACGGGCAAGGAAGTCGCGACGAACAAGATTCCCAGCAGCAACGTGATGAACACCGAGCACACCTGGCCCCAGTCCAAGGGCGCCACGGGCGCGGCGAAGGCGGACCTGCACCACCTGTTCCCCACCGACAGCAAGGCCAACTCCATCCGGGGCAACTGGCCCTTCGGCACGGTGAAGAACGTGAAGTGGACGGAGAACGGCGCCAAGTTCGGCACCGACGAGAAGGGCCGCACCGTCTTCGAGCCGCCCGATGAGCACAAGGGCAACGTGGCGCGCGCGCTGTTCTACTTCTCCACCGTGTACAACAAGCACATCCCGCCCGAGGACGAGTCCGTCCTCAAGCAGTGGAACACGCTGGACAAGGTGGACGCGGCGGAAGTGAAGCGCAACGACGCCATCGAGACCTACCAGCAGAACCGCAACCCCTTCGTGGACGACGCGTCGCTGGCCGACCGCATCGCGGACTTCTAGAGTCCGGGGCATGTCCCGTCCGATCGCGCCCCTGTGGGCGCTCGTCCCTGGCCGCACCGGTGTCCCCCTGATGAAGGTGGGGGGCACGCCCGAGGCGCAGGGGCCCCTGGAATGGCCCGCCTGCGCCATGTGCGGCGGGCCGCAGCGCTTCCTCTTCCAGTTGCCGCACGTCGAAGGACGGCTGGACCTGTCGCCACACGCGTCGGTCCACGTCTTCCAGTGCGAGAACCCCGACACCGTCTGCTTCCGCTGGGACCCCGAAGAGGGCGCCAACGCCGCGGTGCCGGTGAAGGTCGGCGTGCCGTCCGTGAGCGCGCCCCCGGGGCCGGTGAAGCCGTACGCGGAATGGACGCTCGGCTTCGAGCCCGCCACCGAGGACACCGAGGCGCTGTCGGTGGACGTCAACGAGGCCACCGAGGAGCAGCTCACCGCGCTGGACCGCGCGCAGGCGGAGGCGCCGGAGAGCAAGGTGGGCGGCGTGCCCGGCTGGCTCAACGGCGAGGCGACGCCGGAGTGCTGTGACGCGCCCATGCGCTTCGTCGCGCAGCTGGCCGCGATGCCCTTCGGCCTGGACTTCGGCGACAACGGCCGGGGCTACCTCTTCCGGTGCAGCCGCGAGGACTGCGTGCGCCCCTTCCGCTTCCTCACCCAGGGCGCCTGAGCGGCCTCAGGGGGAGGTCAGGTCCTTCAGGCGCTTCGCCATCATCGTGGTGGAGTCCTCCAGCCACTGGATGCAGACCTCCGGGTTCACCCGGATGCCCTGGGCCACGGCGTCGAGGAACACCGGCGGCACCCAGGCGATGAGGTAGTCCGCCGACTGGGTGTCGGACTCCGGGTCCTCTCGGAACATGCCGACCCAGGTGTCCCAGGGCGGCACGTTGTCCACGTCGAAGTAGCCCCGGGTCGCCAGCTCCGCGCCGCCGTCGCAGGTGTTGTCATCCGGGAAGTAGACCAGCAGCCGACCCCCTTGAAGGCGTTCCCCCTCGCGCGGCGGCAGGGACCGCGGCGGCCTGCCTCGCAGGGCGTGGCGCCGCTCGCTGATGACCCGCTCCATCATCTGGAAGCGGTTGTCATCCACCATCACCCGGGGCTGGAAGCCGGACGTGCGCAGGCAGGTGGCCGGCGCGTCCAGCGTCGCCCGGGGTGCGCACCAGCGGATCGTCTCCTCGAGCACCTCGAGGAGGGCGTCCTGTCCCCACGCGCCATCGGGAACGTCGTACAGCAGGCGCGAGGGGCCGGGCTCACGTCGTCCCGGAGGGCTGGGGATGATCTTCATCGCTGCATGGCCTTGAGCAGCTTCTGGGCGTCCTCCGCGCTGAGCTTGCCGGCTTCCACCAGGTCCAGCACGCGGCGCATCTCCTCGTCGGGGATGCCGCGGGACTGCGGCGGCGTGGGCGGCACGGGCGGCGTGGGTGGCTGCGGCCGGTGGTGCCGGGCGCCCGGGCCCGCCCAGGACGGCGCGCCCCACGAGTTCGCCCACGCATGGGCCCACTGGTTCGCGTGGCGCTCCGCGCGGCGCTGCCAGCGCTCCGCCTGACGCTGCCAGCGCAGCGAGTCCTCCTCCCAGCCCTCCGCCTCCTCGTGGCGCGCACGGCCCGACTCACGGAGGCGCACCGAGCCCAGCTCCGTCTCCATCAGCAGCGTCGTGGCCGCCTGCGGGTTGGACGGGTAGCGCGTCTGCGTCGAGCCCAGCGTCGTGTGGGCGGAGATGTTCACGTCCAGCCCTGGCACCAGGCGCAGCTCCACCGCGCCCACCTGCGTCCCGATGCGGTGCTCGCCCACGTCCAGCGCGTCCACGTCCAGCTTCACCGCGCCCGCTGCGGCATGGACGTGGAAGGTGCCACCCACGCGCTCGCCGATGATGCGGCCCGCGCCCGTGCGCAGGGTCAGCTTGCCGTGCACGTCGCGCAGGCTCGCCGTGCCCGCGTCGGTGGACAGCTCCAGCTCACAGTCCTTCAGACCGGCGATGCGCACGGCGCCCGCGTCCAACTGGAGCTTCGCGCGCACGTCGGGCGGCACGAACAGCTCTGCCTGTCCGCCCTGGCGCCAGAACAGCGACAGGAAGCCCGCCTCGCGCGGCACCAGCTCCACCTTCGTCAGCCGGCCATGCTCGTGGATGCTCACCTCCATCCGGCCATGCGTCACCAGGTAGGGCTTCTCACCTTCAGGAAGCGGCGACACGACGAGCGTGGCTGCGAGCGCGTGCAGCTCCAGCTCCGCCTGCTGCCCCCACGGAAGCGCGTGGCGCTGGGAGCCGTCGCGCGCGGACGACGAGGAGTCGGAGGACGGCGTGGCTTCAGGGTCCATCATGGGTGGTTACTCCCGTGCCTTCTTGAGACGTTGGGCGGCCTCGTCCGCATCGATGAGCCCGGCCGCGAGGTCATCGAGAATCTGCGCCCGGCGCGGTGAGCCGCGCTCCCTTGGCGG
>NZ_RAWE01000240.1 GCF_003611695.1 Corallococcus carmarthensis | reverse complement strand
GCCCCACCCCGTCCCTATCTTCATGACGGGAGGCGAGCCATGAGCACCGGAGCATCCAAACCCACCGACGCGGTCCCCCGCTACATCCTGGAAGGGCGGGTGGTGACCCTCAACTCCCGGGACGAAGTGCTGGAACGGGGACGCATCCTCATCCGTGGCAGCCGCATCCTCGCGGTCGAGCCATCGGACGGCCCCCTCCCCGAAGCCTTCCAGGACGCGCCCATCATCGACACCCGGGGGACGCTGTACCCGGGGCTCATCGACCTGCACAACCACTTCGTCTACGACGTGCTGACGCTGTGGCGGGTGCCGAAGCGCTACCTCGACCGCACCCAGTGGCCGCGCCACGCCGAGTACGCCTCGCGCATCTCCCTGCCCATCCGCGTGCTCGCCGGCCACGCCCCTTCGGCCCGCGCCATCGTCCGCTACATCGAAGCCAAGGCACTGCTGGCCGGCACGACCACCGGCCAGGGAATCCGGACCCGCGTGTCCGGCGGAGAAGCCCTCTTCCGGGGCGCCATGCGCAACGTCGAGGAACCCCGCGATGAGCACCTGCCCGCGGGCAGCACCCGCGTGATGGACCTGCATGACGACGCCGAGGACATCGAGTCCTTCCGCGACGCCCTGAAGTCCCGCGCCGCGTACTTCTACCACCTGGGCGAAGGGGTGGATGACTACGCCCACCGCCGCTACCTGGACCTGGCCGAGCATGACCTCATCCAACCGTCCCTGGTCGGCATCCACAGTCTGGGATTGCAGCGCCAGGAGCTGGACACGATGGCCTCCAGGGGCGCCAAGGTCGTGTGGTCCCCCTTCAGCAACCTGCTGCTGTATGGACAGACATTGAGTGTGCCGGACCTGCTCGGCTCGGGAGTGACGTTCTGCCTCGGCTGTGATTGGTCCCCCACCGGCAGCAAGAACCTCCTCCAGGAGCTGAAGGTCGCCCGCCACGAAGCGGCGCGACAGGGCGCGTCCCTGTCCTCCAGGACCCTGGTGCGCGCGGTGACGGCGGACGCCGCCCGGGTCGCGGGCTGGCAGGCCCAGGTGGGCACCCTGCGGGCCAACGCCCTCGCGGACCTGCTGATCATCGAGGGCACCGGCGGCGATCCCTATGACGCGTTGATCTCCGCCACGGAGAAGCAGGTGCGCCTTGTCATCGTGGATGGCGTTGCCCGCTTCGGAGACCGCGCGCTGATGGACAAACTCGCCTTCGACCGGAGCCATCCCCCCGAGAACTGGACCGTCGACGGCATCGAGAAGGCCTTCTACCTGTGGGCGGAGGACTCGCCCCTCAACGACCTGGGCTTCGAAGCGGCGCGCTCCCTGCTCGACGAGGCCATGGCGGACCTGCCTGTCTTCCGGCAGCGGATGGAACACGCGGTTCGCGAACGCGGGGGCCCAGAGCCCTTCGAGCTCGTGCTCGACAATGAGCCGCAGGACGTCTTCGCCACCGGCCCTGAAACCGCCGCGTTCATCACCGACCTCAGCCGGGTGGCCGGACGCATCACGCTCGACGCCCCCACCGTGGGCGGGCCTGACTACTGGGAACTCCTGTCAGCACAGGTCAATCTGGATGACACACTGAAACAACAACTGAGGCAGGACTATGCGTGAAGGATGTCCGGGGTGGAGGCCCCCTCCCCTCCCGGGCAGGAAATAAATGCCCCTGACGGCGTAACCCCGGTGCGGCGGCAGCACCGGACAGGCCGGAAGGGACATCTCGAATGAATCACAGCGTGCGGAAGGCTGGGTGGGTGGCACTGGCCGCGGGCGTCCTGCTCGTGGGCGGCGGGGCTTGCGGAGGCGACGACGGCCCTTCTGATGACAACCCGTCCTCGGACGCGGGGACGCAGACGGACGCGGGCACGAAGCTTCCCGCCGAGGAAGGCCGGGCGCTCGCGGTGTCCAATGGCGGCCTCGTCGTGGTGGGTTCCACCGAGGCGAACCTGGCCACCACGGGCGTGGACCTGCTCGTGCGGCGCTACACGGCGTCGGGTGAGGTGGACACGTCGTTCGGCACGCAGGGCTCCGTGGTGCTCGACTTCGAAGGTCCCGCCAAGGGCCCCATCTCCGGCCAGCGGGAGCAGGACGACCGCGCGGACACGGTGGCGGTGCTCGCGGATGGCAGCATCCTGGTCGCGGGCTTCGCGCGGGGCGGCAGCGCTTCGGATTCGCGCGACTTCGCGGTGGTGAAGCTCAAGGCCAACGGCCAGCTGGACACCAGCTTCAACAAGACGGGCCGCTCGCGCCTGCACTTCGGCGAGGAGAACGCCGTCGACTTCGTGGGCACCGTCCACAGCCTCCTGCCCCTGGCCGACGGCCGCTTCTACGTGGGCGGCTTCCTGACCAAGTCCAACGGGATCGACGAGGACTTCGCGCTGATCCGCTACAACGCGGACGGCTCGCTCGACACGACGTTCAAGTCCGCGGGCAGCCCGTCCGGCAGCTGGATTGGCGGTGCGTACACGGACGCGGAAGCCGTGCAGGGCATGGCGCTCCAGGGCTCCAGCGTCGTCCTGGGCGGCGGGGACCACTTCAAGGCCGTGCGCATCACCTCCAGCGGAAGCCAGGACCTGACGTTCGGCACCAATGGCCTCGCGCAAAGCGAGGACGGCCAGGCGCACGTCCTGGTGGCGCGCCCCAACGGCGGCTTCCTGCTCGCGGGCTCACGCCAGGACGTGAAGGTCGACGGCGTGTCGCACGGCGTGCTCAAGCTCGTGGCGTACACGGCGGACGGCAAGCCGGACGTCACCTTCGGCCCCGCGGGCGTGCGGGAGCTCACCGCGCCCGCGGGCGTGCTCGACGTGGTGGACGTCAGCGGCCTGCGCATCCAGGCGGATGGGAAGCTCCTCGTCTTCGCGGACGTGTACGCGAAGCCCGTGCTCTTCCGGCTCCAGGCCAACGGCGACCTGGACACGTCCTTCGGCACGGACGGCATGGTGCGCTGGCCGGAGACGCAGCTGGCGGTGCCGCTCTTCATCCGCTCCACCACCGGACCGAAGCTGGCCATCCTGGGCGACCGGGCCTTCGTCACGGACGCGAACATCTACTCCTCCGGGTTCTTCCCCGATGAGAACGCGCGCCTGCTGCTGAAGAGCACGGGGCTGTAGGCCCCGGAGGCGGTGTCCTCGGCACCGCGCTGGGGGGATGTGGGCTCAGCCTTTCGAGGGAGGGGCGTCCGGCATTGCCCTGGATGTCAGGGATGGCCGCTATACCCCTGAACGATTCTTCCCTGACGACAGGAGGCTGCGTGAAGGGCATCCAGTGGTACCTGGCGACGACGCTGTTGGCGGTCGTGGCCCCGGGCATGACGAGCGAAGCCATTCCCCACCGGATCACCACCGGGCTGGTGGGTGAGTGGAAACAGACCGTGACGTCCCCATCACTGCCTGAGCTGGCACCGGATTCGAGCGGTCTGGTCTACTCCACCGGGCTGGACCAGACAGGGCAGGTCATCGGGGGACTGGCCCAGACCGACGGCTGGACGGGCATGGGCATGAACCTGGCGGGTGACAAGTACATCCAGGTGCCCCATTCGCCCTACCTGAACCCGGGGACCGCGGACTTCACGCTGACGGCGTGGATCCGGATGATGGACACCAGCCGTCCGGTGAAGACGCTCATCGACAACCGGGGCTCCGACGGAAGGGGCTACGCGTTCGCGGTCGTCAATGGCAACACGCTGGACCTCCTGCTGTCGGACTCGGCGGGCTCCAGCCACCACCAGTCCAATCCCAGCCTTCAGCCCCAGCTGCAGCCCAATCGCTGGCACCACGTCGCGGTCAGCGTCAGGCGCACCACGTGGCCACAGGCCGTGACCTTCTTCGTCGACGGCGTCCCGGTCGGGACCGGCACCCCGCGCCCCGGCTCCATCGAGAACACCGACCTGCCCTTCCTCATCGGCGGGAACAAGGACAGCGCCAGCGCCCGGTTCAGCGACCGCATCGACGAGGTGATTGTCTTCAACATCGGTCTTTCGGACACGGACGTGACCTACGTCCTCAAGCCGGGGAAGTCGTCCTTCACGCCCGGCTTCTGGAATGGAACCAGCCGGCAGTACGTCAACAATTGCTACAACTACGCCACCAACCGGGCCACGGATACCTTCGCGCAGCCAGGCCGCGCATCGGGTGCACAGGCTTCGACGTGGGATTGCGCCTCCGTGGTGCAGGCCGCCGTCAACGATGGACTGGAGCTGCTGCCGGGCTCTCCGGACACCCTCGGCTACAAGTCCGCCGCCGCGCTGGTGGTCGCACCGGGCTATGACTATCACTGGTACCGGCGTGACCTGAACAACCTGTGGACGCACAAGCCAGGGGGGACTGCCGCGACGACCCTCGACAACGCGGGCCAGCCCATCACCGACCCTGCCACCGCGAATCGCGGCCTCTACACGCAATTCTGCGGCTACTTCAAGGTGTGGTCGGACAGCGTCGATGGTTCCGGCCACGAAAGCATCCAGTAGTCCCGTCCACCTTCCAGGAGCTGAAAAGCCATGTCCCGCCATTCATTTCATGCATTCGTCCTTTCGGGGGTCCTGGGTTGGGGCCTTGCCGGTGTCCCGGCGGCCCTGGCGTCGGACGTCCAGTCCGAGCAGTCCCAGCAGGGCCTGCGCGTGACGTACCTGCTCTATTCGGGACGTCCCAATCCGGTCGTGCTGGTGACGGACCCCGGACAGGTGCGCGCCATCGAGGAGCAACTGGACCGGATCCTCGCGAGCGGTGAGCGCGTCACGAAGGCCGGGTCCCCGGCCCTCCTCGGCTACACGGGCATCCAGATTGAACGGCTGGGGGATGCGGGCCGCCACGGCAGGCCCCTCGTGCTGCGGGGCGACGTGCTGAGCGTCAAGGCGGACCCGGCCGTCGCGGCCACCTCGTCCCAGGTGACGGTCTCGCGCGAGGCGGTCGGGCTCGAAAGCCTCCTGCTCGAGCTGGGGCAGTCCCAGAAGATGCTTGGCGACATGGAGCTGTCGGTCATTCGCCAGACGCGCTAGCCGCGAGTGGGGGGGGCAGGAGCCCGGTCTGCCTGCCCCCCACCGCCGGCCTCGCGCCCCGCTGGGGCATGCCCCGTAGCCGGGGACATCCGTCCGGTGCCACAGGCTTGAGCCTGCCAGTCCCTCTCCGCCAGCGCATTCCGAAGGGCGCGCGCCAACACACGCGCCAGACCGGGGCCCTGTATCTGCCTTCAGCCGATACCTCTATCAATCCGCCTCACGCGACAGGCCGGGATGCTCCACGCCTGTCGCGCTACCCGCAGCACCCGTGAGGCCTCTCAATGAGCAAGGA
Organism: Corallococcus carmarthensis; assembly: GCF_003611695.1. Classification (GTDB taxonomy): domain Bacteria; phylum Myxococcota; class Myxococcia; order Myxococcales; family Myxococcaceae; genus Corallococcus; species Corallococcus carmarthensis. The sequence goes on along the minus strand of NZ_RAWE01000240.1, from coordinate 9,422 downwards.
ACAGTTCCACATGCAGGGACATCAGACGATGGGCGAAGCCCTCAAGGCCCGCATCGTCGACGCCGTGCGAGAGCGCGTCGTGTCCGGACTGGAGGAGCGGATTGGCTCCGAGATTCGTGAGCGCGTCGGCGACGCGGTCCGCAGCGCGTTGAGCGAGCGCGCCATGAACATGCAGCAGGGGGACGGCGGCGGGCAGCCGTTCGACGCGGACACCCTCGCCGAGGCCGTCCACAACCGCCTCACCGACGTCATCCACGAGCGCGTCACCAGCGGCGTGCATGAGCGTGCCCGCGAGGTGCTCCGGGAGCGGCTGGGTGAGGCGCTGCGCGGCGCCCTGGCCGAGAACTGGATGAGCATCCAGCAGGCGGGCGGGCAGGTCGACGCCTCCCGCATCGCCGAGCGCGTGCGCACCCGGCTCGAGGATGCCCTCCGCGACAGGCTCGGCTACATCGTGCGCGAGCGCGTGCGCGACGCGCTGCGCGAGCGGCTGGGCGAGGCCCTGCGCGTCGCGATGATGGAGCGGAGGATGGGGATGGAGGGCTTCGCGCCGGTGGACTCCGAGCGCATCGCCGACGCCATCCGCACCCGGCTCACCGATGCCGTGTCCGAGCGGATCCACGCCGCCGTGCGCGAGCGTGTGCGCGAGGCGCTGAAGGAGCGTCTGGCGGATGCGCTGCGCTCCGCGCTGTCCGAGCGCAGGATGCAGGGCATCGATCCGGAGCGCATCGCCGACACCCTGCGCGACCGCGTCGCGGACGGCATCCGCGAGCGCGTCCAGAGTGGCCTGCGTGAGCGCGTGCGCGACGCGCTGCGCGAGCGGCTGGGCGACGAACTGCGCGCCCGGATGAGCGAGCGCACCATGGGCTTCGCGGGAGTCCAGCCGCAAGCCTTCGGCCAGATGGACCCGGAGCGCATCGCCGAGGCGCTCCGCGGGCGCCTCGTCGACGCCCTCCACGAGCGGCTGTCCAACAACCTCCGCGAGCACCTGCACGAGGCGCTGCGGGAGCGGCTGGGTGACGCCATCCGCGAGTCGATGGGCTCGATGGGCCCCACGATGCGCGGCGGCTTCGGTGAGCAGCACATGGGCGGCTTCCAGCCGCAGGGGCCCGGCCAGGTCGACACCGAGAGCCTCGTGGCCGCGGTGCGCGAGCGCGTGGGCGATGACCTCCGCGAGCGCATGGCGGACGTCGTCCGGGAGCGCGTCAGCGAGGCGGTGCGCAAGGAGCTGAGGAACAGCAGCGGCGCCCAGGCCCTGTCCTGACGCGCACCGCGCCCTGATGCCGGGCAATGGCATCACGGGCGCAGGGCCCGGACCTCCGCGCCGACGGCGGTCCGGGCCGCCCTGCCTTCAGCACCCGCACGACGGGGCGCGAGCGGACACCGACCGCCGCGTGCCGCTGCCCAGAAGGGTGCTGGACACGCCCGCGGGACTGGTGGCGGTGCTGTCCATCGGCATGGCGCAGATCTCCCCCGTGGTGATGACCGCCGAGGCAGGCAAGAAGCTGCACAAGGGAGAGGCGTTCGCCTACCTCCAGTTCGGCGGCTCGGACATCGTCGTGCTGTTCAAGGCGGCGTGCAGCGTCGGGCTGATGGCCCAACCCAACGTGCACGACAACCAGGGCAGCTGGCTGGGGCAGGTCTTCCCCTGACTGTCGGTCATTCGCCAGACACGCCAGCCGCGAGTGGAGCCCGCGGCGCAGTTGCGGGACTGTGACAAACAGGCTTCGGGCCATCCCATACGCTGCGTGCTCCACCTCAACACGGAGCGTCAATGCACCTCTCCCGCGCGGTCTCCGCAGTGGCCCTGGTCTCGCTGTTCAGCGTCGGTTGTGGCGAGCCCCTTCCTGGCGCCGAGGGCAAGGCCACGCCGCAGGTGGCGCCGGAGTTGCTGTCGCAGGCGAATGCCCTCACCACGAACATCTACAACGGCTATCCGGTGACGGTGTCGGGCGGGCTGGGCTCGCTGCAGACCTACTACCTGGTGAACCCGGCCCCCGCGGCGAAGCTGAGCTTCACGCTGCGCGGAGGCAGCGGTGACGCGGACCTCTACGTGAAGCGGTACGCCGAGCCCACGTTCACTGACTACGACTGCCTGAGCGACGCGGTGGGCAACACGGAGAACTGCGTCTACACCTCCAGCGTCGAGGATGATCAGCCGTACTACGTCCTCCTCTACGGCTTCGAGGCGTATTCCAACGTCACGCTGCTCGCGTACTACAGCCACGCCCTGGCGCTCGCGACGACGGTGACGACGGGCATCAACCAGCTGTCGCGCACCGTGTACGAAGTGGACGTGCCGGCGGGCAAGAAGCGGCTCCAGGTCACGGCCACGAAGCCGGCTGGCATCAACGGCCAGTTCAAGGTCTACGTGCGCCAGGGAAGCGCGCCGGAAGTGCCCAACGCGGTGGAGTGCACCGCGGACAGCAGCATCTCGCTTCCCGCGGTCTGCTCCATCGTCAATCCCGTGGAGGGCAAGGCCTACGTGATGGTCGAGGGCGTCACCAACGTCAACACCCTCAGCCTCCGCGTGGACGTGCTCACGAAGTAGCGCGGCGACCCAGGAGCCATCCGTGATGCCCGAGGGGCGGCTTCGCGGGTGACCGCGCACCGCCCCTCCTGGCGTCGGCATCCACCGGCGCGTGAGGCACGCGCTGTCAGCGGAAGAGGCAGCGCGTGTCCAGGTGGTAGAAGTCCGAGGGCACGAACGGGTCCCACGTCTGCCGCACGAAGTAGAGGTGGCTCAGGTCGCGGCTCAGCGTGGGGTGGAACTCATCCTTCTCCGTGTTCACGGAAGGCCCCAGGTTGGCGGCGGGGGTCCAGGTGCCCGCGACGTTGAAGCTCACGTACAGGTCCCCCAACCCGTAGCCGCCGGGGCGGTTCAGCGAGGCGAAGACGAGCACCCGTCCATCCGGGGACACCCACGGGTTGTATTCCCAGGAGTCAGGGCTGTTCACCCCGGGGCCCAGGTTCTCCGGTGCGGTGTAGTGATTGCCCTGGCGCCGGACGCGGTACATCTCGAAGTCCGTATCGAACGTGCCGCTCGCGAAGTAGACCGTCCCGTCGCGCGTCACGCTGGGGTACAGCTCCTGCCTGTCTGTGTTCACGAGCGGGCCCAGGTGCTCGGGCATTCCCCAGCCGTTGCGGACGCGGTGCACGACCCAGAGGTCGGTGTCCGTGCGCTCGGCGCCCCCGTTCACCGGGCGGGTGGATGAGAAGAAGAGGGACTGACCATCCGGGGAGAGGAACGGATCCGAGTCCTTGTACGTGCCCGAGAACGACACCACCTCACCGGGGCCGAAGTGGCCGTTCTTCAGCTGGGTCACGTAGATGGCCTGGTACGGCGGCGTGTCCGAGTCGACGTGGTAGTACGCCGTCTTCCCGTCCGCGGAGAGCGCGAGCCGGTACTCGGAGCGCTCCTCCAGGGAGATCTCCCCGGGTGCGAAGAGGCTGCCTCCCGGCTCGCACCGGGGCTGGGCCCAGGATGCGGACTCCGGCGCGAACTCCTGGGCTCCAGCGGTGCCGGACACCGTCACGGCGGAGACGGCGAGGAGGAGGTTCATCGACCACTGCCTGGCGAAACGCTGCATGTGCATCTCCTTTGTTGGAAGCACCGTCGCCCGGCGGCGGCGAAGGGGGCCAAGGAGATGTGACGAACCGTGGAGGGTCAGGGACGAACGGTGGAAGGCCGCCTCAGGCCGGCAGCTCGAGCGCCCGTTGCACCTGCGCGCGATAGCTGCGGCCCGAGGTCAGCCGGGTGCCATCCCGCAGGACGAACACGAATTCACCGGGGGCAAGCGGCTCCACCTCTTCGATGCGGTCCAACCGCACGATGAACGAGCGGTGCGCGCGCAGGAACTGCTTCGGGTCCAGCTTCTCCTCCAGCGCCGCCATCGTCTCGCGCGTGAGGTGCGACTGCTTCCCCACGTGCACGGCGACGTAGTTCCCCTCCGCCGTCAGGTAGTCGATGTCCTCCACTGGAAGAAAGCGCATGCGCCAGCCCACCCGGGCCACGAGCCGCGTCACGTAGCGCGCGGGCGTGGCGGACGGCTGGAGCGCGAGCGCTTCGAGCCGCGCGAGCAGCGCCGAGTCCAGCGAGGACGGCGCGCTCCGCCGCCGGTCGCGCGCACGTTCGAGGCTGGAGCGGAAGCGCTCCCGGTCGAACGGCTTGAGCAGGTAGTCGAGCGCGTTGGCCTCGAACGCCTGGACCGCGAAGTCACGGTGGGCCGTCACGAAGATGACCGCGGGCGCGGGCCCGGGGGCGAGCGCCCGGAGGACACCGAAGCCGTCCGGCCCGGGCATCTCCACGTCCAGCAGGACCAGGTCCGGACGCTCGGAGCCGATGGCCGCGATGGCCTCGTGGCCGTTGCGGCACTCCCCCACGAGCTGCATGTCGGGGGCTTCGGACAGGAGGTCCTTCAGGCGCTGACGGGCGAGCGGTTCGTCGTCGACGATGAGCACGCGCAAGGGGGCGCTCATGGGGCGGGCTCCGTGCGGAAGGGGATGGCGAGCGCCACCGTGGTGCCGCCGCCCACGGCGTCCCGGAGCTCCAGCCGGTGGGCACCGCCATACAGCTGCACCAGGCGTTCGCGGGTGATGCGCAGCCCCCGGCCGCCTCTCGCGCCCCGGGAGACGTCCGCCGGGCTCTCCTTGAGGCCGATGCCGTCGTCGCGGACCTCCAGGTGGAGCTCGGGCCCTTCGCGCCGCGCGACCAGCGTCACCGTGCCCGGCTCGGAGCCCGGCGCGATGCCATGTTGGATGGCGTTCTCCACGAGCGGTTGGAGCACGAGGTGCGGGACGTGGGCCCCGAGCGCGTCCTTCGCGATGTCCTGCTTCACCGTGAGCCGGTCCGCGAAGCGCACCCCCTGGATGTCCAGGTAGGGCTGCAGGGAGCGCAGCTCCTCCTGGAGCGGCACCTCCTCCGTGCCCGCGGCCTCGAGCGTGCCGCGGAGCAGGTCGCTCAGCCGCGCGATCATCCGCTCACTCCCCTGAGGGTCGCGATGCACGAGCGCGGAGATGGAGTTCAGCGTGTTGAAGAGGAAGTGGGGGTGGAGCTGAGCCTTGAGCACGTGCAGTTGTGCGCGGGCCAGCTGGGTCTCCCGCAGACGAAGCTGGTCCGCGTAGTAGAGGGCATGCGCCACCCCGAGCACGGTCAGATAGACGAACGGGTTGGAGAGCAGCGCGTGCTTGAGCACGTCCGTAAAGCCGGGACGCTGCGCGTACCAGCCGACCCAGGGGTCCAGGGAGAAGATCATCCCCGCGCGGATGAACGAGACGACGAGCGCGCCGGCCACGTGGAGCGCGGCCCGGGAGGCCACGTGCCGCCGCTCGAGGGGAAAGCGCAGTCCGAACTGGAGGATGGCGATGCTGACGGGCACCCAGAGGACATCGGCTGTCAGCGACGTGAGCAGCGCGTGCCCCCAGCCTGTCCCGCCAACGGAATGGGCTTCGCTCGCGGCCGCCAGGCCGGCCAGCGTCCAGTAGGCGAATGCGGCCGGCCACGCCTGCCAGGGTCTGCGAAGTGACATGGTCCCGCACTCTAACCACAGACTCGCGCCGGGCGCCGTTCAGCGGATCGCCGCCAGCAAGCTCGGCGAGAATGGCGGCAGGGTGGACAGAGCAGCCGCTCCGAACGTCCCGCGGGCCCCGCCGGCGCCTTCCCGCAGCGCGCGACGGAAGCCGGGGTGGCTGAGCGCCCAGAACCGCAGCTCGCGCCCATAGGCCATGTCGAGCCGCGCCGCCTTCTGTTCGTCGACACCGAGCGTGGTCGCAAGACCTCTCCGGACGTCGGCCTCCGGGAGGCCACTGAAGGTGGCTGCCACGGTGTCCGAAGCCCCCTTGCCGAGCGACTTCATCCCGAGCGGCTCCAGCGCCGAGATGTCCGGGAGCGGGGACTCGAGGCACGCCTTCGCGTTGACGAGCCCAGCCCCCCACGCGGCTTCACTTCGCGGCCAGGGCTCACAGGTCGCGCGGAGCACATGCCGGAAGACCTGCGCGAGCGTGGCGCCCCCCTGGTACCGCGCGAGCAGTTGGTCACGGCCGTGGTACGCCAACCAGAGCGCGGCGATTCCCGCGACGATCGCCGTCGCATACGAGGTGCCGCTGCTCTGCTCGACCTTGTCTCCGGGCTGCGCCGTCCAGACCTTCTCGCCCGGACCGGTGGCATCCACCGCCCTGCCCCAGGATGAGAATGCCCAGGGCTCCGCGCTCGCGTTGCACGCGGCCAGCGTGACGACCTCGTCGTACGCGCCGGGCCAGACGACAATGGGGCCCGTGTAGTTGCCCGCGGCGGCGATGACGATGATGTTCTCACGCACCGCCTGTTGGATGGCCCGGTGCAGCCCCGCATTGGGCAACCACCCGAGGCTGACGCTGATGACGTGGAGCCGCCGCTCGATGGCGAACCAGAGGGCGTCGCGCAGCCGGTCGACGCCTACGTTGAACAGCACGGGAGAGGGGACGAAGAGATTGGGCTTCGCGACGCGCAGGGGGATGGTCTCTGCATCTGGCGCGATTCCATCCACGAACAGGCGCGCTCCGTCGCCTGTCCCGGCGTCATCGTGCGGGCTTGAGATGACGCTCGCGGTGCCCAGCCCGTGGCCTCCGCCCGCGTTCTCCGTCGTCTTGTCATCGTCGATGAAGTCCCAGCCAAGCTCCGGCTTGAAGTTCGGCCCCAGCTCGGAATGGCGCAGGTAGCCGCTGTCCGGATGGCCAATGAGGATGCCCTCGCCCTGGCTCGCGGCGCTGCTCGACAGCTTCCACGCTTCGTCCGCCTTCACGAAGCGCACGCTCCAATCACAATCGTCCTCGTTGAATGTTTCAGGCCCCGCCGTCTGTATCTCCGCCTTGGGGGCCGCGGGGCCGCCAGCAGGCGGAACATCCAAGGCCGCCCCCTGCTCCGCATAGACAGCCTCGAATGCCGGATCCGCATCCTTCACGCACGGGTCCGCCAGGAGGCGGCGCGCCAGCTCCCAAGCGCTTGCCGGCTCGACGGTGCCCGGCGGGAGGAGGTCGAACTCGCGTCCGGTGGGCGCATGGGGCACCGGGCGGACGATCCACGGCTCCCCGCCGGTGAGCGAGGCCACCGCCTTCTCCAGGGCGGCCCGGTCGTAGCCCTCATGGAGGATGACGTCGAGGGTGCGGAACTTCGCGGACTCGAACTGCTCGGGCAGCACCATGGTGGGTTCCCTCCGAAGGAGAGCTGCGTCTTCGGGGCCTCGTGGCGGCTGGGTGTGTCCGGTGCCCCTCCCAACAGATTGAGCCCGCGCGTGAGCAGCGGCAGCCCGCGCCCGCCCGGATGGAAGAACAGCGGCACGGCCGCCTCCGGTGACACTTCAAAGGAGCGCGTCCTGGCGAGCGCTCCCGCGGCCTGCCTCTCTTCACGTTCGACTCAACTCATTACGGGTGGTCGCCACGGAAGCAGTCGTCGGGACATCAGGGCCGCGGAGCGAAGTTCCGGAGGCGTGGTCCCGACGAAGCGCTGTGTCAGCAACTGTGTGGTGTTTCCCGCCGCGTCCGTCGCGCTGACCAGCAAGGGGACCTGGCCCCAATTCCCTGAAGACATTCAGGTCCATGACAACCCAGGGTCTTTCAATTCCCAGGACCTCGCGCGGGCAGCTCAGGGTTTCTTCGCTGGCGCCTCGGCATGCGCCTTCTTCTTGAGCGGGACGACCTGGAACTTCGACTGGACGTATTCGAGCGTGCCCAGCTCCTTGTCGTAGACGCCGTCCTCGTCCACGTAGGACGTGATGCGGATGACCCGGCCCTTTCGGGGCAGGTGGTAGGCCACGAGGGAGCCTGCCCAATCCTTGAGGGTCTGCCGGGTCACACCGGGTTTGCCCTTGGAAGCGATGAGCCCCGCGTTGGCGTAGAGCTGGATGGCCTTGTCGAGCGGAACCTCCAGGGCATCCTTCTCGAGCGTCAGGCCTGATTTGTCACACCGGTAGACAGCGGTGTTGACCGCAGAGGTCCCAAAGCTCACGAGCACCAGGTGGTAGCCCTCCGGGTTCTTGAAGAGGGCGGCCTCGTAGGTCGGGTCGGAGCCGTCCCCCGTGGACAGATAGCCGTTGGGCACGTCGCGCACCGTCCAGGTCTGCCCCACGGCCTCCTCGGCGAAATACATGGCGGAGTCATCCACCGAATCGTCCTTCGACGCGGACTTCACGGCCGTCTTGAGGTGGGCCTCCAGGTGCTGGAGCGCGGTCTCGATGTGGGTGGTGGCACAGCCAGCGCTGGCCGCCGGCTTCGTGGGCGGAGCCGAAGCGAGGGCCAGGACGACGACAGCCTTCAAGAGCAACACGGCGGAGTCCTTTCAGCCGGGCGGCGGGAGGGCACGCCCGGAGTCGGCGGCACTCTAAAGCCTGCGCGGGTGGAGGTCCTCCGCGGTCGCGCTCGTGACCTGTCTCCGCGCGACCAGGGCGCCGAAGACTCCGGCGGTGAAGAACATGATGACGCTGTAGATGGCCGCGGGAATGGCCATCACGCCGTCATTGAGCAACCGGGGGCTGGAGGCGATGGCGATGGCGAGCGTGCCGTTGTGGATGCCCACCTCCATCGCGATCGCCACCGCCTGCTTGCGCTCGACACGCAGCAGGGCGGGCACCACGAACCCCACCGCCATGCTGGCCAGGTTGAAGGCAAGCGCCGCGAGCCCCACGCTCTGGAAGTACGTGACCAGCTGATTGCGCTCCTTGAGCGTCGCCGCGAGCACCACGAGCACCAGGAACAGCGCGGAGATGATCCGCACGGGCCGGTCCAGACCATCCGCGAGCGCCGGCCGCTTCGCGCGCACCCACATCCCCAGTGAGATGGGCACCAGGACGATGCCGAACACCTGGACGATTTTTGCGAACTGCAACGGGATGGCGCGCTCCTCGCCCATGAAGTGCGCCAGGGAGAAGTTCACGATGAGCGGCAGCGTGAACAGCGACAGCACGCTGTTGACCGCCGTCAGGCTGACGTTCAGCGCGACATCGCCCTTGGCCAGGTGACTGAAGAGGTTCGCGGTCGCACCGCCCGGCGTGGCGGAGAGCAGCATCAACCCCACGGCGAGCTGGGGAGGCAGCCCGAAGCCGGTCGCGATGGCGTAGCAGACCCCAGGCATGAGCAACGTCTGACAGCCCAGGCCCACCAGCGCCGCGCGCGGATACAACGCCACGCGGCGGAAGTCCGCGAGGGTGAGGCTCAGCCCGAGGCCGAGCATGATCACCCCCAGGGCAATCGGCAGGGTAAGCGTTCACGGGGTCTGGCGACCGCGAGCGTGAATCAGGTCCCGGGCAGCAGCGATGGTGCGGGAGTGCCGTGGAGATGGGCTTCAAGGGACGCAGTGAGAGCGTCGAGCACGTTGCGCTCCTGCTTCCTGAGGCTCATCACGGCCGTGAGGATGCGCTCGACGAAGCGGCTGCCGTCCTCGCTCTGGGTGCCAA
>NZ_RAWE01000023.1 GCF_003611695.1 Corallococcus carmarthensis | reverse complement strand
TCGAGCGCGATATTTCGCTGGGGAAGCTGCCGAGAAGCGGGCAGTTGGGCTCGGAAAGGATGCTGGCGCGCATCTACGGGGTGAGTCGGGGCACGGTGCGCGAGGCACTGCGGCGGCTGGCGGCGCGGGGCCTGGTGGTGCAGCGCTCCGCGCGCAGGGCGCGCGCGGTGGCGCTGGATGAGTCGCTGACGCTGGAGAACCTGGGCCTGGCGCTGCATGACGAGCGCCGCCCGGAGTGTCGGCGACTGCTGGAGGGCTTCTTCAGCCTCAAGCGGCAGGTGCTGGTGGAGTTGCTGGCCGACTGCTGCGCGAGGGCTTCCAAGGCGGACCTGCGCCTGCTGGAGGATGCCTGCTTCAGGCTTTGGGACGCGGCGCGATGGCACCCTGGGGTCCGCTGCGCGCAGTCGGAATTCGAGCTGCTGAGGCTGGCGGCCCGGGTTGCGGACCGCCCAGGGCACCTGCTCCTCATTCAGTCGCTGCAGTGGGCCTTGAGAGGCAATGCATCCCGGCTGCTGTCCCTCATGGGCGGCGAGTCGCTGCGCCAGTGGACCACCTGCGCGATGGGGGCCCTGGACAATCGCGATGCGCGGACACTCCAGCACGAGCTGCCGGCGCTGCTGAAGGCGTGCGATGAGCGCGTGCTGGACGACTTCGCCCCCGTCCCCCAGGAGCAGGAGTCCCCCGCGGCCGAGTGCCCCCAGGACGACCTCCTCGGCGATTCCACGTCAGCCTCCGCGCAGGATGAGGCGCTCGAGGCACGCCCTCGCGTTGATGTGCGTGGCCTCCGCGACCTTGAGTCGGTCCCTCACCAGGACGAGGCCATGGAGGTACGCCCCTGCGTTGAGGAGCGTGGCCTCGGAGACCCCACGTCAGTTCTTCACCTGGACGAGGGGCTCAAGGCACGTCGTCCCTTTGTCGAGGAGAGTGGCCTTGGAGACCCCACGTCGGTTCCTCACCAGGACGAGTCCATGGAGGTACGCCCCTGCGTTGAGGCGCGTGGTTGCGGAGACCCCACGTCAGTTCCGCACCAGGACGATGCGATGGAGGTACGCCCCTGCGTTGAGCTGAGTGGTCCCGGCAGCCTCGCGCCAGCTTCCGGCGACACCGAGGCGCTCGGCGATACACCCTGTCCTCATGGCGAGGCCCTTCCCTTGGAAGCCGACAGCGGTGCGCTGCTGTTTCAATCCACCCCTGGGCCCGCTGCCTGTGAACCCGGTGAGGATTTCACGGGCGGGGACGAGACGGACGCGGCCTTGGGCAACCTGTCCGACTGTCGGGCAGGTTGGGATGCTGCGTCTCCAGAGGGGGGCCTCGAGCCCGAACTTCGACCCACCGCCTCCCTTGGACAAACCCACGGGGCGGTGCCCGCGGAGAACGGGCCGTTTGACGGTACCCAAGGCCTCCTGGGCCGATGGGCTGCGCGCCTCTGGTGCTTCATTGCCCATGTCCTGGGACCTCCTGCTTCGTGAGTCGCGGCAGTCCTTCGCGCCCTCTGTCGTCAATGAGAAGCCCGGCATGTCGTCCCCTGAGGGGGGCCTGCGTCGCTCGGCCTCGGATGCATTCGCCCGGACTGGGCTTCCGCTCCAGATGGGTCAGGGACCTTCTGGCGATCTGCTCACGGGACGGACTTCGTGGAGGCGGGCGCGAAGGCCTCTCGCAGCACCTTCGCCTCCAGCGAACGGTAGATGTTGGCGTGGCGCAGGTCGGGTCGGGGCTCGTACTTCCACTTCAGTCCAGCGGGCGCATCCACGCGGAAGACCTCGGCCAGGCGTCCGGCCTCGGATGCGACGTCGTCACCGGCCGACGCCATGTAGAGCGTGGCCTTCAGGTCCGGCCGGGCCTTGAGCCGTTCGCCGGCCTTGCGCACCCACTCTTCGTTGTTCCACCAGAGGCTGGGGCTCAGCGCGATGGAGGTTCCGAACATCCCGGGCTGGAGGAAGAACGTCTCCATGATGAACAGCCCCGCGAGCGACTCGCCGATGATGGCCGTCTCGTCGGTGACGCGGTACTTGCGGCGCACGTGGGGCATCAGCTCGTCGCGCAGGAAGGCGCGGAACGCGGCGGAGCCCCCGACCCTGGGGGCGATCTCCTTGTCCGCCGCGACCTGCGTGGGGCCGGTCATGTCGCGGCGGCGCTCGGTGTTCTCGATGCCGACCAGGATGACGGGCCGCATCTCTCCCGCTCGGATGGCGGTGTCCACGGTGGTGGCGACGTGCGGGAAGTCCTCCTGTTCGCCGCCGTCGGGCATGTAGAGGACGGGGTAGCGCACGCCCTTCGCCGCGCCATAGCCGGGCGGCGTGTAGACGTTGATGCGCCGCTCTTCCCGCAGCGCCTTCGACGGGAGCGTGAACGTCGCGTGCGGAGGCATCGGCTCCGCCTCCGTGGCGTGCCCCACGCCGCTGACGAGGACGACGGCGAACAGGAACAGACGGACGCACCGCATCGGCTGCTACCTCCTGGTGGGAAGAACGCCCGTGTGCTTCAGCGCCGCGACGGCGGCCGGGACGACGACTGCGACTTCGTCTTGGGCACGCGCCGGGCGACGAAGAGGGTGTGCCGTGAGCCCTTGGTGCCGTGCGCCGTGGGGTGGAGGAGCTGGACGGAGAAGCCCACCTCTTCCAGGCGCTTCACGAACGCGGGCGAGGGCCCGGCGCTCCACACCACCAGCGTCCCGTTGGAGCGCAGGGCGTTGAATGCGTGCGACACGCCGGTGAGGTCGTAGAGGCTGTCGTTGTCGGGGTGGGTGAGGGCGGTGGGGCCGTTGTCCACGTCGAGCAGGATGGTGTCGAACGCGCCCTGCTGCCTGCGCATCACCTTTCCCACGTCACCCTCCACCACGGTGACGCGCGGGTCCTCCAGCGGCGCCTTCGCCAGCGGCGCGAGCAGGCCCCGGTTCCAGGCCACGACCGGCGCGATCAGCTCCGCGACCACGATGCGGGCCCCAGGCCCCAGGCGGTCGAGCACCGCGCGCACCGTGAAGCCGAAGCCCAGCCCGCCCACGAGCACCCGGGCGGGCGCGTCCGCCGTGAGGTTCGCGCAGCCAGCCTCCGCCATGGCCATCTCCGAGCCGTGCTGGCGGCTGGACATCAACGTCTGGCCGCGCACGCGCAGCACGTACTCTTCGTCCCGCCGGGCGAGCACGACCTCTCCCACGTCCGGCACCTGCGCTCGCTCCACTGTTTCCCAGGGCTTCATGCCAGCGCTCTTCGCGCGACCGGGCCTCCGGGTCAAGTCGTCGCCTTGACACCCCGGGACGTGCCTGCGAAATGCCGGACGACCGCCCCCACCCCCATGGAACGCAACGGACGACAGGCCTGGCCCCCGGAGCTGTCCGAACCCCTGCGCGAGGTGGACCGCCTGCGCCGGGGAGGGCGCTACACGTCGGCGCTCGCGCTGGCCAGGGCGCTGGCGGGGGCGCATCCGACGCAGGTGCGGGTGCTGGTGGAGGTGGGACTGACGCTGGGCGTGTGGGGCGGCCAACCGGCGGAGGCGCTCCCCTGGTTCGACCGCGTGCTGGCGCTGGCGCCGGGCCACGTGGCCACGCGCTACCACCGGGCGCTCACGCTCGCCCGGCTGGGGCGGCACGCGGAGGCGGTGGAGGGCTTCACGCAGGTGGAGGCCGCGGGCTTCCGCAAGGCGCTGGTGCTGCACATGAAGCGCGCGGAGTCGCTCGAAGCGCTGGGGCGGCTGACTGAGGCGGAGGCGGACTGGACTGCGGCCCTGGCGGAGGACCGGGGCAACCCGTGGCTCCTCCAGCAGCGGGCCCGGAGCCGCGTCCGCGCGGGCCGGACGGACGCCGCGGAAGCGGACCTCACCGCCGCGCTCGCGTCCCAGGAGGGCGAAGCCGTGGACCCCGAGCTGCTGTACGAGCGGGGCGCGCTCCGGCTCCAGCGCGGAGACGTCACGGGCGCGCGCGCGGACTTCGGCGCGGGGCTCCAGTCGTTCCGCGTGGGTGACCCGCCGTCGCTGCTGGACGCGCTCCGGCGCGGGCTCCAGGACGCGGCGGTCCGTGAGGGCGGGGCGCCCTAGCCCTCGCGGGGGATGGGCTCGAACTCCACGGTCTTGCCCTTGGGGCGCACGTAGAAGAGGTGGATGCGCAGGTGGGGGTAGGCCGTCTGGAGCTCCTTCGCGCCGAAGTGGAGGTCCTTCAGCTGCTGCTCCACGGTGATGTCCGGCCCGAGCGCGCCGTGCTTCGCGTGGTAGTAGCCGCAGCCCGCGTGCGCCAGCAGCAGCACGTCCTCGATGTGGTGGCCTTCGATGAGGAAGCGCGCGGCGCGCGTGAAGCCCTCGCTCTCCAGGTAGTCCGACGCCCAGCGGTTGAGCAGCGCGGGGCCTCCCGGAATGGTGAGCGTGTCGATGCGCGCGTGGCCCAGGTGGTGGGCCAGGTCCTCCACGGCCTCGGTGAAGCGTCCGTCCGAGCAGTACACGGCCAGGGTCTTCGGGTGGACGGACTCGAAGGGGACGCGGGAGACGAAGGGAGCGGGAGCGGACATGCGCCCCAGGTTAATGGCTCCCGGCTCGCGCGAAAGCGCCTTGTGCGCCAAAGCACTCCTGGAGCGTGGCCAGCACGGCGGGCTCCTGGGGGTTGTTGAAGTGGCGTCCGCCACGAATGAGGCGCACCTCGGCGCCCAGGCGCTCCTCGAAGAGGCGCGTGTTGCGGCGGAAGTCGGGCGTGTAGGGGTCTGAGTCCGACAGCACCACCACGCAGCGGCGGAGCGCGGCGCGGATCCGCTCGAAGTCCAGGGGCGTGTCCAGCCACGGCCTCAGCGTGTCCCAGGGCGTGTCGATCTCGAACCAGCCCGCGACGAGCACGGCGCCTTCCACGGTGTGGCCCGGCGGCAGCGTGGACAGGTAGCGCATCACGGCCTGACAGCCGACGCTGTGTCCCAGGAACACCGTGGAGGGCGCGGGCACCGGGCCCACCGCGGAGGCGAGCGTGGACACCCACCCGTCGATGGTGGGCGCGCCCGGCGTGGGCATGTCCAGCGTGCGCACGTCATCGAAGAGGGGCGGAGGCGTGCGCAGCTTCGCGGTGAGCCACGGATAGAAATCCGTGACGGGGCTTCCGGCCCAGCGGGGAACCATGACGAGCGAGCGGGTCATGGCCGCGAGTGTGCCCCACTCCGGCGGGGCGTGCTCAGCCCTCGCGAACGGCCCGGGCCTCCAGCGCGGCGCGGGCCCGTTCCGCGAGCCGCAGGCTGTCGGGAAGCTCCCGGCCTGTCAGCCGGGGCACGCCCACGGCCAGCGCCACGGCGTTGCTGTAGAAACACGCCTGCGCCCGGGACAGGTCCGCGAGCGGCAGCACGCGCTCCACCACCGGGAGCCCGTCCACGGAGGCCATGGCCAGCAGCACCGCGCGTGCGATGCCCGGCAGGCACGGCGCGGACTGCGGCGGGGTGACGAGCGCGCCGTCCAACTGCACGAAGAGGTTGGCGGTGGGCAGCTCGCAGACCTCCGCTGATTCGTTGGTGAGCACGGGCAGGCGCGGCAGGAGCGCGTGCTGGCGGAAGTACGCGAGGCCCTTGTGGTTCACCGTGCGCTCCGCGCGCCGGTAGGCCCCGGCCTCCACTCCGTCCAGCTCGCGGCCCTCCCGGTGCAGGGCTTCAAGCTCCGCGGGGAAGGGACGGAAGGTGCACAGCACGTGGCCGTCGCTGACCGCGAGCTTGCCCACGCCGGTGAAGCGGGGGCCCATCGCCGCATCCGCCGTGAGGCAGCGGCGCAAGGCTTCCCGCACGGCGTCCTCGTGAAGGAGCGCGGGCGCGGGTGCGCGCACGGCGGTGGGGAACGCGTCGAGGCTTGAGCGCACGCGGGCCAGGTGCCTCGCGAGGAACCGGGGCTGCCCGGCGTCGATGCGGAACGTGGTGAAGAAGCCCGCGCCAAAGAAGAAGCCCTGGGGAAAGTCCTGGAGGCGCAGGTCCTCCCAGCGCTGGACGACGCCATCGACGGAGACGGTGGAGGACATGATCAGGCCTGGACGACGGGCGGCAGGTACTTGTCGAGCGGCTTCAGCGCCGAGCTCTGGAGGCGCAGCTTCACGCGCTCCGGCCCCACCAGGAAGGTGTCCCAGTGGATGAAGAAGTGCCGCTCGTGGCGCCGGTCGTGGATGTCCGACCAGGGGATGCACAGCGGAGGATGGGCCGCCCGGAAGGGAAGGAGCACCGCGAGGTAGAGCCCCCGCGCGTCGCCGCCCACGGTGAGGCAGCTGCGGTACTCCACCCAGCCCATGTGGCCGGAGACAAAGGACCTGCACGGAAAGCCCCCACCCTTGTCCAGGCGGTAGTCCCGCGCGAGTCTCGTCCAGCCCCCCATCTTGGAGAGGGTGAACGAGACGAGCACGAACATCGCCGGGAGCAGGACGAGGGGAAGCCACGCCAACGCGTGAGAGGCCGGCTGCGAGGACATGGCGCCATTGTAATCCGCGCCCGCGCCCCGGTGAGGGTCTGTCAGGGGCTGGCCGCCTCGCCGCCATGCGGGAGGCTCGCGGAGGCCCCCGGGAGGCCGGGCAGCGTGAAATAGAAGGCCGCGCCGTGGCCTGGCTGGCTCTCCACCCAGACGCGGCCACCGTGGGCCTCCACCAGCCCCTTGACGATGGCGAGCCCCAGTCCGGCGCCCGCCTTGCGCGTGTGGATGGCCTGCCAGAAGTGGTCGAACACGTGGGGCAGCGACCGCGCGTCGATGCCCGGCCCCGAGTCCTCCACGCGGAAGCACACCTGGTCGCCTCGGCGCTCGGCCTTGAGGAGGATGTGGCCCCCGGGCGGGGTGAAGTGGATGGCGTTGCCCACCAGGTTCTGGAAGACGCGCACCAGCCGCGCCCGGTCCGCGCGCACCTGGGGGAGGTCCGGCTCCAACGCCACCTCGAGGCGCAGCGCCTTGTCCGCCGCCAGCAGCTCGTTCAGGCCCTGCACCTGCGCGAGCAGCCGGGGCACGTCCAGCGGCTCCACGTCCAGCAACGGGCGCCCCGACTCCACCCGCGCCACCTCCAGCAGGTCGTCGATGAGCCCCTCCATGTTGCCCACCACGAGGCGGATCTTCCGCAGCGCCTCCGCGGCATCCGCCCCTTCCTCGTGCCGGGCCAGGGTCCGCTCCGCGGAGCGGCTCAGCAGGGAGATGGTGTTCAGCGGCGCGCGCAGGTCGTGGGAGACGATGCCCAGCGTCTCGTCGCGCGCGGCGACGGCCTGCTTCGCGGTGCGGTACAGCCGCGCGTTCTCCAGCGCCAGCGCGGTCCGCCGCGCCAGCTCCTCCACCAGGGGCAGGCTCTCCGTTCCGTACCGGAATCCCGGGCGCGTGGACACCAGCAGCAGCTCTCCCAGGGAGCGGTCCTGGAGGGCCAGCGGCACGGCCACCGCGGACTCCACGCCGGGAAGGTCCGGGACGGGTCCCTGCAGGAGCACTCCCGACTTCGTGCGCACCGCCTGCTCCACCGTCCGACCCAGCGCGCCCCCGGCCCCGGTGGTGAACGCCGCGCGCAGCGTGTCCTCCAGGGCGGGCGTCACGGCGACGACCTCGATGGAGGGCTCCTCTTCGGGATTGCTGCCCCGCGTGGCGATGGCGCAGCCGTCCGCCAGCGTGGGCACCGCGAGCTTCACCACGGTGCGGACCACGTCCCAGCGGTCCAGGGAGCGCGTGCTGGCGGAGCCCATGTCGGAGAGGAAGCGGCTCCACAGCTCGCCGCGCCGCTGCTCGGTGATGTCGCGGAAGTAGACGGAGAGTCCCTCCGGTGACGGGTACGCCACGACGCGCAGCCAGCGGTTGTCCTCGAAGGAAGGCTGCTCCTCCTCCACGGGGACCTGCGCCGCTGTCGCCCGGCGCAGCAGGGCCACCATGGCCAGGCCCTTGGGGCCGGAGAAGACCTCTTCCAGCCGCCGGCCCAGCAGCGCCTCGCGCTTGCGGCCGAAGTGCGCCTCCGCGTGCCGGTTCACGTAGATGAACCGGCCGTCCCGGTCGAACGCGGCGAAGCCGTCGGTGATGCGCTCGAGCACCGCGTTCATCCGCTCGCGTGTCGCCTCCGCCTCCTCGCGGGCGGCCTCTTCCCGCGCCAGCTGGTGCAGTGCCTCGTCGGCTTCGTGGCGGCCGGTGATGTCCTCGTGGGCCACCACCACGCGCAGCGGCCCCGGTCCGGCGAAGCGCGTGGCGCGCAGCAGGAACCAGCGCCGCTTGCCTCCATCGGGCTCGTGGCAGGGGTACTCCTGGAGGAAGGACTCGGTCCGGCCGGCGAGGATGCCGCGGATGCCCTCCGCCACGGAGGGCGCCTCCTCCGAGTACGTGCCGTGCGCGGCTTCCGTCACCCCCAGGTAGTCCGCGCCCACGCCGCACGGGCCGGGCCCTTCCACCTCCACGCAGCCGTTGTCGCGTGCGAAGCGCGTCCAGGCGGCGTTGACGGCGAGGATGACGCCCCGGCCATCGAGGATGGCGATGTGCGTGGACAGCGAGTCGAGCGTGGAGCGCAGGAACTGCTCCGACTCATGCAGCGCCTGCGCGGCGCGTTTGCGGGCGCTGACGTCCCGGAAGCAGACGGTGAGGCCTTCCGAGGAGGGGTACGCCCGCACGTCGAGCCAGGCATCCAGGGGCGCGTAGTGGGTCTCGAACGCGACGTGGACCTGCTCCGTGAGCGCCCGCTGGTACTCCTGTTCGAACACCGAGCCGCGCGCCTCGGGGAACTCGTCCCAGACGACGCGCCCGATGAGCTCCGAGCGCGAGCGCCGAAGCAGCCACTCACTGCGCGTGTTGAGGTAGGTGAAGCGCCAGGAGCGGTCGAGCGCGAAGACCGCATCCGAGATGCGCTCCAGGGCGTCGAGGGCCCGGAGGGACGCGCACTCCTCGGGCGCTGAACGCCCATGCGCGGCCCGCTGCTGGCCCTGTCGAAAGACCATCCTTCCACTCCCATCAGGGAAGACACCCGTAGGAAGTATGGGATTCGCTGCCCGGCGAAGCCGCACGAGGGCGCCAGGGACGACTCCCCGCCCGGGGGCCGACCCGGAAGATGGATGGGAGGCGCCTCCCTGTTCGCCCGTAGACGACGCCTACCTGCTGCCTCCCGCGGGCATCAGGCGGTGATCGGACCTCCACCGAAAAACCGGTTGTTGACTCCCCGCCAGTCGTAGCGCTTGCTCGATACCAGGCCCCGCTTCGCGGCACCGCCGTTGCTTTCGACGAAGCCGATGAGCTGCGTCTGAAGGTAATCCCAATATTCGTCGGCGCCGCTGAACACGAGCGGGCTGCCTCCATAGTCAAAGAGGGTGGACGTGCGGTCGGCCGCGCGAACGTAGAAGGTCCAGTGGTCCTTCTTCCGGCCCAGGCCGAACTGGCGGGTCCCGGAGACCGGGTGGTAGCGAATCGGGTTGGGGCCCTTCAACGTCGTGAAGTTCCAGTGGTGATCCTGGCCTGGCTCACTCACGTATTCCGAGCACAGCACGAGGCCCAATTCGGGGACAGGGGCCGCTGCCAGGGGCACGACAAAGCCTGCCAGGGCAGGTAGCGGGTTGGCGTCGATGGTGAACAACAACACCGAGCCAAGCGGCGTCGCGCTTGCCCACGAAGCGGCGTCCACGGCTTCATAGGTCTCCAGCGAACGCGGCTTGCCGGTGCGGGGATACGGCTGCAGGAAGTCCGCGAAGTTCTTTCGCAAGTATTCGAAGAGTCCCGCGTCATCGAACGGTGTCGTGGTCCCCGGGCGATTCGGGAGCTTCGTGATGTCCACCTGGAACCAGTCCAGATTGACGTCGCCGTAGCCGTCGGTGAGCTTCTGGACCGCGAGGTTGCGCGCCTCGATTCCCGCCGTGAGCTCCGGACCGGGAAGGAACGTGATGAGGTCGCGCCAGTACTCGGCTTCGGCCACGTTCGCGATGGTCGTGATCTGCGGCGCCTTGATGTCCACGGACTCCGAGCTGCCCGAGGGGGCCGTGGCCTGGGCCCTGACGTCCTTGCCCTTGCCCGCGGCGTCGACCGCGGCCTGGGTCAACGGGGACGGGATGGCTTGGTTCTCCTTGGCGAGCTCGTTCTTCTGGGTCGCTCCGCCATCGATCTGCTGTTGCAGGTGCTCCTTCACGAGCTTGTTGTAGTCATCCTCGCTCAGCGCGCCGGAGTCCTTTGCGCCCTTGAGCGCATCCATGATCTTGCCTGCGTTGTGCGTATTGTGAGCCTGGATGGCCATGTCCTTGGCCATTTCGGCGAAGGCCTTGGCGTTCTCCTGGTTCGACAGATACGTCTTCATGACGTTCTGCTGCGTGCCCTCCAGTCCGGTGATGTCCTTGAACACGCCACTCTTTCCGAGCAGCTCGGACAATCCGGCCAGGCCCGCGCCCGGCTGGGGAGCCGCTGGCGCGTTCTGGATGCTGACGAGGGGCGTGGCGAAGTCCTTGAACACCGCCTTCCAGTCCGTGACCGAAGGGGTGGGCGGGGTGACCGGAAGGATGGGCGTGGGCTCATCCGTGTTCGGAAGCCGGGTCCAGTCCTGCAGGCGCTCCGTTTCGATCTTCTCGCAGGCGTTGCATGCGCCCTGGATCGCTTCGGCGAACACGCCCTTGGAAGGAACGCTGATGCGGTAGGGCTGGACGGGCGTCAGAGGCTTGTAGTGGTCGAACAGCGTGGCCCGTTCCGGGGGAGCCTCCGGGTTCAGCCTTTCCTCCGTGATATAGGATTGGCTGACCTTGTAGCCAGCGGCCACCGGGAAGACCAGGGAGTTGCCGGTGATGGTGATGAGCTCGTTCTTGACCACCGATGCCAGGCTCCGGAAGCCCGCGGGATTGCCGGCCCCATCGAAGATCTGCATGTGGAAGCCGTCCAGCAGCATGTAGCGCCGGTCGGGATCCAGGCTGTACCAGAGCGCCTTGTTGTAATGCTCCAGGTTGCTGTTCAGGTGCTCGATCAGCTTGTGGACGAGATAGGCATCATCCTTGCGCGGGTTCCTCTTTTCGTCCGCGTTCTCCGGGATGAAGAGGAGGGTGTCATCCAGCAGGTCGTCGTTGATGGAGCCGCTGAACAGCATCCCGTCGTAGTGCGCCGTCGAGTACGTGAGCGTCAGGCCTTCGATGGTGAGCGTGACATGGGGCTGGAGCGCCTTGAGGGTGGCGTTGTTCACGGCCATGCGCAGGTGCTGAGGCAGTTGGCTCCTCTTGCGGGATGTGGTGCCGCTCAGGCTCAGCATCATCAGCCGCTCGCCACCCTTGTACTTCGACCTGCTGGAGAAGTCGGTAGCGATGTCCGAAACCCCGATGTTCGCGACGAGCTTCTCGAAGAGGAGCGGGGCGATGTCATTGTTGAAGATCGCATCCCATTCCGAGATGAGGTTGCCCTTGAAGTACGCGTTGAGCAGGCTCAAGACGTCCGAATAGCCCAGCAGGGCCGCGTAGAGGGACCACTGCTGCTTGTCCGCCTCGTTCTCCGCGAAGAAGTCCAGGACCGAGGCCGCTGTCGGGGTGATGGTTCCAAGCGGTCCGGCGGAGATCTTCGCGGGCGGACTGAAATGGGTGATCCGGATGCACTGTGCTGGAGGAACGCTCTGGTAGTTGGCGTCCAGCTTCATGAAGCTGTCGAAGATCGCCTCGCGGACCAGCATCTCGTGCTGGGTGGTGCTGTATTGGATGCCCGGCGGGACGGGAGGACGCTCGAACAGGGGCAGGAGTCCCGCCGTCGCGGCGGCCTTGGCGGCGTACTCGGCCATCTTGCGCGGGAAGTCGAGCGCGGCGGCTGTCGTTGCCAGCGGATCGATTTCCCGGGTCGTGATGGTCTGGGTGGTGACAGGCAGCGACATGATGCGATCAAAGCGCGTCCTGGGACGCGGCAGCTCCACCCTGAGCCGCATGTCCCCCTTGATGAACCGGATGGGCTCATCGTCGTAGGCGCCTCGCGGAAAATCCACGTTGGCGTAGTCCGTCTTGATGCGTTCGTTGGCGTCGAAGGCCTTCAGCAGGGGATGCATCCGCACGGGGCCTGACAAGGCGCTGTAGGGCTGCAGGTAGGTTTCCGACGGCATGGGCAACAGATGGGACGCCAGGACGTCCCGCCATTTGAAGATGTTCTGGGTCGTGAAGTGGGTCATCAGGAGCGGAACGAACACGCACTCCTCGACGGCGGACAGCTCCTGGAAGATCGCGAAGTGGCGGAGGACTTCGAAGTACATCATGGTCAGGGCGTGGCAATGGTTGTGATTGGCCACGACCTCGCTGGTGACCGCGTACCGCTGTCCTTCCTGCACCGTGGTGATCACCGACGCGGTGAGCTGCCGGTAGCTCTCCGCGTTCTGCATGATGGACTGGCGCAGCTTTTCATTGAAGAACTGGGACACATCCCGGGTGCTGTCCTGCGCGGCGTTGGCGTTGGCGTTGGCGACGCCCCCCGCGACGCCCAGGACCGCGCTGCCCGAGCCGCTGAACGCGCCGGCGCCCCCCGCGCCGGAACCGCCCGTGCCAAAACCCGCGCTGATGCCACTCGTATTGGCGGAGCTGCTGGCGCGTACGGCCTCCCGGATGCTTCCGGCCAGCTGGCTGGCGATGACCCTCTCGTTCACGAGGTCGGAGGCGAGTCTTTCGCCCTGGGTCAGCGCCTGGGACTCGGCGCCTGATAGCGTGTGGGAGGCGTCGAAGACGACGATCTCCTTCTTCTGTCCGGGGGCCAGCGGCAGCGAATAGAGCAGATCCCCCAGGGAGTAGCCGTCCGCCTTGAAGACGGACTTGTAATGCAGCAGATGCCCGGTCGCGATGGAGACGGCCTGATACAGGGAGGGATTCCGGCTGCCCTCGGGGTCATCTTGCCAGGCGACGGGATTGTCCAGGTCAATGGGCTTGCGGAGCCGTTTCCGGGCGCCGCCTTCAAGCTCATAACGTGTTTCGGTGCGAGGCCGCAGCGCGTCCCTCAGCAACTCCTCCACTTCCCGGGCACCCTCCACGAGGACTCTCAGCACGGCGGCCATCGCCACGTCCTGGGGCGGAACGATGTTGATCAGGCGGAGGAGGGTATCGGCGTTCCCCAGCGTGGCCGTCAGGTCGATGGGGGATGCATCCGCGCGCACCCCTCCCAGTGCCTTGAGCTGGGCCCACACGTCATCCAAGACTGGCTGGGCGAAGAGCGCCCGGAGCGCCGGGCTGTTGAGCGCGACTTCCAGCGCGGATACGCCGTGAGTGATGTCGGAGAAGACATGGGGGGCGGCGGGCTGGGGGACTTCGACTCGCTTCAGGGTGTAGTTCGCCACGTCCGGATCGGAGGTCCGCACGATGGCCTGATAGCTGTACTCACTCAGGGTCCGGTTGGGCGTGGACAGGTTGATGCAAGCCCCTCCGATGTCCTGGGAGTACTCGTCGGATTCAATCAGGTCCGCCTGGTCTGGAAGCCGTGCGGCCTGCTTCTTCGCCTGGCAGTCGCACGCCTCCTTCGTGCCCGCGTGAGGGCATTGGAGCTCCTTGACCAGCAGGTACAGGAAGTCATCCGCCAGCGTCTGGTTTCCGTCCCTGACGTCCGTGACCGCGAGGGTTGCCGGCTCGTCGGGTCTGGCCGACACCAGGGCCTGGGCCTGCGTGAAGATGCCGAAGGGATACGGCATGGAGAAGTTGCCAGAGGCGTCGGTCGTCGCGGCACCCACGATTCGCCAGGCGGCATCGTCAGCGCCCTTGGCCTGGACCAGCACCGTCAGGTCCTTGAGGGGACACTTCCGGGTGAGCTCGATCACCTGGCCCCGCAGCCGCTTCTTCTTGTCGGGGACGGGCTCCAGGTCCTTCGGGGTCAACCGGCTCGGCCGCTGCCGGGGGACCTTGATGTCGAGCCTCGTGAGCTCCGGGTCGTCGGCCGCGAACTCTTTGGACCACAGCAGCGAACCATCGAAGCCCTTCACCGTGACCTGGACGGGGCCAACGGCATTGTCGAAGAGGACCTGCCGGGCCTCCTGGAAAGAGAAGGGCGCCGCGTTCTGCTGGATGCGCAGGTCCTCTCCGAACGGGGCATGGAGGACCTTCGTGCGGGAGGTGTCCGCCTCGGAGAACTCCACGGACAGGTCGTACAGCAGGAAGTCCAGGCGGGTCGCATCGGAGCCGTCGGAGCTGACGCTGGTGAGCGTGCCCGCGATGACCAGCGTCTTGAGCTCGGCGAGCTTCAAGGGGAAGTCATAGAGGGACTGGAAGTTCTGCTTGATGAATTCCAGGGCCCGGTCCGCGGCATCCCCTGAGGCGCCGAACAGACGCCGCTTCGTTTCGTCCGAAACCTTGTCATCGAAGGCAGGCTCCGCGCCTGTCAGGTCCGTCAGGATGGAGATCACGTCCATCAGGCTGATGTGCCCCAGGTCGACGCCGGGGGGCATCCGGCGTTCCATCCTGGCGAAGGCGGCCTTGTTGACCGCGATGAAGACCTTCTCGAAGGAGATCTGGGGGAACCCGGGGCCCTCCCACCGCTCATCGGCTTCGAGTTTCGGGTGGTAGATGAACTCGAGTGAGTCCTCGCCGAGCTTCTTGCCGTCATTGGACAGGTACCGCACCGCCACGCCGACGCTCAGCTCCTCGAGGTTGTGTCGCTCTCTCGTCTGCCAGACGTACCGCGTGAAGCGGTCGAAGGGGCCTTCGCCGCTCCCGGTGATGAACCCATCATCCAGGGTGAGGTGATATTCCTTTGAATGGAGCGCCAGGGGAACGGTGAGCACGCCGATGTCGATGACGTTTCGGACGATCCCGTTCCCCTCCGGGGTTTCGATGTTCTGGTACTCGAAGACGGGGAGCCTGAACTCGATGAGGATGTTCTTCTGAGGCGCGCTCTGTGCGTCACCTGCATAGGTGAACATCCTCTGGAGAGAAGACATTGAGTCCCCGGGCTTGTCGGGTGGGGACAGATGGCTGTCCCGAGGTTGGACGGTCGAAGAATCCTCAAGGGGGAGGTATGAACTCCTGCCCTTTCACCGTCCAGCCGACCCGGGACCGTGCCCGGTGACTGGAATTGACCTCAGCACTCGCGGGGAGTGCCGGGCGGAGCACGTTCGGTCCGCCAGTGGTCATCCGCGCAGCCTCGAAGTCGAGGTTGCTTCAGGAGCCATGTCCACGGCCGTGAGTCCACCCGGGCCTGCATGGCTCCCATCCTGGACCCCAGACCGGGCTCACCCCGCGTTGCGGATGCCCTGCTCACCGGAGCGGTGTGCCAGCTGGAGGATCTCCTCCTCCGACAACTGCTCCGTCTTGATGATGTTCCGGTCCGCCTTGAGCTGTTCCACCTGGCCTTCGCGCAGGACGTGGAACTGGCCCGTCTTCTGGGCAGGGAGGCGGACCGATGCGTCCACACGGGCCTCCGCGAACATCGGCTTGAGCTTCCGGAGCGCCGTCTCCTCCTTCACGCGGCCCGCGAACCAGGCGCGCACGTTGTCGCGGCACTTGTAGTCGAGGTCGCCTGGGCTCTGCGTCGCGAGCATCACCCCGACGCCGGCCGAGCGCGCGCGCCGGAGCAGGTTCTCCATGGGCTGCTTCGTGGCGGGGATGCCCACCGCGGGCAGGTAGATGTCCGCCTCGTCGAAGAGGAGCACCGCCTGGAGCTTCGGCGACGGGTGCTGGCTGGCCCAGCGGTTGGCCTCCACCAGGAGCTGTGACACCCAGAACAGCGAGCTGTGCAGTCCGCCCAGGAACTTGGTGCTGATGATGGTGAGCCGCGTCTTGCCCGGCACCTTCGCGGCGCCCAGTCCCAGCAGCTCGTTCATGTCGAGCTTCTCCCCGGTGTTGGAGAGCAGGGACTGCGCGTTGAGCCGCAGCGTCGCCAGGTCCTGCGCCAGCTTGGTGAAGACCTTGTCATCCAGCCCATGCGCCTCCTGGACGAGCGTCATGTCCTGCGCGGCGACGAAGCGCTGGATGAGGTCCAGGGTGATCTCCTTGCCGGACGGACGCTGCACCAGCAGCCGCAGCGCCAGGGCCAGCAGGGCCTTCGCGGCCCTGTCCCTCTGGCTGCTCTTGTACTCCAGCATGGTGGAGAGGGCGTCCGCCGCCTGCTGGAGGATCTGGTCACGCTCCTCGGGCGGGAGCTTGTCGAGTCCTCGGGGCACCACTGGAATCGACAGCGGGCGTCCGTCCGAACGGCCCGGCGTGTAGAGCGCCACATCCACATGCTCACGCAGCAGCTTGCGGCGCTCGAGCATCATCGGGTTGGACAGTTCCTCCCCCCACGACTCCTCGCGCGCGTACGCGGCGAGGTCGCCCTTGCGGTCCACGAGGATGGCGGGGATGCCTTGGAGCAACAGCTGCTCGACCAGGTTCAGCGCGAGCGTCGTCTTGCCGCTGCCGGGACCGCCGAGGAAGGCACTGTGCTGGGTCAGCTCATTCGCCTGGACATGCACGGTGTTGGCGAAGACGCCCTCTGAGACGCCCACGCGCATCTGGCCCTTGGGGCTGTCCTCCTTCGACTTGCTGGCGGAGGCGGTTGATCTATCCGGCTTGACCGGGAGGATCTGGCTGGCCGGCGTCACCTCCCATTCGGACTCGCCGTCGGACACGACGGACTCCTTCACGGCGCCGGGCTTGCTCCCCATGGGCGCAGGAGGCGTGATGGCGACGGGGGCGGACTTCTCCAGGGCCAGCAGGTCCGTGATGCCCTGGAGCCTCGTCACCGGACGGGCCACGCGGCTCCATCCGAGGAACGTGGACTCCACCTGCTGCTTGCGGAAGGCCTGCAACGCGAGCAGCTCCCGCAGGTCGCTGGGCCCCACCACCGCGCGCCGTCCACCCCTGCGCCGCAGCAGGGTGGTCTGTTCCTCCACCAGGGTGCCCAGGGTGCCGGGAAAGTCCGTGGTGCGCACCAGGACCGGCAGCTTCTTGGCCGCGTTCCTGAGGGCTTGGGTCATCTGTTTGCCCAGGGAGCCTCCCTTGGGTGTGTTGTTGCAGAGCGCGACATGAAGTTGTGCGTCGCCGGGCTGGACCGTGACGTCGAGCGAGTCCCCCTCATCGTGGGCTTTCACCTTGAACCGGGCCGCGTCGCCCAGCTCCTCCGCGCTCGCCTTGATGCTCCAGGCGAGCAACGCGGTGATGTCCGAGTCCCCTTCCGGCACCCTTGCCTTGAAGTTGGCCTTGAAGTCCGTCCAGGCCTGATCCAGGTCCGGCGCTGGGGGTGTCTGGGGAGAGACGGTGACTCCCTTGGCGGGGAGCTGCTGCTTGTCCGGCAGGGGGAACGCCGCCGGCAGCTTGCCGTCCTGGATGGCCTGTTCCCGGTAGCGGTGGCAGGCGTTCAGGATGTCGCGCGTCCGCTGGCCGCTCAGCAGCTCGAAGCCCTGGGCCGGAATGGGGTAGGTGGGCTGGGCCGGGTTGAATGCGATCCCCTTCTGTTCGTACAGGGACTTCAGCCGGCGGGCCGCGATGTCCCGCGCCGTCTGCGCGGTGACGTTGAGCTCCAGGTCCACGGGCTCGGGATTTCGCTCGATGCGGTCGATCATCGCGCGGTTGATCCTCGTGCGCGTCGCCGTCCAGAAGTCGGAGAGGCAGCAGACCACCACGATGGCCGAGGGCACCTGGGCCGCCAGCGCGACCAGCGTGCTCATCGCGCGGCGGAAGGAAGGCTCCATCTGGGGCTTCTGCTCGAAGTCGAGCATGTCCTCCACCTGGTCGACGCAGAGGACCAGCGCCTTGCCGAAGATGCCCATGAGCTGGCCCAGCTGGATGAGCATCCGGCTGGGGGACTCCTCGGTGCTTCGCGGGACCAGGTTCCCGATGATGGCCCGGTCCTCGGGCGACATCTCCTCGCAGCGCAGCCATTGGACGATGCGGTGGTGGAAGCGGGCCTCGCGGCGCTGGAGGCAGAGCAGGGCGCGCAGCAGGTTGACGTCGATGTTCCGGAACTCGGGATCCGCGTGCAGGTCGTCCGCGACGGCGCGGATGTTGCCGTGCAGCGACTCGTCGTCCAGCACGTCTTCGTCCGGGATGTGGGCCGCGAAGATGTTCTTGCAGCGCTTGAGCACGGCCTCGGACAGCAGCATCAGCCCCGTGTCGTCGACGTGGCCGTGGTCGTACGGCTTCTCCAGCGAGTCGATGACTTCCGACAGGATGTATCGGTCGTAGTGCGTCACATCAACGGTCATGGGCAGATAGCCGACGTAGCCCTTGCCGCTCTCGTGCACGCTGTTGCGGAAGGCCCGCACCAGATGCGTCTTGCCGCTGCCGGAGTCCCCTTTCAGCAGAAGGATCCTTCCGTCCTCCGGAGGCGTCTGCGCGGTGGCGCGCTTCACGAGCCGCTCGAACGCCGCGCGCGCGGGTGCATTGATGGACGGCACGTCGAACGGATCCCGCTTCCACAGCGTCTGGCCCTGCTGGACGCTGTTGAAGATCTCGGGGCCATCGGACAGGAACGCTTGCAGCCGGGCGTCTTTGGACATGGGGAGGCTCCTGAGAAGGGGTTCCGCTTAGAGGACGACGAAATGGAAGCTGGCGCCGACGGTGCGCACTTCGGATTCGGTGATGTCGCGGGAGTTCATGGCCGCCAGCAGGTCCGCCCGGCCCAGTGACAGGTAATGCGCGCGGTTGGCCGCGAGCAGCGCCTCGTTGAACGCCGGGCGGTCAGACCACTCCGGCTGCAACGCCTTCCACACGTGGGAGATGAAGACCTTGTTGTCACCGAAGCGGCCCGTGGGGGGCACGGCCCCGGCCGCGTCCAGCACCCGCTGGGCGAAAGACGCCGTGTCCGCGGATGGCACCTTGGGTTCTGACTTCAGGGGAGCCTCCGGGGGCTTCTGTCCGGGTGGGGGCGCCTTGTCCGCCCCCGCCAGCACCCATTCCCGCAGCGCCGCCATCCGCACCACCTCCGCGTCCACCCGCGACGCTCCCACCGCGCGGGCGGCCAGCTGCTCCACGCCGCGCTTCGGATCGCTGACCTCCTGCTTCAGCAATTTGCCCAGCAGGTGCGCCTGTACCGCGCGCAGCGAGAACGCCTCGTCCGTCTCCACGCCCAGCTGCCGCCACAACAGCCGGTCGCGCACCTGCGCCAGCGTCGGCGTCTCCGGCCCGTCCACCTTGTGCGCCCGCTTGAGCACCAGCGCCCGCACGCCGTCCGCGTCCGATAACCGCCCCAGCGCGGGCTTGGTGCCCGGCAGGCCCAGGCCCTTCGCCAGCAGGTGCTGCTGCTTCACGCGCTTCCACGTGAGCCCCTTGGGCGAGTCCACCCGCAGGAACTTCAGCGCCTGTTGACGGCCCGGCCCCGTCAGCGCCAGCCCCGAACGGCCCCGGGCCTCCACGAGCTTGCCGTCCAGCAGTCCCGTCAGCAGCGCGTCGAACCGTCCGGTCCATTCACCCCGGCTCCAGCGGTGCTCCACGAAGGCGTGCAGCGTCTTCGCCAGCTCATTGCGCGTGCCGGCCTTCTTCTCCGAGCGCGTCGCCAGCCATGCCAGGGCCAGGCCCTGGAGTCGGGTGTCAGGAGTGTCGGTGTCCATGTCGTGGCTCCCGCCCGTCAGGCTCGCGCCCGCGGGCTTCAATCAACGTGTCGAGGGTGTGGAGGATGTGCTCCAACTGGGACAGCACGTCCGTCGCGAGCAGCCGGTACACCCAGTAGCCCTCGCGCTGCAGGTCCAGGTCCTTGCGCCGGTCGCGGCGGAACCGCTCCGGATCCTGGAAGTGGTGGTAGCCGTCGATCTCCACCGCGATGCGCAGCGAGCGGCACAGCAGGTCCACCTCCCAGGAGCGCTTGTCCTCGGGGTGCAGCCGGACGTTGAGCGCGAAGAGGCCCGCCGTGCCCGGGTGCTCCTCCAGCCGGTCGCGCAGGTATGCCTCCGCCTTGCTTCGCGCCCGGTCCGCGCCCGCCTCGCCCGCGCCCGTCAGCACCGCCAGCGCCACCTCGGCGGCGCTCACCCGCTGCGCCTCCGTCGCGCCCGTGCGCTCCAGCTTCCGGAGCGTCGCCACCGCGCTCGCGGTCTCGGAGGGCTCCACGGGCACCGCCAGCACGCCCTCGCGCACCAGCGCTTTCAGCCGCGTCTCCCCACCCGCCAGGAACGCCGCCAACGCCTCGCTGGACACCCCGCACGCCACCGCGAGCGCCGGCACCGCGCTGCTCAACACGCCCGCCACCTGGAGCCCCCGGAACGCCGGCGCCACCCCCGCGGGCACCCGCACCACCGGCGCCTTTCCGGGCGGCACCAGCGCGTGCAGCGCGCGCAGCCCCGCGCCCAGGTTCTTCGCGAACGCCGTGTGCACCGCGGGGGGCAGGGCGCCCGGCCCCACCGCCTCCCTGCCAATCACCAGCTCCCGGCACAGCGCCCACGTGGCTTCCGGCAACATCGAGGGCGGCGGCAGCGCGTCCAGCAACACGCGCCGCTCATGCGCTGTCTTTCCGCGGAACGCCGGCGTGTGTCTGGGATTCGCCGCCGTCAGGCTGAACGTCGCCAGCGCCTCCGCGTCCTCCCCCAGGTCCCGCGCCGTTGCCAGCGCCCGGGCCCAGTCCAGCGCCGCCGCCCTCGGGTCCTCACCGGAGACCTCCACCACCGCCTGCCCGTGCCTCGCGGCCCACTGGCTCCAGAGCGTCCCCCCCAGGGCCTCGGGTCCCTCCAGCACGCTCAGGGTCGCGATGCCTTCCGCCCGGCGCCGGGCCTGACGGTCCAACGCATCCAGCAGCGCGACTTCACCCGCCAATGGCAAGCCCTACCCCCCGGGAGTGATGGCTTCACCGCCCCCTCGTGAGCAAAAGACTGCTCCCACGGGTCGGGTGAAGACAAGACCCCCAAAAGGGGTATGGGGTTGCGGGGAGACACGGACCCGGGTGGGTCCGAAAGGCTTTACCGCTCCGCGTCGTCCGCTGTTTCCCGATGGAGAAGCACGCTCAAACCCGCCGCCGCGAGCGCTGAAACCATGCCCGTCAGGAAGGGGGCCTGGGTGCTCCACGACGCATACATCCAGCCGCTCGCCACCGGACCGACCGTGCGGGCCAGTCCGCCGCACGACTGCGCCAGACCCAGCACGGCGCCCTGCTGCGAAGGCGAGGCGACCTGCGAGGCCTGGCTCGAAATCAGCGGCTGGAGGAAGCCCGTCCCCACGCCCACCAGCACCACGGAGACCATCATCGGAAGGGCCTGCCACGACACCGCGAGCCCCGCCATGCCGCAGGCCAGGAGGAGGGCTCCGCAGATGAGCAACCGGAACTCACCCGCCGCGCGCGACAGCGGGCCAATCAGCCCGCCCTGGATGACCATCCCCAGCCCGCCCACCACCGCGAACGTGTAGCCCACTTCCTTGGAGCCCCAGCCCAGCCGCGCCTGCACCAGCAGCGCGAACGCCACCTGGAGCGTGGTCATGGCCAGGAACACCGCGAAGAACAACCCCAGCACCATTCCCAACGCCTTGCGCCGGGGCGAGTCCTGCAACGCGGACCACCGCGTCTGGGATTTCGCCGCCACGCGCTTCTCCACCGGGTGTGTCTCCGGCATCGCCAGGAGCGCGCCCACGAAGCCCACCAGCGCCAGGCCTCCCGCGAGCAGCGGCGGCACCCACGGGCCCAGGCCGGAGAACAGGCCGCCCAGCGTGGGCCCCAGCACCATGCCCAGGCCAATGCCCGCGCCAATGCGGCCCATGGCCTTCGCGCGCGTCTCCTTCGTCGTCACGTCCGCGAGCGC
This sequence comes from Corallococcus carmarthensis, assembly GCF_003611695.1. Taxonomy (GTDB): domain Bacteria; phylum Myxococcota; class Myxococcia; order Myxococcales; family Myxococcaceae; genus Corallococcus; species Corallococcus carmarthensis. The sequence goes on along the minus strand of NZ_RAWE01000023.1, from coordinate 51,418 downwards.
CGCCTGACACGCGGCGATGTTCCCGGACGTCGCCCCCGCCAGGATGCGGGACGCGAACAACAACGGCAGCATCCGCTGGTGGCTGGCCAGCGCGAACAGCGCCATCGCCACCGCGTTCGCCAGCAGGCTCAGCAGGATGACCGCGCGCCGCCCGTGCCGGTCCGAGTACCGCCCGAGCAGCGGCGTGGCGAGCAGCTGCGTGAAACTGAAACACCCCAGCAGGATGCCCACCGTGCGCGCCGAGCCGCCCATGGACTGCACGTAGAAGGGCAGCATCGGGATGACGATGCCGAAGCCCACCAGGTCCAGGAACACGGTGAGGAACACCACCGCTTCCACCCGGCGCAACAGGCCCGGCGTGGGCACGGATGCCGCGCCGACGCTGTCAGCCACCATGACCCGCCCGGTCCACCGGCAGCGCGTCCGCGTAGGCGCGCAGGATGCGGCCCTCGTCGAAGGTGTACTGGAAGCCCGTGGCCTCCAGGAAGCGCTTGTTGTCCACCACGATGGGGTAGCGCAGGTGATCCGTTGCGCCCACCGACAAGCGGGGGAAGCCCGCCCGCCCCATCAACACCGAGAAGAGCGGTGACGGCAGCGGCACCGGCGTGCGGCCCGTGCCCCGGATGATGACCGACAGCGGCACCGGCGCGGGCCCCGCGACGTTGAAGATGCCGCGCACCTTCTTCTCCAGCGCCAGCTGCAGCGCCGTCACCACGTCCTCCTCCTGGAGCACGTGGAAGAGCGGGTCGTAACCCAGCACCATGGGCACGCGCTTGCCGCGCAGGAGGTTCGCGAGCGTGCCCGTGCCCGGCGTGCCCAGCGTGTAGACGAGCCGCAGCACCGCGGTGGTGACCTCCGGCATGCGCCACAGCGCCGTGGCCGCGTACAGGTCCGCGGCCACCAGGTCCGCCAGCTCCGGGATGGCCTCCAGCGCGCGCGGGGGCTCGTCCTCCGAGTGGTACAGCGGCGAGTCCGGCGCCGCGCCATAGAACGTGTGCCGGCCCACGAAGAGCACCTGCTTCACGCCGTGCGTCGCGCAGTGGTCGAACAGCGCCTTGGTTCCGTCCAGGTTGATGCGGCCGCGCTCGCCGCCGGGCACGGTGAACGCCGTCACCGTGGCCATGTGCACCACCGCCTCCGGCTTCCAGCGGCGGAAGACGTCCTCGGCGGCGCGCTTGCGCACGTCCACCGGGTGCACCTGGATGTCCTTGGGCGCGTCCCGCCACGGCCGGATGTCGATGCCCGCGACCTCATGGCCGTTGTCGCGCAGCCGCAGCGCCAGCCTGCGCGCGATGCCGCCGGAGATGCCTGGAATCAACACCCTCATGGCAACAGCCTCCGGGTCCGGCGCAGGTTGCGCTCGGCGCGGTTGTCTTCGATGAGCTGCTGGATGCGGGCCTTCACCTGGTCCACATAGCCCTGGATGACGTGGTCCTCCTCGTCGCCCGTGCCCTCGAAGACGAGCGGCTCGCCGTAGTGGATTTCCAGCCCCACTGGCAGCGGCAGCGGCAGCAGGTACGGCGTCAGCGGGATGTACGGCATGCCCAACAGCTTCCCCAGCGCGTAGGCGTTGGTGATGGTGGGGATGGCCGCGCCGCCGCCCAGGAAGGCGAAGGGGATGATGGGCGAGCGCGTCTGGAGCGCCAGCCGGATGAACCCCGTGCCGAAGTCCACCAGCGAGTAGCGATCCGGGTAGAGCTTCGCGGTGCCGCGGGCGCCTTCCGGAAAAATCATCAACAGCCGGTCGTCCTCCAGCAGGCGCACGGCGTGCTCGGGCAGGCCGGTGAACTGGCCGGTGCGGCTGGCCCACAGCGAGGCCACGGGGAACTTGTGGATGAAGCGCTCCACCATGCCCTGCGCGAGCCGGGGTGGATCCATCTCCAGCAGCGTGGAGGTGAGCACCATCATCCCGTCCACCGCGACGCCGCCGGAGTGGTTGCCCACCAGCATGCCCCGGCCCTGCTTGGGGATGTGTTGCACGCCGGTGCAGCGCACCCGGAAGTAGTTCCGGTAGAGGAAGGCGAAGAACTCCAGCGCCAGCTTCAGGTGCTTCTTGGAGATGCCGTAGGGGTCGACACCGTATTCGTTGAAGGGCAGCTGCAACCGCTCCACCCGCTCTGACAGGGACTCGCTCTGTGGCACGGGGCGCACCGTAGCACCGCGCGGAGGCTTTGCACGGGGGGCCCGCGTCCCCCATTGTGCACCCGACGGGCGCCCCTGCCGGAGGCGGGTCATGGCCCCGAGGAGTGACGCGTGATGGCGGGGCAGTCGTGGACGGGAATGCTGGACGGCGTGCTCGCGTGGGCCAGGGCCCTGCCGGAGGGGCTGTCCAACCAGGTCGCGGTGGACGTGGCCGGACGGCGGGTGCGCCTGTCGCACGCGCGGGTGGAGGCGCTGTCGCGTGGCGTGCTGGGCCGCGTGAAGGGCTTCACGCTGCGCTCCTGGGACAGCGCCGCCGCCGTGTACGACCTGCGGCTGGACGTGCGGGGCTGGAAGCTGCGGGTGGAGACGACCCCCCAGCGCGTGGAGCTGGCCCAGGGGCGCTACACGCTGTGGCTGGCCACGCCGGGCCGGGTGGAGCTGGAGGAGTCCCCCGGCGCGTCGTCGCTGCTGATGGGCGCGCTGCGCACGGGCGCGGGGAGGGCCGCGCTCCAGGCCCTGGCGCGCAAGCTGCTGCCGCCGGGGCTGGCCTGGGACGGACAGGTGCTCCGGGTGGAGGGGAGGTTGCCGAAGGAAGGCGCGCTGGCGGCCCGCCTCTTCGAGTCCTCCTCCCTGCGGATGACCGCGGTGCACGCGCCGGAGGGGCTGTGGCTGTCCGCGGAGGAGTGGCCGGGGCTGTTGGACCTGCTCCAGGCCGCGCTGGGCCCGGGGTAGGGCGCCTTCAGCGGCCCTCGCCGTCCCACACGTTGGCGCGGCCCTCCAGGGGACCGCGCTGCGGGCGGACGATGCAGAAGCGCTGCCCGGTGGGGGCCTCCACCACCCACCAGCGCTTCACGTAGGCGATGCGCTTCGCGCCCAGCGCCTCCAGCCGCTCCAGCTCCGCGTCCAGGTCGTCCGCCTCGATGTCCAGGTGGATGCGGCTGTCGTGCTCTACCTGCTGGATGAGGAGCATGGGCTCCTCGGGCTTCGCCACCAGCTCGCGGTAGGTGGGGGAGTCCTCGTCCACGGGGGCCAGTTTTCGTCCCAGCGCCGCGCTCCAGAACCGCGCGGCGGCGTCGAGGTCTCCGACCTTGCAGTCGATGACGAACGTGCTGAGTCGGCTGTGGTGCATGGCTTGCTCCTGAGGGGCCGGGCAGGGGGTAAGCCCGTTGAGGGGGGAGCCTGGGATACACCGAAAAGCAGGTGGAAGGTACGACGGAGTGAAGGGGGCGGGATGGGCAGCGCACGCCATTCCGCCCCGGGACGGAAAGCCTACTGCCCGCTCATGCCCGGGCCCGGCTTCCAGACCTTCACGTAGTCGATGGACGCGGTCCAAGCGGTGGCGCCCGTGGCGTTCGCGTCGCCGTACCAGAACGCGGAGGCCGAGCCGTTGATGGCCCAGGTGGAGGCGACGAAGTTCGCCATGCCCACCAGCATCCGCTTGGGGTCCGGGTTGTTGGAGAACGCGGCCGGCAGCGGAATCTCCCGGATGGCGTTGGTCGCCGGGTCGCCAATCCACATGCGGATGTCATTGCCCACGCGGCGCGCGGTGTAGACCCACTGCTTGCCATTCCTGCGGTCCACGGTGGGCCGGATCTCGGACTGCTTGTTGTCCGGATCCCAGTGCCAGGTGGTCATGACGTTCGTGCCGTCGTTGTTGGGCAGCTCGACGATGTCCAGCTCCGGCGGCCATGGCGTCCCGCCCCAGCTCTCCGCGATGGGCCACATGAGGAAGTACATGCCCGTGCCCACGCCCGGCGGCAGGTCCGCCTTGAACGACACCTGGTAGTCCGCGTACCCGGGATGCGCGGGCCGGGAGCCCGCCGCGTCCCACCACGTGCCCTGGTCCAGGTAGCAGCCGTCCCAGATGCCGGAGCCGTCATTGCGCTTCCGGGCGCGCATCTCCAGGTAGCCGTTGGCCGTCACGCACTGGCTCTGCGTGTTCATCACCATGACCGTGTGGATGAGCGGCACGTTCGTCTGCCATTGCTTCCACTTGTTCCAGTCCAGCGAGTTGAAGTCATCCTGGAGGTCCAGCACCCAGCCGGAAGGCGGCGTGGGAACGCCCCCCACGCCGGGCGTGCTCCCGGACTGCAACGTCCAGCCCACCTGGGCGGACGCGTCACCGGCGGCCTCGTAGTACTCCACCTTCACGCGGTGCGTGCCGGCCGTGAGCATGACGTCACCGGTCCGCGCCGTCGCGCCGTGGTCGCTCCAGTGGTCCACGACGAGCGCCCCGTCGACGAAGATGCGGCTGCCGTCGTCGGACGTCGTGGAGAAGCGGTACGTGCCCGCGGTGGCGAAGTTCCAGTCGCCTTCCCAGCGGACGCTGAAGTCATCCACGCCCACGCCCGTGCCGGGGCTCCCCGTCCCCCAGGCGAACTGGATGGCGGCGTCCTGGCGCTGGAAGGCCCGGGTCGTCAGGTTCCGGTCGCTGAAGTACGTGCCCCGGAAGGCGCCGGCAGGGATGGGCAGCTCGCCGGTGCCGGGGGCGCCGCCCAGGAGGTTCACCTCCTGCACCCACGAACCGCTCGTGTTCGTGCGGTAGCGCACGTAGACGAAGCGCGCGTTCGTGTCCGGAATGTCGCAGCCCTGCCACTGGATGACGCCGCCGTCGAGGTCGCAGTCGTACCAGCCCGTCTGGGACCAGTTCGCGTCGAAGAGCTGGACGTGGAAACGGTAGGCCTGGTCGCCGTAACTCCACACCTCCCGCACCTGTTTCAACGTCCCCAGGTCGTAGCCGACAGAGGCGTTATCGCCCGCGCCCCAAGCGCCCGAGGCGTCGTCGCCGTCGTTCACCTGCCAGGCGTAGTTGAAGCCGCTGTCGTCGATGAGGGTCACGGCCAGCTCACCGGCGACCGCGCCGCGAGCGACACGAACGGGCGTGTCGGGCGCGGGCTCGGGAACCTCACACGCCGACAGGAAGACGAAGGGGATGACGAGACACCGTCCGAAACGCTGAAGCATGGCTGCCTCCAACAAACATGGGGAGCCCGCCACGTGACGCCGGCGCTCCGGCCGCGACAACACATTTTTCAGCTAATGTTATTTATTCTGCTTAATCTTGTTTGATGCCTCTCGGGTTCCGGAAGAGAGGTGTCACTCCTGGAGGAGTCATCCCGATGAAACAAGGTCCCTGGAACACGCTTGGGCCGGTGGTGTTGGCCCTGGCGCTGAGTGGCTGCGCGGACCCGGGGGAGGACGGCCTGTCGGCGGCGTCCACCCAGACGCTGCCGCTGGCCGCCAGCGTGAAGGTCCCCATCACCGCGTCCATGGTGCAGGTGGACGCTGTACGCCCGGCGATTGGCGCCTACGCGTCGCTGTATGACGAACAGGCGGCCATCGGGGACCCTCGCGCGGGGACCGGGGCGAAGCCCACCACGACGTGGGGCAACGCCGTCTACAACGCCAGCGCGTACCCCATGGGCTTCGTCATCGACCTGGGGCAGGCGTACCAGGTGACGGAGGTGGGCTTCTTCGACACGTACGACACGGGCGACGTGCACTTCGACATCGGCTCGCCCGGTGCGTGGGCGTCCGTGGGGACGTTCAGCTCGTCGCTGTGGGAGCGCTGGCTGCTCATCCCCGTGAACCAGCCCACGCGCTACCTCCACGTCACGCGCACGCTGTACGCGGGCCTCAACGAGCTGGTCATCTACGGCAGCCCGGTGGACCCTGGCGCGAACCAGCCCCCCGTCGTCTCCGCGGGCGCGGACCAGACCGTGGCCCTGCCCGTGTCCACGGCGACGCTGACCGGTGCGGCGAGCGACCCGGACGGAACGGTGGCCTCCCGGCAGTGGACGCAGGTGTCCGGGCCCAATACGGCGACGCTCGCGAACGCTGGCGCGCTCACGGCCACGGCTTCGGGGCTGGTGCAGGGGACGTATGAATTCCAGCTCACCGTGACGGACGACGACGGCGCCAGCGCCTTCGCGCGGACGAAGGTGACGGTGAACCCGGCGCAGACGGGACGGGGCACCACGACGGAGGTCTACAAGTCCGCCTCCACGCCGGGCGGCTATGGCTACGTCGTCTACCTGCCGTCTGGCTACACCGCCGGCTCGAACTGGCCCGTCGTCTTCTTCCTGCACGGCATGGATCAGCGGGGCAATGGCGGCAGCTCGGAGCTCAAGAAGGTCCGCGAGCTGGGCCCGCAGAACTACATCGACACGAAGGGGAAGGACTATCCCTTCATCCTCGTCTCACCGCAGGCGGACACCGGCAGCACCTGGAGCCCGTATGAAGCGCAGTACAAACTCAACCCGTTCGTCGACCACATCCTGGCGACGTACAAGGTGGACCGGCGCCGGGTCTACATGACGGGGCTGAGCCTGGGCGGAGGCGGTTCGTTCTCCTATGCGTCCGTCTATCCATCCAAGCTCGCGGGCATCGTCGCCGTCTGCCCGACGTCCTGGCTCCTGTCCGAGAGCTACGGCGTCGCGCACGGGATGATCGCCGCGAACCTCCCCATCTGGGCGGCACATGCCACCAACGACGGCACGTATTCCATTGACGCGACCGTCAGCTGGGTGGACCAGTTCGGGGTGGCGATGGGCGCGACGGGCGGGGTGATGTCCACGTACGTCGACCTGGACAAGACCCAGACGGCCTTCTTCCGTCCGGCGACCGGGAAGTGGGAGTGGAGCTCCGGCCAGACGGCGACCGACGCCACCGGGGCGGGCCCGGCGCGTCCAGTGCTCTTCACGGTCTACGACTCGGGAGGCCACGCCATCTGGAACAGCGTGTACGAGGACCCGAAGGTCTTCGACTGGCTGCTCGCGCAGCAACGCCCCTGATGCGGCACCACGGGAGCCCCTGACACACCGGGGCTCCCGTCTTGCGTGAGGTCAGTTGGGCTTCGCGAGGAGCTTGTCCAGCGCCGCGTAGCTCTGGTTGAGACCCTGCTCCATGCCGGCACCGACCATGCCCTGGAGGTCCTCCACGGTGTGGAACAGCGTCACGTTGACGAGCTTCGTGCGGCTAAAGAGTGAACCCAGGGTTCAGGGTTAGGCCCTGGGGCTTCCTACGCCAAGGCCCCGCCTGACCGTGCATCCGGTCGGGCGGGGTCCTGGCTGGGAGTTATTGGAGCTCGCAGAACTGGCAGACCGGCCCGATGAGCTTCCAGGCCGTACAGGTGCCGCCCGGGGGGCAGCAGCGCTTGTACTTGGTGCCGGGCAATCCATAGCCGCTGTTGGTGGTGCCCGGATCCCCGTTCCCCGCGGTGTTCGAACAGGGCGTACCGCACGCGGCCTGCCAGGTGACCATCGACTGCATCTGCGAGGAGGGACAGTTGGGATCCGTGCCGATCTCCTGCTCCACCTGGGCCTCGCCGCTGGGGAGCACGGCCTCGTCGGCCCCGGTGGAAGGGCCACAGGCGGTGACAATGCCCAGGGTGAGGCTCATCAGGAACCACGCTCGAACCATGCTTCGCATGCGCAACGCTCCAGTCGGTGCAAGGCGGCAATGCCTTGCACCAACGGATTCCGGCATGGCTGTGTTGAGATGACAAGCCGGCTTGACAGGCGTTTCCCTGAGGGAAATCCACTACCTCGCGCTGGCTACTTGCGCTGCTTCGACATCGAGCGGACGAAGACGGAGTCGATGCCATGAATGCGCAGGGACACGAAGTCTTCCGCGGTGGCGTTCGTGTAGCCCAGGCTCCGCATCTCCTTCACGAAGGCGGACGTGACGCCGTGGATGCGCATGGACACCAGGTCGTCCGCGCTCAGCTCCGGGAAGCCCAGGCCGCGCATCTCGCGGATGAAGTCTGGCGTCACGCCGTGGATGCTCATGGACAGGAGCGAGTCGAGGGGCAGGCCCTTGAACCCCAGCGCGGCCAGACCCTGGATGCGCTCCGGCGTGACGTTGTGGATGCGGCAGTCCACCAGCTGCTGCAACGTCAGCTTGGGGTAGCCCTCGGCCGCCATCGCGCGGACGTATTCCGGGGTGACATTGAAGGTGCCCACCTGGACCAGCTCCTCCACGGTGGTCACCTTCTGGCCCACGGCCGCGAGCGCCTTTACGCGTTGCGGGCCCACGTTGACGCTGGCCAGGAGGAACTGCTCGTCCGCGTCCGGCTTGGGAATGCCCAGCTCCGCCAGCTTCTTCGCGTAGCTGGCGTCCGGGCTGAAGCGCCAGGTGCCCACGCCCTGCCCGTCGTTGAAGCGGCCCTCGAAGTCGAACGTCCCCGCCTCACGCACCAGCTTGAAGGGGGCGCTGCTTCCGTCCGCGGTGGACAGCCCCTGGAAGTCCGCGACCGGCACGGAGAAGCCATGGTGCGAATCGGGACGGTCCTTCGGCTGCAACGACAACTGCAACTGCTGCTCCTTCACGAACGCGCCCCAGGTGCCGGTGCGCTGCGCATCGGCGGCGAGGACGGGGAGGGCGAGGAACATCACGACCAGGGTGGGCCATGGAGACAGGCGCGACGTCATGACGGCGACTCCTTTTTCGGCAAGGCGCGGCCCACTCGCGCGCTCGGGTGGGAGCGCGCGGCGGACCGCATGGGAGAGGAGAGGGGGATTACTTCCGGGGCTTCTGCATGCGGCGGATGAAGTCCGCGTCCACGCCGCCGGTGCGCAGGCGCACCAGCTCATCCACGGTGGCGGGCTTCACGCCCGCGGACTCCAGCTCGCGCAGGTAGCTGGAGTCGACGCCCAGCGCGCGCAGCTGCACGGCCTCATCCAGGTCCAGGTTCCCGAAGCCCGAAGTCTTCAGGTCATTGAGCCACGCGGCGTCGATGCCCAGCGCCTTCGCGGCCAGCAGGTCCTCGGAGTCTTCCTTCGCGAAGCCCAGCGCGGCCATCTGCCCCAGCCACTCGGGCGTGACGCCCAGGTGCTTCATGGCCACCAGCTGCTCGGCGGGGATGGACCGGCCGAAGCGGTCCGCCAGGGACTTCACGTACTCCGGCGTGATGCCGGCGTGCTGGAAGCCCACCAGCGTGTCCACCGTGGGCTCGTAGCCCATGGCGCTGATGCGATCGACGACCTCCGGCGTGACGCCCGCGATCTTCAGCGCGACGAGCTGATCCACGCTCAGCGGATCCACGCCCACGCGGGTCTTCTCATCGGCATCCTCGGCCGCCTTCCTCGCCGCGCGCGCTTTTGCCTTGTCTGAGGGCGCGGGGTTCGGAGCCGGCGCGACAACCGGCGCGGGCACCGGCGTGGGCGCAGGGGCCGCCGCGACGGCCGCGGGCGGCATGTCCTTGGCGACGGCGGGCGGCGTCGCCACGGCGGCCGCGAGCGACGTGGACGCGGGGGCGGCGACGGACGCCGGCATCGAAGCGGGAGCCGCCGGCGCCTTCACGGGCTGCACGGCGAGCGCCGTCAGCGGCACCGCCAGGGCGAGGCTGCTGATCAGCATGGCGATGGAGATCCCCGCTGCCCAGTGCGAGGAGCACCGCGACGTGGGCGCCACCACCAGCCGCCGCACGCGGTCCTTCAGCGAACCGCCCAGCGCGGACAGCGCGGGACCGCTGGCGTCCATGCCCTGCAACCGCAGCGCCTCCAGGGCGGTGAGCGCGCGGGCATAGGGGAGGGCGCCAGGGCCCTGCCGCACCGCGAGGTCGTCACAGCAGTTCTCCCGCTCCACGCGGATGACCTGGGACATCCACCACACGGCCGGGTGGTAGAAGAGGAGCGTCTCCACCAGCGTCTGCACCACGTTCACCGCGAAGTCGTGACGGCGGATGTGGGCCAGCTCGTGGGCCAGCACCAGCTCCAGTTCGCGCACGGCCAGTCCGGTGAGGGTGGCGGTGGGGACCAGCACCACGGGCTTCAGCCAGCCCAGCGTGGACGGCACATCCAGCTTCGACGACACCAGCAGGCGCACCGGACGCGTGAGGTTCAGCCGCCGCGCCAGCACCTCCAGCCGCTGCTGCCATTCCCAGGACGCGTGCACCGCCTCGTCCACCTGGCGGCGCAACCCCACCCAACCCTTGAGCAGGCGCAGCGACGACGCCGCCACGCCCAGGCCCCACGCCAGCACCAGCCAGGGCAGGTGTTCGCCCACCTGCTGGAGCAGCACGTCCATGCGGGGCAGCGACGCGGTTCCCGTCATGTGACGCGACGGGGTCGGCTCCACGCGCGGGAGGGACACCGGGTGCTGGGGAGGTGTCACGGTCCGCTGGACGGACGCCGTGCGCACCGGGCGGGCCTCCACCGCGCGCGAGGCATGCCGCCACGCGGTGGCCACCGGCAGCGCCAGCATGATGCCCAGCGCGCCGCACGCCAGCGCGTAGCGCAGGTTCGCCGAACGCCGGCCCACCCACCGCAGCGCCAGCGCCAGGGCCACCGCCACGAGCGCGCCCTGCCACAGCAGATGCACGAGCGCCCAACCCACCGCTTCCAGGATGAGACCGTTCATGACTCCGACTCCTTCTCGAGCGAATCCAGCAGCTGGCGCAGCTCCGCCAACTCCTCGGGGGATGTCTTCTTCGTGGACAGGGCCTGCAGGGCGAGCCGCGCCGGGGAGCCGCCGAACACGCGGTCCACCAGGTCGGTGACCAGCTGCTGCTGGGTGCTCTCCCGGGGGAGCCGGGCGCTGTAGACGTGCGCGCGCTGGGACTCGTCGCGCGTCACCAGCCCCTTCTCCGTCATGATCTGCATCGTCTTCAGGACGGTGGTGTAACCCCCCCCGTCCTGGAGCGTTTCATGGACCTCGCGCACCGTGCGCGCCCCCCGGTCCCACAGCACCCGCAGGATGGCCAGCTCGGCATCCGTGGGTCGCGGCAGCTTTCCTCGGCTCATGGCTTCCTCTCTCCTCACCGCTTCCTACGCATAGTTATACGAATGATTTCGTAGGTGTCAACGAAGCCTTTCGTAGTTCCAGGGCAAGGAGCCCCGCGGGAAGGGCTGGCCGTCGGGCGCCTCACACCCCGGGGGCTGGCGCGGGCACGCATCCAGGCAAGCCATCCGGGAGGGGTGCCCCGGACGGTGGGGTGTTTACCGTTTCACCGGACGGGCCAATGGGCGCGCGTGGGCGCGGCCAGGGGGTGCGCATGGGCCGCAAACACATCCTCATCCTCGGGGGCGCGGGCTTCATCGGCTCCAACGTGGCGGACCATTATCTGCAAGAGGGGCGGACGGTGCGGGTGCTCGACAACGTGTCGCGCCCCGGGGTGGAGCGGAACCTGCGCTGGCTGCGCGAGCGCCACGGCGAGCGCCTGCGCATCGAGGTGGCGGACACGCGCGACCTGCTCGCGGTGCGCCGGGCCGTGCGCGACGCGAGCGAGGTGTTCCACTTCGCCGCGCAGGTGGTGGCGACGCAAAGCCGCCAGTCCCCGTTCCACGACTTCGACGTCAACGCGCGCGGCACGCTCCACGTCCTGGAGGCGCTGCGGGAGCTGGAGACGCCCCCGCCGCTCGTCTTCACCTCCACGAGCAAGGTGTATGGCGGGCTGAAGGGGCTGGAGCTCGCGGTCCGGGACCAGCGCTACGCGCCGATGGACGACCGCACGCTCGCGCACGGCATCAGTGAGGCGTGCCCGCTCGACTTCGAGAGCCCCTACGGGTGTTCCAAGGGGGCGGCGGATCAGTACGTGCTGGACTACGCGCGGACCTTCGGCCTGCCGGCGGTGGTGTTCCGGATGAGCAGCATCTACGGGCCCCGGCAGTCCGGCACGGAGGACCAGGCCTGGGTGGCGCACCTCCTCCAGCGGGCGTTGGACGGCGAGCCGCTCACGTTCTACGGCGACGGCATGCAGGTGCGCGACCTCCTCTACGTGGAGGACCTGGTGCGCGCCTTCTGGCTGGCCCAGCAGGCCATGCCGCGCATCCAGGGCCGGGCCTTCAACATCGGCGGAGGGCCGGGCCAGACCGTGAGCCTGCTGGAGCTGCTGGCGCTCATCCAACGCCGCACGGGCCACGGGCCTCGCGTCGCCTTCGAGGACTGGCGCACGGGCGACCCGCGCTACTACGTCTCCGACACGCGCGCCTTCACGCGAGCCACCGGGTGGATGCCCCGGGTGGGCGTGGTGGAGGGCGTGGCGCGGTTGGGAAGCTGGCTGGAGGCACAGCAAGGAGCGCGGCAGGCCGTGGGACGGGGGGAGTCGCTTGAGTCCGCCGACGGCCCGCCCTGATGCCTCGCTCACCCTCACGTCCGGCCGAACGTCACCTGTCCTGACAAACCCACCGAGGAGTCTGTCCACCCATGCGTGTCATCCTCTTCTGCCACTCCCTGCTGTCGGACTGGAACCACGGCAACGCCCACTTCCTGCGCGGCGTGATGACGGAGTTGTCCGAGCGCGGCCACACCGTGCGCGTGCTCGAACCCGCGGACGCCGGGAGCTTCCAGAACCTCCTGGAGGAACCCCACGGCCTGGCCGTGCTCAACGAGCTCCGCGCGTTCTACCCGCGCTTGCGTCCGGAGCGTTACGCGCCCGACGCGCTGGACCTGGAGGCCGTGCTCGATGGCGCGGACCTGGTGCTGGTGCACGACTGGACCTCGCCGGAGCTGGTGCGCCGCCTGGGTGAGCACCGCCGCGACGGGGGCCGCTTCCGCCTGCTCTTCCACGACACCCACCACCGGGCCGCGAGCGCTCCCGACGAGCAGGCCCGCTACGACCTGTCCCAGTACGACGGAGTGCTCGCCTTCGGCACCGTGCTCCGGGACCTCTACCGGAAGCGGGGCTGGGCGAAGCGCGCTTGGACCTGGCACGAAGCCGCCGACGTGCGCGTGTTCCACCCGCACCCGCGCAACCGCGAGGTGCGGGACCTGGTCTGGATTGGCAACGGGGGCGACGACGCGCGCACCAAGGCGCTGCACGACTTCCTGCTGGAGCCCGTGCACACGCTGGGGCTGACGGCACGGGTGCATGGCGTGCGCTACCCGGCCCCGGCCCTGCGTGCCCTCTTCGATGCCGGCATCGAGTACGCCGGCTGGCTACCGAGTCACCGCGTGCCGCTGGCCTACTCCCAGGCCCGTGTCACCGTGCACATCCCCCGGCGGCCCTACGCCACCCTGCTGCCTGGCATCCCCACCCACCGCCCCTTCGAGGCGCTGGCGTGCGGCATCCCGCTGGTGTCCGCGCCCTGGGAGGACACGGACGGACTCTTCACGCCGGGCCGGGACTTCCTCGTCGCCCGCGATGGGGCGGAGATGCGGCGCCACCTGTCCGCGCTCGTCGCGGACGCGGAGCTGCGGCACACCTTCGCGGAGGCCGGGCTGCGCACGATACTGTCGCGGCACACCTGCGCGCACCGCGTGGAGGAGCTGCTGGGCATCTGTCAGACGCTGGGGCTGCCCGCCGACGTCCTCCATCCGTTGTCCTCCGAAAGAGTCCACGCATGAGCCACGGCCTGCGCATCGCCTTCTTTGGTTCGAGCCTGGTGTCCGCCTGGTGGAACGGCGCGGCCACCTACTACCGGGGTCTCATCCGCGCCCTGCATGCGCGTGGACACCACGTCACCTTCTATGAACCGGACGCCCACGGCCGGCAGGAGCACCGCGACCTCCAGGACCCGGACTGGGTCCGCGTCGTCGTCTCCGCGAACGACCGCGGCTCGCTGGATGCGTGCCTGGACGACGCCTTTGGCGCGGACGTGGTGGTGAAGGCCAGCGGCGTGGGCACCTTCGACGCGTACCTGGAGGCGCGAGTGCTGGAGCTGCGCCGCTCCGGCACCCAGGTGGTCTTCTGGGACGTGGACGCGCCCGCCACGCTGGAGCGCGTGGCGAAGGACGCCAACGACCTCTTCCGTCCGCTCATCCCGCGCTACGACCACATCTTCACGAACGGCGGCGGCGCGCCGGTGGTGAACGCGTACCGCGAGCTGGGCGCGAGGCGGTGCGTGCCCATCTTCAACGCGGTGGATCCGGACACGCACCACCCGGTGGCTCCGGAGCCGCGCTTCGCCGGGGACCTGGCATTCCTGGGCAACCGGCTGCCGGACCGCGAGGCGCGCATGGATGCCTTCTTCCTCAAGACCGCGGAGGCGCTGCCCCGCTCGCGCATGCTCCTGGGGGGCGGTGGCTGGGAGGACCGCGTCGTGCCGGCCAACGTCGTGCGCCTGGGACACGTCTACACGCAGGACCACAACGCGCTGAACAGCTCGGTGCGCGCGGTGCTCAACCTCCACCGCGACAGCTCGGCGCGCTTCGGCTTCTCGCCGGCCACTCGCGTGTTCGAGGCCGCGGGCGCGGGCGCCTGCCTCATCACCGACGCCTTCGAGGGCGTGGAGCAGTTCCTGGAGCCCGGCCGCGAGGTGCTGGTGGCCCACTCCAGTGAAGAGGTCGTCGAGCACGTGAAGCGCCTCACGCCAGAGGACGCCCGGCGCATGGGACAGGCCGCGCTCCGGCGCGTGCTGGCCGAGCACACGTACGCGCAACGGGCGGCGCAGGTGGAGGCGGAGCTGGGCTACCGCGCTGACGCCGGCCGGGGTTGAAACCCGGTACCGAGAGACGCATCGATGGGAGTGCATGACCTCCCCTCCTCCTCCCAAGCCCTGCGCCGTCTGCGGCCGGGCCATCACCTGGCGCCGGAAGTGGGCGCGCGACTGGGAACAGGTGCGTTACTGCTCGGACGCCGTGCCGGGGGAAGCGGACCGGCGCGCGGGATTCCCCGTGGGAGGCGCGCATCCTGGAGCTGCTCTCCCAGCGGGCAGGCGGCGCCACCGTGTGTCCTTCGGAGGTCGCCCGGGCCTCCGGTGACGAGGACTGGCGCGCGTTGATGGAGCCCGTGCGCGAGGCGGCGCGCAGGCTCGTCGCGCGCGGCGTGCTGGACATCGTCCAGGGGGGCCGGGTGGTGGATCCGTCCACGGCGCGCGGGCCCATCCGGCTGCGCCTGCGCGCTTGACGTCCCGGGGTGTGGCGCCCTGCACAGGCCGTTCACGCGCGGTGGAATCGCGCTTGCGCGCACATGGAGGGTCCGGCTACGCGCTCATCGTCTTGATCCCAAGCTGACTCCGAGGCCGCCATGAACTGGAAGCGTTCGCGGTATCCCGCCTGTGTTGTTGCCGGCGTGCTGATGGTGGGCTGTGGGGGACTTCCCCCCGAGGAAGCGGAGGCCTTCGCCACGTCGAGCGCGAGCCTCACGGACGTGAACGCGGTGCGCCCGAACGCGGCGGTGGCGCGCGCTGGCGTGCGCGGCGTTCCAGACGACGTGAACCTGGTCAACGACGTGAAGGACACCGTGCAGCCGGACTTCGACGCGACGTACATCGAGGGCAACGGCTCCAGCAGCTCCGTCGACTTCAGCTATCCGGCCATCGCCACGGGTGACGTGCTGGTGACGAGCGTCAACGTGAAGTACTTCATGCGCAACGCCAGCTGCACCGCGCCGCTCATCTGCGGCCAGGGCGGCAGCATGCTCCTGCGCGGCAACACCGTCATCGCCTGGTCCACGGTGACCCACAACCTGCCGGACATGACGCAGGGCTGGTATCTCTTCAACGACACCTACACCCTGTCCCCGCCCGTGCCGCTGTCGCAGCTGCGCACCCGCGTCACGATGACGTGGCCCGGGCGCTCCACCTATGGCATGCGGCTGTCCACGGTGGCGGCGGACTTCCGCTACTAGGAGACCCCATGGCCCACGACAAGAAGCCCGCATTCGACATCATCCTGTGGGGCGCCACGGGATTCACCGGCCGCCTGGTGGCGGAGTATCTGGCGCGCACGCAGGACACCCACCGCGCGAAGTGGGCCATCGCCGGGCGCGACGAGGCGAAGCTGGATCAGGTCCGCTCGGAGCTGGTGAAGGTGCGGCCGGAGTTCGCGGACCTGCCGGTGGTGATCGCGGACGCGAAGGACGCGGCCTCGCTGGACGCGCTGGTGGCGCGCACGCGCGTCATCATCTCCACCGTGGGGCCCTACGCCCGCTACGGCAACGAGCTGGTCGCCGCGTGCGTCCGCGCCGGCACGGACTACTGCGACCTGACGGGCGAGGTGCAGTGGATGCGCAAGACCATCGACGCCCACGAAACGCGGGCGCGCGAGACGGGTGCCCGCATCGTGCATACCTGCGGCTTCGACTCCATCCCCTCCGACCTGGGCACGCTGATGCTCCAGGACTACATGCGGGAGAAGCACGGCGGCCACTGTGACCAGGTGCGCTTCCACCTGACGCGCATGCGCGGCGGCTTCAGCGGCGGCACCATCGCCAGCATGATGGACACGCTGGCGGCGGTGAAGGCGGACCCCGCGCTCAAGAAGGTGCTGACCAGCGCCCACGCGCTGGACCCCGAGCCCTCCCGTGGCACCAAGGAGGAGCGCGACCTGGCCACGGTGAAGAAGAGCCCGGACACGGGCACGTGGACCGCGCCCTTCGTGATGGGCTCCGTCAACACGCGCGTCGTGCGGCGCTCCAACGCGCTGCTGGGCTACCCGTGGGGCCGCGACTTCTTCTACTCGGAGGTCTCCGACTTCGGCCCCGGGCCCAAGGGGTTCGCGCTGGCGGCGGCGACCACCGCGGGGCTGGGCGGCTTCATGGCCCTGTCGAACGTGGACCCCGTGCGGGAGCTGCTGGAGAAGCACGTGCTGCCCGCGCCGGGCCAGGGTCCGTCCGCCACCGTGCGCGAGCGGGGCCTCTTCGAGGTGCGGCTGCTGGGCGAAGGCCAGTCACCCAAGAGCGGCCAGCGCGTGAAGGTGGAGGGCAAGGTCGCGTCGCAGGGCGACCCGGGCTACGCGGCGACGGCGCGCATGCTCTCGGAGGCCGCGCTGTGCCTCGCCTTCGACAACATCCCCAAGCGGGGCGGCGTCCTCACCCCCGCGTCCGCCATGGGCATGGTGCTGGTGGAGCGCCTGCGCAAGGCGGGCATGACCTTCGAGGCGCACGACCGCGCTTGAGCGCGCGGGCGCTTCAGTCGCGCAGGTAGTGGCAGGTGTAGCCGCCGGGGTTCTTCACCAGGTAGTCCTGGTGGTAGCCCTCGGCGGGCACCCACTCCCCGGCGGCGGTCACTTGCGTGACGACGGGCCGGGACCACTTGCCGGACTTGTTCACGCGAGCCTTCACCGCCTCCGCCGTCTGCTTCTGCGCGTCCGACAGGTAGAAGATGGCGGAGCGGTACTGCGTGCCCACGTCGTTGCCCTGGCGGTTGAGCGTCGTCGGGTCGTGCATGCGGAAGAACCACTTCTCCAGCAGCGACTCATACGTCAGCAGCTTCGGGTTGAAGACCACGCGCACGGCCTCCGCGTGCCCCGTCTCCCCGGTGTGCACGTCCTCGTAGGTGGCGCCCTTCACGCTGCCGCCCGTGTAGCCAACCTCCGTCTCGATGACGCCCGGGATCTTCCGGAGGATGTCCTCCATCCCCCAGAAGCACCCACCGGCCAGGTACGCCGTCTCGCGTGCGGCCTCCGTGGGGGCCGCGGCCTTCGCGAGCACGACAGCGCCCGCGGCGGGAGTCATCGCGCCCTGGGGCTCACCGGGAGCCGCGCGGCCGAACGACGGCAGCCACGCGCCATAGCCCTTCGCGGCCAGCTCGTTCACGGGGATGAAGCGCAGCGACGCGGAGTTGATGCAGTAGCGCAGGCCCGTGGGCTCCGGCCCGTCCTCGAAGACGTGGCCCAGGTGCGAGTCTCCGTCCTTCGAGCGCACCTCCACGCGCTCCATGCCCAGGCTGCCGTCGCGCTTCTCCACCACGTGCGTCTTGTCCAGGGGGCGGGTGAAGCTGGGCCAGCCGGTGCCGGACTCGAACTTGTCGCGCGAGGAGAAGAGGGGCTCGCCGCTGACCACGTCGACGTAGAGCCCTTCCTCGTGGTTGTTCCAGTACGCGTTGCGGAAGGGCGGCTCGGTGCCCTCGTGCTGCGTCACCTGGTAGGCCATGGGGGACAGGGTGCGCTTCAGCTCCGTGTCGGACGGCTTCGTGTACTTGCGGCCGTCCTGTGCCGGGGCGGAAGCGGTGGCCGCGGGCTTGTCGCCGGGCGGGGCGCCACGCGCCTCGGTGCACGCGGTCAGCGCGGCGGCCAGCACCAGCGTGGCGGGCCACAGCCGGCGTGCCACCGACAGCCAGGTGGGAGAAGGCACTGCACGGGCGGACGACATGGGACGCGAAGCCTCCGGGCGCCTTCGGAAAAAGGGCGCCTTCTCCTCTTACGCGTGACTCCGGGGGACGGTTACAGCGTGCATTGAACACCTGCCAGCCGGGCGGGCCTCCCCGCGGCTTCCCGGGGGGCCGGGCAGTGGCCGGCGGAAGGCCGAGGCGCTACGTTCCCGAGGGACCGGGAGGGAGCCGATGAGCCGGGAACGTGGGCCGAAGGGTCCAATCGGACGGGTGACGGGCATCTCGCGCGCCGAGGGCGCCAGCGTCATCCTTCGCATCCGCGCCCTCCAGAGCGTGGAGGGCGCCGCGCCGGTGACGGACCGGAACACGCCCCGGCGCTCCTTCGCGGAGGTGATGGAGCGCCAATCGCAGGGGATGAACACCAGCGAGCCCCTGCCGTTCCCCGTGGCCCCCAAGCCCCTGCCGCCACCCGTGCGCGGTCACGAGGACCGGGAGTTGATGACCGCGGAGCCCGCCCCCGACACCTTCGTCGGGCTCATGTGGTCCAAGCTGAAGCGCTCCCGCTAAGGCGCTCTGGCGCCGCGCCATCACCACGTCGCCGCGAGCCCACCCAGGGACATGTAGTCCTGGCTGGCGACGTCGTTGGCGGACTGGAGGTCCGCCGGGATGCTGAGCGTCCGCGTGGCGGTGATGCGGTAGGACAGGCCCAGGCTGGAGCGCGGCAGCGGCGCGCTGAAGCGCAGCAGGGCGGTGTCGCCCACGGCCAGCGGGCCCACCTCGCACTGGAGCGCGCCGGAGGCCATCTGGCAGTCCCGGGTGGAGGCCAGGAGCCCCGGGGGCAGGGCCACGGTGATGACGGCGCGGGCCAGCGGATCCGGCCCGTGCTGGGTGACGGTGAGCGTGTAGTCGATGCGCGGCGTGGACATGCCCCGCCTCGGGACGGCGGTGAGGGCCACGCCCACGTCCGAGGAAGCCGCGGCCCGCAGCACGGATACGTCGTGGCCGCGGGCGTTGACCGTGACGACGTCCGGCTTCAGGTCCGCGTCGAGCAGGCCCACCGCGACCGCCGCGGGTCCCTCTCCGGTGGGCAGGAGCGTGTCCGCGCCGAAGGCGCCGTGGCCCTGACCGGGCAGGAGCGACACGGTGTTTTCGGCGAAGTTGGCGGTGACCAGGTCCAGCGTCCCGTCGCCGTTGAAGTCGCCCGGCGCGACGAAGTACGGCCCGCCCCGCACGGGGAAGTCCGCGCGAGAAAGGAACGCGCCGGTGCCATCGCCGTGCAGCACGGACACACTCCGGTCGCGGAAGTTCGCGGTGACCAGGTCCTGCTTCCCGTCGCCGTCCACGTCCACCACCACGACCGAGTAGGGCGCGTTGCCCGTCGCGAAGTCCGTGCGCGGCCGGAACGTCCCGTCGCCATTGCCGAGCAGCACCGACACCGCGTCCACGAAGTTCGCGGTGACGAGGTCCGCCTTCCCGTCGTGGTTGACGTCGCCCACCGTCACCGCGAAAGGGTTGGTGCCGGTGGGCACGTCCTTCTGGTGCGTGAACTGTCCGGAGCCCCGGTTCAGCAGCACCGACAAGGAATCATCGAGCGCGTTGGCCGTCACCACGTCCAGGCGGCCATCGCCGTTGAAGTCGCCCACGTCGATGGACGAGGGCTCCGCGCCCACGGAATGGTCGGTCCGCGCGCCGAACGTCCCATCGCCGCGTCCCAGGAGCACGGACACGGTGCCGCCGAAGTGGCTGGTGACCGCGTCCAGGTGGCCGTCCCCGTCGAAGTCCCCCACCGCGACGGCGCCGGGCAGGCTTTCGGTGGACCGCTCCACGCCGGGCGCGAACGTCCCATCCCCCAGGCCCCGCAGCACGGACACGGTGCCCGCGGTGTGGTTGGCCGTGATGACGTCCAGCCGCCCGTCCTCATCGAAGTCCCCCAGCGCCACGGCGCGCGGTCCCATCCCCGTGGGAGATGCGCGGGGCGCGTCCAGCAGCGGCCGGGGCGACGTGCCCGCCATGCGCGGCAGGGCCATGGCCATCAGTGCCGCGACGCTGAACACCATCACGCCCGCATGGGCCATTCGTGGGTTTCGCATGTCCTTCCCCCTCTCCAGGCCCTGAACCGGCAAGGCCGTGGTAACGCGGTTTCCGTGACATCCACGCGTAGTGGGGAAGAAGTAAGAAGCGACGACGCGCCGGGCCATACGTCCCGGGGGAGGGTGGGTGGCGGGCGGTGGACAGGAGAATGCCCCCGGAGGGACGGCTTGCGCGCGGGGTAGGCTGCACCGTCCCCATGTCCCTTCCGTCCGGAACCCTGCCTTCGTCCCGAAAGCCGTTGGTGGTGACCACGTCGGACCGGGTGGACGCACAGCTCGCACAGCGTGCGCGGAGCGCGGCGGAGGAGGTGGGCGTGCCGTATGTGGAGCGCCACCACAAGCTGCCCCTGAAGAAGCTGCTCACCGACACGGCGGACGCGCTGGTCGTCTTCGAATCCTCGGCGGTGTCGCTGGTGGACGCGGAAGGGGCGCTGCGCTTCTCACCGGGCCTCGCGCACCTGCGCGTGAAGCAGCTGGACGCGGGTGTGCCGGAGGACCAGCTGCTGCGCGTCGCGGGCCTGCGCGAAGGGGAGCGCGTGCTGGACTGCACCCTGGGGTTGGGCGCGGACGCGCAGGTGGCGGCGCGGCTGGTGGGGCCCGGGGGCGGTGTCACCGCGTTGGAGAAGAGCCCGGCGCTCTACCTGCTGGTGCGGCACGGGCTCGCGGGACTGGAGCGCCACGCGGGCTCCTGCGCGGTGGACGTGGTGCACGCGGACGCGGCCGAGTACCTGCGCACGCTGCCGGACGGTGCGTTCGACGTGGTGCTCTTCGACCCGATGTTCGAGCGCGAGCGCAAGTCCTCCGCCGCGTTCGAAACGCTGCGCCGCCACGCGGACTACTCGCCGCTGACGCGCGAGACGGTGGAGGAGGCCCGGCGCGTGGCGCGCCGGGCGGTGGTGCTGAAGGGGTCTCGCTACTCGCAGGACTTCAAGAAGCTGGGCATCACCCCGGAGCCCGCCCGGCCCAACGCCACGGTGTTGTGGGCTCGACTCCCAGGCTCAGGCAAGCCTGGGCGTCCTGGTTGAGCCCGGGCTGTCGCTCCAGGGTTTCACTCAGCTGTGAGCCGTGGGGTCACTTCGCCAGCGTGCTGCAATGCGCACTCTTCACCCTGAGCGTCGTGATCATCTTATCAATCGTCGAGGCTTCCAGGTGCGGCATTTCTTGATGCGAAGCGTTTCTGATGTTGGTGACGGCTTTCGTCTGTTCCTCCGGCGTCTTCTTGGCGAGAGGTTCTTTCATCAACTCCCTGTCGATGATGTCCGTGAACTTCTTCAGATCCCCGGCTGAGAGCTTCCATTCCGCGTTCGCCGCCGTGATGTCCTTGTTGATGCACGCGACGAGTTTCTTCCTCGCCTCTGTATCAGCCGCTGCCGAGGCGGGAGTCGGGAGGGTGAGCAGGAGCGAGGTCATCGTCAGCAGTGTCGGGAGCAGCAGGCGGGGGGCCATGTGAATCCTCCAGGAGCGGGGCGCGGTAGGTGGAACCTCTTGCGGTGCGGATCGAGGTTAGCCCGAACGCTTTGGCTTCTGGGAAATGGAGCCATGAGTTCCCGCGAGACCTTCGGCATCAACCGACTGCGCGTACTGAGGCCCTATCGGAACTCGTTCACGATGTAGACGCCTGCTCGAGGCGAACCGAGCACCGCTGTTCCAGGCTTGGACTCCGGCAGCTTCCGGAGTTGTCCGAGCCCGAGCCTCGCGACGGCGCAAATGGGAACTGGATCTCCACCATCCAGGGGTTGGGCGGCGTGGTAGCGGATCACCGCCTGTGGCCCGTCCGTCCAGACTCGGCCGTAGAGCCGGGCTGGTGCGTCAAGCGGACCCAGGTTGTCTTCGAGGACGCTTTCGATGGGGCCTGCGTACAGGGTGATGGGATAGGCACGGGACTGGTTCGCGTCGAGCTGAACCCAGGCGGAGTCCCCCACGAACAGCCGCAGGTACTTCATCGCCTTGCGTGCTTCTTCGGGACAATCCTCCGGTCCAGGCGTGCCGTCGGAGCGCAGGGCCACCTTGCCCGTCGCCGTGCCCGGGCAGCCGGGTGCCGTCATGAGCAGGATCGCGCAGCCCAGGAGCGTGAACGTGCGGGATGCCATGGCTCGCGCTCTTATCGCGCCAGGAGCGCTGGATCTAGCTGGACGAATGCCTGCCTCAAGCCGTCCTGGCGGTAGATCTCAAGGAAGAGGCTGGTCAACACGCCTTCTTCCATGAAGGCACTGCGGTCCACGACAGCGGCCACCACGCCGGAGCTTCCGACCGTGATTTCGCGCGTCGTGACGCGAATCGCGACTGCTCGCGCATGACCGCCGTTCTTGGTCACCAGACGCGCCGACTTCAGGCTCCAGGGTTTTTGAGAGTGGGTGTTCTTGACCTTGAAGACGACCGCGACCTTTCCCTTGCCCTGGAACACCTGGGCATCCACTTCGCTGTCATCATCCTTGCCGGAAAAGCGGTCCGCGAGCTTGAACGGTGTCTGCGCGATGGCCCCTGACGCCAGCAGCGCCGCGAGCGCATGGTCCTCCGAGGTCTCTTCCTTGCGGTAGCGCTCGTTCTCCTCGGTCAGCGCGGATTTCTCCTTGAGCGCTTTGCGCAGCGCCGCGTGCATGCTCGCGTAGCTCTCTGGATCCTTGAACACGTCGACCTGCTGATCCGCACCGTCCGATTGCCTCCAACCCGGGTGACGCAGGAGGAACGCCACCTCCGTTCCATCCACCAGCGTTACGATCAGGGGAATGCCTTCGTCGTCGGCGAGGTCATGGATGGGCTCCAGGACGACCTTGTTGCGGACCACCGCCAAGGGTTCGAGGCGCCCCTCCCACCCGAGCAGCTTCGTCTTGCTGGCATCCACGGCCTTCTCGAACCGCAGCGTCGTGACCACCTGCCCCCGCACATAGACGCGGTGGGTGGCGTCACTCGGATGCTCTGAGAGCAGCAGGGGCCGGATGACCGGTTCGCGGTCACTGGCTACGGCAGCGGAGGCCATGAACAGGCAGAGCAGGGCGGTCCGGAAGGGGGGACGGGTTCGCATCGCATGGCCAACCTATCAAGGTAGGTTGGCCATGGACAACCACCGAGGGCGGCTGAAGGTTCAGGCCCGCTTGAAGGCGCTCGCGTCCGGTAGGCCGCTGCCGCTCAGGTCCGCGCCCATGGCGGTGAGGACGCCGGAGAAGATGTCCGGCTCGTTGGACGTCACCTTGCCGGGCTGGGGTGCTCCGGTGCGCGCGTCGAAGCCGTAGGTGAGGGTGGTGTTCGGGTCCACGCCTCCCAGCACCGTGTTCCCCTTCACCATGGGGGACAGCATCAGGAAGCCGTTGTTGAGGTCGTGGCCCGAACCGAACTCCGTGGCGCCGGAGGCACGCGGGCGCGTGCGGCCGAACTCCGTGGCCACGTAGATGAGCGTGCGGTCCCACATGGACTCGCCGGTGGCCGCGTCGAACGGCTCCGCCTTGAGCAGCGTGATCAGCGAGTCCACCGTGTTCAGGATGCGCGCCCACATGAAGGCCTGGCCGCCCCGGTGGTCGTTGTGGCTGATGTCGAACGCGAGCGGCGGGTTGGCGATGCCGTTGGGCCCGCCCACCGCGACGTTGAAGTCAGGCCCCAGCGTCACCGACGCCGACACCCGGTACTTGAGCAGCAGGAACGCGAGCGCCGCCTGGCCCTGCACGGGGTCGGTGAAGAAGGCGGGGAACGCCTCGCGCAGCCGCGCCCCGTCCGGTGAGCTCTCCAGCCCGTACTTCGTCAGCGGAATCGACGGCAGGTCCGGCAGGATGTTGAGCTTGGTGATCAGGTCCAGGGACTCCAGCTTCGGCTGCTGCACGCCGCGCTGTTCGCTCCAGCGCTTCAGCGCGCCGCTGTCCTGGAAGGTGCGGCCGAAGATGGACTTCTGGTCCAGCGCGTCCCGCGTGCTCCGCGCCAGCGCGATGACGTCCTTCGACGGCGCACCGGCGATGCCGCGCGAGCCGTCCAGGCCCAGGGGCCACAGGGACGGGTTGACCACGGGCTCCCCGAAGCAGGACAGGGGCAGGCTGTCGTCGGTGCCGCGCTCGGCGTAACCGCCGTTGCCCATGTTGACGTTGGGAAGCGGCATGCCGCTTCCCCACTGGAGCGCCACGGCCTCCTGGAGCGTGCGGCCCTTCCAGGCGGCGTTGCCCGTGAGCGAGCGCTTCTGCGCGATGCCGTGGTTCACGGACGTGCCCACGGACGTCGCCACCAGCATCTCGTTCGCGTGCTTCTTCACGAACGCCAGCTGGTCGGTGTTGACCGGGATGTTGATGCTGCCCAGCCGCGAGTTGCTGTACTTCACCGCGCGGAAGGGGCTGCCCGCCACGGCCTGCACCTGCGCGTCCGGGAAGGTGTTGAGGCCCGCGGCGTTGGCGGACTCGGACTGGCGCACCGCGAGGAAGCTGTCCACGATGGACGCGCCTCCCGCCGCCCCGATGACGATGAGGAACTTCGGCTTGCCGTCGAGCGCGTCGCGCTTGCGGCCCAGCTTCTCCAGGGACTCGGGCGTCTGGAGGGCATCACGGCAGCCGGAGAGGAAGGGGGCCAGGGTGGTGCCCGCGGCGCAGAGCGACAGCGCCCGAAGCATCTCCCGGCGCGACAGCCGTCCATTGGTCTTGAGGGTCATGGATGGGGTTCCTCAGTAGAAGACGGCTTCAGCGGAAGAGAAGACGGAGAGACACGCGGCCTGCATCCACGCGACGCCTGGAGTGGACGCGCCGGTGGCCTGCACGTCGGCGGACAGCCGCACCAGCGTGTCGCGCTCGTCCTGGGTCGGGTCGCGCAACCACGCGCGGCGCACCAGCGACGTCACCGCCGTGGCCACGGCGGGGCTCGCGGCGTCCGCGAGCTTGCCGTCCGCGGTGAGGGTCACGCCCTTGAACACCACCGCGGAGGCAGGCGTGTTCACGTCCAGCGTGATGCGCGCGTTGCAGGCGGAGAGCACGGTGCGCTCCACGGCGATGGGCGTGGTGGCGCCCGTGACGGTGGCGGTCTCGTAGACGCTGTGCTGGTAGGGGTCCACGCCGCCCAGCGCCACGCCGTGCACGTTCTGGCAGGGGTACTGGCCCAGCTCGTTGCACACGGAGGCCGCGGGCAATTCCAGCGCCTGGGCCAGGTCGAGCGACAGGCGCTCGGGGCCCTTGAAGCGCAGGTTTCCCTTCTGGGACTTCGCGACGCCGCCATCCCAGCCAGGCGTCACGCCGGGATTGGCGTCCGGCCCCAGGTCCACGGCGGTGGGGAGCTTGTCGGAGCAGCCCGTGAGGAGCAGACAGGTCAACAGCAGGCGTTCAGGGCGCACCGTAGGCCTCCGTGCGGATGAGGTCGTGAAGCATCTTCTGCACGCGGTACGCGTGCGTCGTGCGGAAGGCCTGCCAGGTGCGGACGAACTCTTCGTTCTCTTCTGGCGATGGCGCGTGGCCGACGAGCAGCTTCCAGTAGTCGGTGACGGTGGAGATGGCGAAGGCGTCGCTGTTGGCGGCGACCCGGGCCCACTCCATGAGGTTGTTCACGGGCTGGCCCAGGATGACGCCCTGTTCGGGCGTGTTCTTCAGCGTGGCCACTTCGTTGGGGAACAGCAGCTCCAGGCGGTTGGGGATGTAGCGGTTGGGCAGCCCGCCCAGGCCGTTGTAGTTGCGGTACGGATACGACAGCGGATCCAACGTCGCGTGGCACGCGGCGCACTGGGGCGCCTGGACGCCCTTGGCGTCGTAGTCGCGCGGCTCGTTGGGAACGCTGTGCAGGCCCTCCTGCTTCGCGATGTCCAGGCCCAGATACGCGCGGTACATCTGCGAGGCGGCGTTGCGCGGCAGCGCGGTGAACATGACGAACGAGGTGAGCGTCCACGCGCTCGTCATGTTGCCGGCGCGGCGCGAGGCCTCCACGAACTGGGAGGAGAGGGTGTTGGCGGCGGTGTACGTGGTGGGGCTCGTCCCCGAGCGCTTCACGAAGAAGCTGGCGGTGAGGACGTCGCGCGCGTCGTGGTCGTCCGTCTGGGACCAGGCGAAGAGGGCGTAGTCGTCGTAGTAGTCCGCCAGGGGAATGATGCCCCCGTCCTCGCCGGACTTGACGGAGCCGACGGGCCGGATCTTCGGGTGGGCCACCTTCCAGAGCTGGCCGTGCTTGCCGCGCCAGAAGTCGGACTGGAGGCAGCGGTCCAGCTCCTGGTCGATGAAGGCGCGCTGCTTGTCCTCGCTGCCCAGCTCCAGGAAGGTGGCCACCTGGGCGTAGGTGGGGGACGTGCCGCAGAAGTCGCTCAGCATGCGGCGGTACACGAAGCGCGGGTCGTACTGGCAGACCTTGAACTGGGGGTTCTCTCCGCCGCCGCAGACGCCGCTGGGCGGGACGCTGGTGGCGTCGCCGGGGAGCGAGCCCTGCTCGACCTCGAACTGGTTGGGGGCACCGTCGCCGTCGGTGTCCGCGGTGGCGATGGCGCGCAGCGCGGCGGGGAGGGCGGCGGCGAAGTCCGCGTCGGAGAGGGGGCGCGGCTTGCCGGGGGCGAGGTGCGGCTCCAGCGCGGCGCCGAAGCCGTTCCGCTGGGGCGGGGCCACGTGGCAGTAGGTGCAGGCGGGCTGGGTGCCCTGGCACGCGGGCGCGGTGGGGTACTCGGCGCAGAAGGCGCCAGGGCCGGTGGGCATGGCCACGGCAGGGGTCGAGAACCCGAGCAGCAGCAGCCCGGGCAGCAGCCATCGGCTCGGGGATGTGGGAGGCAGGGGCACGCGGGCTCCGGGAACGGGTGCTGTACGGACACTCCAACCCGGAGAAACAGAAAGGGTTTCAGGGATTCGTCACCGCCAGGCTCACCACGGCCGCCGCTCGACGAGGTGGCGGGCCTGGGGCGAGGGGGCGAGGAACGACACGGACGCACCCGCGACGCGTTCAAGCTCCTCCAGGTGATGGCGGGCCGCGTCGGTGAGCTGGTCGAAGCGCCGTGCGGCCCAGTTGGTCGCGGCCAGGTCCCCCGCGAGCACGAGCGCCAGGTCCGTGGGGGCGTTGAGGGAGGCGGCTTCGCGCAGCCGCACCCAGTCGAACGTGCTGCCTTCCGAACGGCACACCATGACGGTCCGCCGCACCCGGCCCGGCGCGATGGCCGCCGCCTGGAGGCAGCCGCTCGCGGTGGTCCCGGCGCTCTCGACGAGCACGCGGTGGCCCCGGGCGAAGGCGTCCTCCAGTTCCTCGCGCGAGGGAGCCGGGCCTGTTCCGCGCAGTTGGATCAGCACGTCGTAGTGGGGCGCGAGATGCGCCGTGAGGGGGCGTGTGTCCACCTCGCCGTGAGGTCCCGCGACGATGAGGTCCACGAGCCATTCGCCAGGCCGTCCGTAGAGTCCAAGCCGGCTGGCCACCCGCACGAGCACCGCGTCGGGCGGCGTCCGCGCCGTGTCCACCACGAGGTCCGCCCGCGAGGCCAGTGCATGGACCGCACGTTCAGCAGGATGCGCCCAGGACTCCTCGAAGGTACCGGGCTCCGCGTCGCGCAGGGCCTGCTCTGGCTCGGGCGTCTCCAGGTGGACGTGCACGACACGGAGCCCCGGGCTTGCTCGCAGTCCGTCCAACTGCACCGCGCTGCTCGCGGCATCCACGACGAACCAGCTGGCGTTTCTGGCCATCACCTGTCCGTGAAGCGCCGTGAGCACTCCCTCCGCCAGCCAGCGCCCACCCGTCGTCCGGTCCAGCGTGACGGTCAGCTCCTGACGCGACCGCCGGGAGTCTTCACCGCCATGCTTCCGCAGGAAGTCCCTCGAGTGGAGATGCAGCGCGCCGAACCGCCGCGCGAGCCCCTGCGCGAGGGTCGTCTTCCCCGCGCCGATAGGCCCCGACACCACCACCACCGTGACCGCCATGGACTGTTCCTCCGGATGAGGAACACCCTAGGAACCCCGGCGCGGTGCGAACCATCCCCCGTTGGAGGGAGGCGTCAGCGCCTTTCGGAGATGCGCACCCAGTCCACTTCCATCGTCCGCGGTCCCTGGCGCAGCAGGTCCGCGGTGGCCTGCGGCACTCCGAAGTACGGCTCCTTCGCCTTGTTCACGCCCTCCGGATAGCCGCCGCCCACCGCGAAGTTGAAGATGATGAACAGGGGCTTGTCGTAGGCCCACGCGCCGTGGCGCTCCACCTCTTCGCGCGTCGACGTCTTCACGCGCTCGCCGTCGATGTACCAGTGGATGGCCTCCGGCGACGTCTCCACGCCGTACTCATGCCACTCGCTCACCGGCGTGCGCGGATGGAAGCGGCCGTTGATGGGCGTGTTGCCGCTGTAGCCCGGCCCATGCAACGCGACGGACACCCAGTCGCCGTAGCCAACGTTCTCCATGATGTCGAGCTCCCCGCACGCCGGCCACCCCGTCGTGTGGATGTCGCTGCCCAGCATCCAGAACGCCGGCCAGAGCCCCACGCCCACCGGCAGCTTGATGCGCGCCTCGACGCGGCCGTGCTTGAACTCCCGCTTGCCCGCGCTCTCCACCCGGCCCGACGTGAACGGATAGCCGTTGGCCGTCTGCATCCGCGCCGTGAGCTTCAGAGTGCCGCCGCTCACCGACACGTTGTCCGGCGACGTCGTGTACTGCTGCTGTTCGTTGTTCACGTGCACGTCGGTCTTGAGGATCCAGTTGCCCGGGTCCACCTCCGCGCCGTTGAACTCGTCGCTCCACACCTGGACCCAGCCGTCCTCCTGGCGGGCCACGCCTTCCGCGCGCTTCGGTGCTCCCGCGCACGCCGTCAGCCCCGCCACCAGCGCCCACACCGCCGTTCTCGTCGCCATCGCCGTTCCTCGAAGAGGGGTCATCTACTGGAGCGTCCGCCGGTCCACCGGCGCTTCGGGGGGCTCGCCCCGGTACGGCGTGGCCGGAGGCAGCAGCAGCGATTCGTGCAGCCGCCCCTCCACGTCCACCGTCACGTCCACCACCGTCTGCCGCACGGGCTCCACGCTTCCGTCCGCGTGCAGCAGCACTCCGCCGCCCTGCGGAATGCCCAGCCCGCGCGTGGGCAGCCCCATGCGCCGGACGGCGAGCTTGAGGCCCGTCCACTCGGCCGGCTCGTGCACGCCGATGAGGTAGGGCACCAGGCCCAGCGTCGGGAAGGGCTCACCCTCGCCGGGCAGGTCCTCGCTCCACGCGCCCAGGCCCAGGTGCATGGCCCCGGCGGACACGCCCATCAGCACGGCGCCGGCCTGGTGCCGCTCGCGCAAGATGCCATCCACGCCATGCGCCTGGAACGCGTCCCAGCCCACGCGCGGATCTCCGCCCGCCAGGAGGATGACGTCGGCGTCCTTCAGCCACGCCAGGTCCTCGCGGGAGGGCGCGGCCGGAATGCTCCGGCACCGCGTCAGGCCGATGCCCTCCATGGCCGCGACGAAGATGTCGTAGAACTCCGGCACGTCGCCGTTGGACGCGCCCAGGTACGCGGCCTTCACGGGCGGCACGCGCAGCTCCGCGCCGGTGAGCACGCGCACGTAGTCCAGGAAGGGGCGCCCCTCCACGCGCCAGAACAGCGGAGCGCTGTCAGCCAGCAGGAGGAGGGGCGGAAGCGTCATGCCCTGAAGCCTACCGCCACTGGTAGGCGCGCACCCAGTCCACTTCCATCGTCTGCGGCGCGTTGCGCACCAGGTCCACCGTGGACTGCGGCACGCCGTAGTACGGCGTCGAGGCGCCGTTCACGCCGAAGGGATAGCCGCCGCCCACCGCGAGGTTGAGGATGATGTACATGGGCTTGTCGTACGCCCACGCGCCGTAGCGCAGCACCTCCGCGCGGGTGGTGGTCTTCACCAGCGCCCCGTCGATGTACCACTTGATGTCCGCCGACGAGTACTCCGTGCGGTACACGTGCCAGTTGCTCACGCTGGACGACGGATAGAAGCGGCCGTTGATGGGCGTGTTGCCGGAGTAGCCCGGGCCGTGCAGCGCGCCGGACGTCCAGTCGCCGTAGCCAACGTTCTCCATGATGTCGAGCTCGCCGCACGCGGGCCAGCCCACGGAGTTGATGTCATTGCCCAGGAGCCAGAACGCCGGCCACAGGCCCGCGCCCACCGGCATCTTGATGCGCGCCTCGATGCGGCCGTGGCTGAACTCCTTCTTGCCCGCGCTCTCCAGCCGGCCGGAGGTGAACGGGTAGCCATTGTTCCACTGCAGGCGCGCGGTGAGCTTCAGCGTGCCGTTGCTCACGGAGATGTTGTCTCCGGACGTCGTGTACTGCTGCTGCTCGCTGTTCACGTGCACGGACGTGTTGGGCGCCCAGTTGGCCGTGTTGACGCTGGTGCCGTCGAACTCGTCGCTCCACACCTGCACCCAGCGGTCCGTCCCCCCGCCCACGATGCCGAAGGAGAAGGACTCCCAGCAGCCGGCCGTGGCGCGGTTGGCGTACAGCGGCGCGCTGGCGCCCAGGTTCGTGTCCGCGGACACGTACTGGTTCGTGCTCTTCGCCTTGAGGCCCACGGTGCCGTCGGGGAAGGGCACCCAGGTGAAGCGCTCCCAGTCGCCCACCGCCGTGCGGAAGCCCGTCACCTGTCCGCTCGCGTTCGGATCCGCGGACACGTACAGGCCCGTCTCCACCACGCGCAGTGAGATGAAGTCATTGCCCGCGTCGCCCACCTGGAACTGCTCCCACCCGGCCGTGCTGTCGCGGTTGGCCACCAGCGGCGCGGTGGCGCCCAGGTTCTTGTCCGCCGACACGTACTTCTGCGTCGCGCACGCCTTCAGCCACACCGTCTGGCCCAGCGGCGCCGCCGTGGCGGACTGCTCCCGCTCCGCCACCACCGGCGTCGTCAGCGCCGCGTCCGCCTGGGACGCCGGCGCCCCGCCACACGCCGTCAGCCCCAGCACCGCCGCCAGCGCCCACAGCCCCCGCGCGTCCACCGTCTTCCCGGTTCCCGATGCCATCGTCATCCTCGAAGGTCTGCCCGGCCCCAGGGAGGGATCGGGAAGTGTTCAAGCTGACTTGTCGGAAAAACTGGTAAAGCGCAAGGACTGGATTCTGGGTGTGTCAGGGCGCAAGGCCCCTCTGCGATGCCGGCGGCGCGCGCCGGGTTCAGCCCGTGCCGGGGTTCGGGGAGAGCGGGCGCGCCTGGAGGAAGTCGATGAGGAAGTCGCGGAAGGCGGACACCTTCCGGGGCACATGCTGGGCCCGGGGGTGGAGCATGGTCAGGGAGGTGGTGGACATCGTGTAGCGCGGCAGCACCCGGACCAGCTGTCCGGACGTCACGTCCGCCAGGGCGAGGAAGGAGGGGAGCAGCGCGATGCCGGCGCCCGCCTTCGCGGCCTCGCGCAGGAACAGCATGTCGTCGGCGAGCACGTGCGCCCGCTTCTCCGTCAGGCCCAACTCCGCCAGGTGCTTGAGGCCCCGGTACGCGACGAAGTCATGGGGGGCCAGGTCCTCCGTCGTGCGCGGCACGCCCCGGCGGGCCAGGTAGGACGGCGAGGCGAAGAGCTGCACGTCGAGGGTCCCCAGCCGCCGCATCCGCAGCGACGAATCCGCGAGCCTCCCCCCGGAGGCGCGCAGCGCGATGTCGAACCCCTCCGCCACCATGTCCACGCTCCGGTTCGTCAGCCGGCAATCGATGCGGACCTGGGGGTAGCGCGCGACGAAGCGGGCGATGACCTCCGGCAGCAGGGTGACCCCCAGGTCGTGCGGCGCGGTGAGGCGCAGCTCCCCGGACGGCTCCTCCGTGCGCTCCGGCAGTGTCCCCACCGCGGTGCTCAGCGACGCGAGCAGCGACGCCGTGCGCTCGTACAGCGCGAGCCCGGCCGTGCTCAGCGACACGCGCCGGGTGGTGCGGTGGAGCAGTTGCGTCCCCAGCGAGTCCTCCAGCCGCACCAGGCCCCGGCTGACGGACGACTTGGGCAGCCCCACGCGCTGGGCGGCTTGCGTGAAGCTGCCCGTCTCCGCGACGGCCACGAAGAGGTGGAGGAGGTTCAGGTCCATTGTTGCTTTCGTGGAACGGTCAATTGCCATGGGTGTCCTTGTCGCAACCATGCAACAACCGCTACAGGGCTTCCAGAGCCCGCCTTGCTGGAGGTCCGGTCTTGCCCATCATCGACGTCACCCTCATCGACGGCCGGCCTCCAGCGCTCAAGGCGGTGCTCATCCGCGAACTGACGGACGCGGCCGAGCGCGTGCTTGGTGTCCCCCGCGCCAGCATCCGCGTCCTGCTGCGCGAGCTGCCGCCAGAGAACTGGGGCGCCGGTGGCGAGCCCAAGACCCAGGCGCCCCGCTGATGCGCGCCACCGCCGTCGCGGCGTTGGGGGTCGCCCTCTGCGCGGGCTGTAGCCGCACGCCTGCTTCCCCTCCGGAGACTCCCGCCATGACGGATGCCCCCAAGCCTGCCGCGCGCGTGCTCACGCTCCCGCCCGCCTCCGGCCAGACGAAGCTGCTGGTGGTGCTGCTGCACGGCGTGGGGGCGAGCGCGGACTCGTTCCTGCCCATTGCCCGGGCGCTGGCTCCGGCCGTGCCGGACGCGGAGTTCGCCGTGCTGGAGGGCCTGCACCCCTTCGACGGCGCGACCCAGGGACGGCAGTGGTTCAGTCTCCAGGGCATCACCGAACAGAACCGCCCCGCGCGCGTGCGGCAGGCGGGCACGGAGGTGTCCGCCTGGCTGGATGGCGCGCTCGCCCAGCGGGGCCTGGGGCCGGAGCGGGTGGTGCTGCTGGGGTTCTCCCAGGGCGCCATCCTGGCCCAATGGCTCGCGCTCCACCGTCAGCCTTCACCGCTGGCCGTGGTGTCCCTGTCCGGGAGGCTCGCGGAGGACGCGCCCGCGGTCCCGGGGTCGACCTCCGTGCCCGTGCTGCTGGTGCACGGCACGCGGGACCCCGTCATCGCCTCGAGGTTCTCCGAGGAGGCCGCGAAAGAGCTCGAAGCGCGCGGCGCCCACGTCCGCCTGAAGCTGTTCCCGGCGCTCGCGCACGGCGTGGACGCGGCCGTCCTCGAGGAGGTCCAGCACTTCCTGGCCGACACCCTGCCTCCCGGCTGAGGACCTCCCGGGCCGGTTTTGAGTCGGGCATGGAAATTGGCTTATCCTTATTTCCATGCAAAACAAACTTAGCTGGACACTAAGGGCCATGCTGGGAGTGGCGCTCGTGGGAATGCCCGGGGCGGCGCTCGCGGAGGGCCGGCCGTCGCTGGTGAACACGCGCATCCCGACGCCCTTCGGGGCGAACGGGCACTCGTCGACGGTGGACGGGCGCATCTTCGTGGGCAACATCCGCGAGGACCAGGCGACGACCACCACGACGTGGATTGCCCGGGTGTTCCGTCCGGAGGCGGTGACGTACGACGCGTCCGGCAAGCCGTCGTTCGCGGCGGCCTTCTCCGCGGGGAAGACGGTGGACGTGCACAACGGGGAGAACGCGCTGGCGTTCTGTTTCACGAACCCCGCACAGCCCTACGCGCTGTCGAGCGGCGTCGCGGTGTACCAGCCGTACCTCTTCGACTCGCAGATGTTCAAGGGAGACAACATCTTCCGGCGGCGCACGACGGACCTGCGGGTGTCCCAGCCGTTCACGACCGCGGCGGAGATTGCGTCCTTCACCACGGGCCCGCTGGAGACGCTGTTCACCGTCACCGGCGCCACGATTCGCGGCATCGAGCCGACGATGACGTCCGACGGCCGGCTGCTCATCTACCAGGGCGCGCCCGCGAACAACGGCGACATCGACCGCATCATGTACGCGTACAACCCCACGCCGTGCGCGGCCACGGGCTGGAGCAACCCGCGTCCACTGTCGATGATGTTCAACGACCCGGACGCGGGCGTGAAGCGCTACCCGCTCGCGTGGAAGCGGCTGAAGGCGGCGACGGGCGAGGACTTCGGCGATACGGCATCCGGCGCGCTGGTGCGCGGCGCGTACGCGTGGGTGGACCACGAGGGCCGCAACCTCGTCTACATCGCCGTCACGTACACGGACGGCGCGAGGCGCGAGGCGGTGAGCCTGGTGGGCGCGGACACGAACTGGACCGCGTACCACATCGACGGAGCGCTCAACACGGACCGCATGGACATCGCGCACCTCTTCTATTCAGGGCCCATGTGGAACTTCGAGCAGGAGCGCCTGCCGTCGCAGAGCTTCCCGCCCGGCCAGAGCAACGCCGCGCACTACCTGCCCGTCACCAAGACGCACGACGTGCTGGCCCTCTTCGGCAGCAACACGGGTGACTACAACGAAGTGGACCTGGGCGAGTTGATGGA
Source organism: Corallococcus carmarthensis (assembly GCF_003611695.1). Taxonomy (GTDB): domain Bacteria; phylum Myxococcota; class Myxococcia; order Myxococcales; family Myxococcaceae; genus Corallococcus; species Corallococcus carmarthensis. Next base: position 17,090 of record NZ_RAWE01000023.1, on the reverse strand, counting down.
CCCCTTCCACCTGCTCTTCCTGCCCATGAACGAGCTCGTCACGCGCGCGGGCGCGTACGACCTGACGCGCACGCCGGACCTGTCCGGCCACTTCTTCACCGGCACGCTGGTGGGGAGCGCCTCCATCTCCCCGGGCAACGCCGTGACGCGCTCCACGCCGGACTCGCTGTGGCAGCCGCACGGCAAGGGCAAGGCGCTGGTGGTGCCCGGCGGCGGCGCGCTCGCGGTCAACCTGGTGGACCCCGCTGGCACGGTGCCCGGCGTGGGCGCGTTCGTGCGCGGCCTGTCGGTGGAGTTCGCCGTGCGGCCGGACGCGGACATCCAGCAGGGCTGCACCACCGGCAATCCCTATCGCTACGTCCTGCAGAAGGCGGGTGGGCTGGACATCATCCATGAGGCCAGCAACCAGCTGCAGTTCTCCCTGGTCATCAACGGCCAGCGCGTGCGGCTGGGAGGCAGCCCGGTGCTGCCCGTGGGGCAGTGGAGCCACGTGGCCTATACGTGGGACGGCACCACCGGCGTCTTCAATGAATACCTCAACGGCGTGCCCACGAACCGCACGCTGCCCGTGGCGCCGGGGACGGCCCGGCTGGGCACGGGGACGCTCTACATCGGCGCGGGCGCGAACCTGGACACGCAGCGCTGCCCGGTGAACGGCGAGGGCTCTTTCCGGGGCGCCATCGACGAGGTGCGCATCTTCACGCACGCGCGCTCCAACCGGAGCATCTGCCTGACGGCGCACGGCGCCAACTGCCGCGAGGAGGCCATCCAGCACTCGCCCTCCGCGGGCCAGTTCGTGATGAGCGCCCAGGCGCCCGCGTGCAATGGCACCCAGGCGCTGAACTCGGGCGCGTGCCTGTCCGCGATGCACCGGGCGTGCGCGCAGCGGGGCGCGGGCGACGCGCTGGCGAACACCACCAACACCTGGGACACCATCCAGCAGCTCGTCAGCAACCGTCCGCCCATCTCGCTGGCGGGCGTGCCGGTGTCGTCCACGTCCACGGACCTGACGGTGGCCTGCGCGCCCATCCAGCACGAAAGCGTGGCCGTGACGTTCGAGGAGCTGGCGCGCATCCACGCGGGCTGCACCGACGAGCGGGGCGTGACGAGCACCCACTGCGCCGCCGCGGCGCACCGCTTCTGCAACAAGCAGGGCTGGACGACGGGGCAGGTGTTCGAGGTGACGTCCCGGCCGTGGGTGGGCTGCTTCAACTCCGGGCTCCAGACGGACGTGGAGAAGTCCGTGCTGGGGCCGGTGTCCAACCTGGGGGACTACACCGCCCCGGGTTCGCGCCTGGAGGTGAGCCAGTGGTGCCGCACGAAGGGTTATGGGGCCGGCGTCGTGCAGGAGATTCCCGCCGCCACCAAGGCCCACGTGCACTGCTTCCAGCCGGCGGTGACGGCGGCGTGGAAGTACCTGCCGTAAGGCATTGGGCGCCCCTGGTTTGGATTCGGACAGGCTTTCCTGTTATGGCGAGCCTGTCTGAGTCCAATTCCTTGCAGGGGGGAATGACATGTCGGTGGTGCGCGGCGGCGGTCGGAACCGTTTCATCCTGGGACTGGTGTTGTGTCTGGGTTGGCTTTCGGGCTGCGCCGGGCCGGTGGCTCCCTCGGAGGAGGCCTCGGACCCGGGCGTGGTACGGGCCGCGGCGACGGCGCCCACGTGGACGGTGGTGCGGGCCGGGCGGCTCCACTCGCTGGGGCTCCAGGCGGACGGCACGGTGTGGGCCTGGGGGCGCAACAAGTATGGCCAGCTGGGCAACAACACCACCACGGACCGCCTGGTGCCGGTGAAGGTGACGGGGCTCACCGGCGCGGTGGTGGACATCGCCGCGGGCAATGAGCACTCGGTCGCCGTGAAGGCGGACGGCACGGTGTGGGCCTGGGGGCTCAACGACCTGGGACAGCTGGGTGACAACACCACCACCACCCGGCTCAAGCCGGTGAAGGTGACGGGGCTCACGGGCGTGACGGCGGTGGCCGCGGGCTACCGGTATTCGCTGGCGTTGAAGACAGACGGAACGGTGTGGGCCTGGGGTGACAACGATTCCGGGAAGCTGGGGGATGGCACCCGCGTGCGCAAGCTCAAGCCGGTGCAGGTTGTGGGCCTGACGGGCGTGGCGGGACTGTCCGCGGGTTTCAGCCACTCGCTGGCCTTCAAGACGGACGGCACCGTCTGGGGTTGGGGCGGCAACAGCGGGGGCCAGCTGGGCGACGGCACGAACTACTACGAGCGGTTGACGCCGGTGCAGGCGTCGGGCCTCACCGGCGTGGTGGCGCTGACGGCGCGCAGTGTCACCTCGTTCGCGCTCAAGTCGGACGGCACGGTCTGGGCGTGGGGACTGAACTTCGGTGGGGAGCTGGGGGATGGCACCACCACCAACCGCCTGACCGCCGTGCAGTTGCCCGGCTTCACCCACGCCGTCGCGCTGGGGACGGGCGATGGCGCGAACCTGGTGGCCACGGCGGATGGCACGGTCTGGAGCTGGGGCGGCAACAGCAATGGCCAGCTGGGCGATGGCACCACCGCGACGCACATGACGCCGGCGCCGGTGCTGGCGCTCTCCGGCGCCGTGTCGCTGTCCAGCGGCCAGGAGCATGCCCTCGCGGTGAAGAGCAATGGCTCGCTGTGGGCGTGGGGCGGCAACCTCACGGGGCAGCTGGGGGACGGCTTCCCGCGGCAGTACCTGAGCCGGACGGCCTCGCTCTTCACCGGCGCGAAGGCCGTGGCGGGCGGCGAATACTTCTCCGTGGGCCTGAAGCTGGACGGGACGGTGTGGGCCTGGGGCCGGAACGAGCAGGGCCAGCTGGGCGACGGCACGACGCAGGACCACTGGGCTCCGGCGCAGGTGCCGGGGCTCGCGTCCGTGGCGGCCGTCCTCGCGCGGGACTCGTATGCGCTGGCGTTGAAGACGGACGGCACGGTGTGGGCCTGGGGTGGCAACGCGAGCGGACAGCTGGGCGACGGCACGACGGTGTCCCGCGCTTCGCCCGCGCAGGTGCCGGGGTTGACGGACGTCACCGCGCTGGCCGCGGGCGAGGGCTTCGTGCTGGCGGTCAAGACGGACGGCACCGTGTGGGCATGGGGAAGCAACAGCTCGGGGACGCTGGGGGACAGCACCACCACGAGCCGCGCGACGCCCCAGGCTGTTCCCGGCCTCGCGGGCGTGCAGTCGGTGGCGGCAGGGAACTTGTTCGCGGTGGCGCTCAAGACGGACGGCACCCTGTGGGCGTGGGGCAGCAACGGCTCGGGACAGCTGGGCGACGGGTCGGACACGTACGGGCCGCCGCGGCCCACGCCGGGCCTGGTGCCCGGACTCGGGGGCGTCGTGTCCGTGGCCGCCGGTGACTCCCACGGGGTGGCGCTCAAGTCGGACGGCACGGTGTGGGCCTGGGGCGACAACTACCGGGGCCAGCTGGGAGACGGCAGTGGCTACATCGGGCGCACGCCGGTGCAGGCCCTGGGCCTCACGGGCGGCACGGCGATCGCCGCGGGAGGCTCGCACACGCTGGCGCTCCAGTCGGATGGCACGGTGTGGGCGTGGGGATACAACGGCAACGGCCAGCTGGGTGACGGCTTCACCGATGATCAGCTTGCTCCCGCGCAGGTCCCGAACATCATCGGCGCGACGGCCGTCGCCGCGGGCGGCTACCACTCGTTCGCGCGCCGTTCCACCGGCGCGGTCTGGGGCTGGGGCGATAACGGCGAAGGGCAGCTGGGCACCGGCAATGCCGGCTACCGCGTGGTGCCCTACCAGGTCACGCCCACCCCCTGAGCGTCACGGCCCCGGGAGGACACCGCCGAGGCGCCTTCAGCGGTGGACCTTCCGGGCCTTCAGCGACGGGAGGCGATGGCGCTCGCGCGGACCGCGTCCACGAGGTCCGCGTTGGTGAACGCCTTCCCCGCGATGCCCCAGCCGCCGTCCACGGCTTCGTGGAACAGCACCCAGGTCCGCTCGCGGATGTCCGCGTCCGTGGCCAGCTCGCCCACGATGTCGGTGATGCCCGCGGCGATGCCCGAGCGCTGCTCCTGGCTCAGCGACTTCGCGGGCGTGAGCACCTGGATGCGGACCACACCCGCACCCTTGCCGCCGGCCGTGGTTCGCCTCTGCGGCAGCAGGTTCAGGAACGCACCGGTGTTCGCGACCGCGTAGGGGATGCCCGACACCTTCTCCCACTGGAGGAGGCAGTCCGTCGTCCGCTTCAGCAGCGCGGCCTCGTTCGCAGGGGAGAAGAGTCCTTCGGAAGCGGTGATGTCGATCATCGGCATGGGCGGGGTTCCTCGTTCTCTATGACGGTTGTCATAGTCGCGCCCCAGAACTAATTAAGACGGTCGTCATAGTCAATGGGGTGTGATGGTCCGGCGAACGAAGAAGAAGGAGGACGCGGCTCCGGCCGCGTCCGAAAGGACTCCGCGGGAGCGGATGGTGTACGCGGCCGCCGCGCTCCTCAGCGAGCGGGGCCTGGCGGGCACGTCGTTCTCGGAGGTCATCGAGCGCAGCGGCGCGCCCCGCGGCTCCATCTACCACCACTTCCCGGACGGGAAGGACGCGCTCACGGCGGAGGCCATCGCGCTGGTGGGCGAGCGCGTGCTCATGGCGCTGCGCGAAGGGGAGGGCGCGACCCCGGCGCAGGTGGTGCAGCGCTTCTTCGAGGCGTGGCGCAAGGTGCTGGTGAAGACGGAGTGTCAGGCCGGCTGCGCCATCGCGGCGGTGGCGAACGAGCGGCTCGCGCATCCGGAGCTGGGCGCCCGCGCGGCGGCGGTGTTCATCGCGTGGGAGCGTGAGCTGGAAGTGCGGCTCGTCACGGCGGGCCTGCCCAAGGCGAAGGCGGCCAGCGCGGCGGCCCTCATCCTGGCCTCGGTGGAGGGCGCGTTGATCCTCTGCCGCGCCCGCCGCGACATCGCTCCGTTCGACGCCATCCGCGACGCGCTGGTGTCCTTCGTGGGCCCTTGAGACGCAAGGGCGCCGTTGGGCGCATCGCGGATGTCCGCGAGCGCCTCAACGCGATGGTGCGCGCCTGGCGCGAGCGCTGAAGCGCTACACGCGCTCGATGATGGTGGCGATGCCCTGGCCGCCGCCGATGCACATGGTGATGAGCGCCGTCTGCTTGCCGGTGCGCTCCAGTTCGTCCAGGGCGGTGCCCAGGAGCATCGCGCCGGTGGCGCCCAGCGGGTGGCCCAGCGCGATGGATCCTCCGTTGACGTTCACCCGCTCCGGGTCGATGCCCAGCGCGCGCGTCGTCTGGAGGACCACGGCGGCGAAGGCCTCGTTGATCTCCCACAGGTCGATGTCGCGGGCCTTCATGCCGGCCATGCGCAGGGCCTTCTCGCTCACGGGCGCGGGGGCGGTGAGCATGAGGAGCGGCTCGGTGCCCAGCGTCGCCATGGCGCGGATGCGGGCGCGGGGCTTGAGCCCCTTCTCCTGCACGTAGCGCTCCGACGCCAGCGCCACCACGGCGGCCCCGTCCACGATGCCGCTGGAGTTGCCCGCGGTGTGCACGTGCTGGATGCGCTTCGCCTGCGGGTAGGCGGCCAGCGCGATGCCGTCCAGCGTCTCGCCGTTGGGGTCCACGGCGGTTTCACCCATGGAGACGAACGCGGCCTTGAGCGCGGCCAGTCCCTGCGCGGTGGTGTCCGGGCGCGGGTACTCGTCACGCTCCAGCAGCACGGCGCCGGTGGCCGGGTCCTTCACCGCGAAGAGCGACTTCGCGAAGCGGTTCTCCTCGATGGCACGGGCCGCCTGGCGCTGCGAGCGCAGGGCCCACGCGTCCACGTCCTCGCGGGTGATGCCCTCCAGCGTCGCGATGAGGTCCGCGCTGATGCCCTGGGGCACCTGGTAGACGCGCTCGCGCAGCCGCACGTTGCCGCCGTCCTGGCCGCCGCCGTCCGCGCCCAGCGACAGGTGCGACATGCTCTCCACGCCGCCCGTCACCACGAAGTCCATGGCGCCGGAGGCCACGCCCATCGCGCCGAAGTTCACCGCCTGGAGCCCGGAGCCGCAGAAGCGGTTGAGCGATACCGCGGACACGTCCTGCGGCCACCCCGCCGCCAGCACCGCGTTGCGCGCGATGTTCGCGCCCTGCTCGTTCACCTGCGACACGCACCCCGCGATGACGTCACCCACCTCGCGAGCATCCCAGCCGCCGCGCCGCTGGAGCGCGTTGAGCGTCTGCGCGAGCAGCTCCTGCGGGTGCAGCCCCGTCAGGGCTCCCTTGCCCATCTTCCCGCGCCCACGCGGGGTCCGGACGGCGTCGATGATGTAGCTGGCGGTCATGTGCGGCTCCTTTGATTTTGACCGTAATATTACCTCCGTAATTTAGAAGTCAAGGCGACCTGGGGTGGGAGCGCGCGGGGGGCCTGTCGTGGGTTTCCAGGCCGTGCGGTGGGTGTGCGCAACTTCTGGAAGGAGTCCGGGTTCCAGGCAGCAGCCGCGCATCGCGCCCCTGCCGCCGGGATGGTCCGACATGTTCCGCCACCGCCGTTCCACCCGCCGGGTCCTGTCGGCCCTGGCCTGGCTGTTCCTGCCGGCTTGCGGGGACACGGGGTGGGAGGAGTCCTCCGCCACCGTGGAAGCGGAGGCGTGCGTGGGGGCACCCGCGAGGATGGGGCGGCGGTCCCTGTCCGTGGCCAGACCCCTGGACGCGGCCGAGCAGGTCCTTACGTTGGATGCCAGGGGCGGCAGTGTTGATGAGCTTGAAGTCCGTGGCGCCCGGGGCAGACAGCGCGGCAGGAGGCTCGCTACAAGGCCTTGAGCGTCCTGCCCTCCCCGGGCGCGCGGGGGCACACCTTGGGGGGACCCGGCGGATGCCTTGACCTCTCCACAGCGGCTGGTCCTGGGAATCGCCGTGCTCGCCTCGCTCGTCACGTTCCTGGACGCGGCGATCATCAATGTCGCGCTGCCGGCGATGGTGCGGGACCTGGGTGGAGGCCTCACCCTCCAGCAGTGGGTGGTGGATGCCTACCTCATCACGCTGGGTTCGTTGATGCTGGTCGCGGGCTCGCTGTCGGACGCGTTCGGACGCAAGCGCATCCTGCGGCTGGGGTTGCTGGGCTTCGGGGCCACGTCGCTCCTGTGCGCGCTGGCTCCGACGGGCGCGGTGCTCATCGTCGCCCGAGGGCTCCAGGGGGCCACGGGCGCGCTGCTGGTGCCGGGCTCGCTGGCGCTCATCCTGTCCTTCTTCTCCGGCCCCGAGCAGGCGAAGGCCATTGGCGCGTGGACCGGCTGGACGGGCAGCGCGTTCATCGCGGGGCCACTGGTCGGCGGACTGCTGGTGGACACGGTGGGCTGGCGGTGGATCTTCGGCATCAACGTGCTGCCCATCGCGTTGACGCTGGCGCTGCTCGCGCGCATGGAGGAGCCCGTCCGCCCGGAAGGCGCGCGCATCGACATTCTGGGGGCGGTGCTGGCGTGTCTGGGATTGGGCGGTCCGGTCTACGCGCTGATTGAGCAGGAGAAGGTGGGCTGGACGCATCCCACGGTGCTGGTGTCGCTGGGCGTGGGCGTGCCGGCGTTCATCGCGTTCCTGGTGCAGGAGAAGCGCTCACCGCACCCGATGATGCCCCTGGGGTTGTTCCGGGAGCGGAACTTCTGGGTGGGCAACCTGGCCACGACGTCCATCTATGGGGCCCTGTCGCTGGGCATGTTCGTCATCACGCTGTTCCTCCAGGAGGTGGGAGGGTTCCGCGCGACGGCCGCGGGTCTGGCGCTGATGCCGACGACGCTCATCATGCTGTTGCTGTCGTCCACGTTCGGAGGGCTCGCGGGCCGGTTCGGGTCGCGCCGGTTCATGGCGGTGGGGCCGTGTGTCGCGGGCGTGGGATTCCTGCTCATGCTGCGCGTCGGGACGCCGCTGGACTTCTGGACGCAGATGCTGCCGGGCGTGCTGGTGTTCGGGTTGGGGCTGACGACGACGGTGGCGCCGTTGACGGCGGCGGTGCTCGGGTCCATCCACAAGGAGCAGGCGGGCATCGGCTCGGCCATCAACAACGCCATCTCCCGGGTCGCGGGGCTCATCGCCATCGCGTTCACGGGGCTCATCGTGGGCCCGCGACTGGACGTCGCGGGCTTCCACCGGGCGATGCTCGTCACCGCCGTCCTGCTCGTGATGGGCGGAGTCATCTCCGCCCTGGGCATCCGCGATCCACCGCGGAAGGCCTGAGCGCGTCAGTCGTCGCTCGGCGCCATGGAGAAGTACACGGCTTCGGTCCCCAGGTTGAAGGTGTCCCCGTCCGCGATCTTCTGGCGCTTGATGCGCTGGTGGTTGATCCAGGTCCCGTTGGATGAGCCCAGGTCCTCGATGAAGTAGTCGTTGCCCTCGCGCACGACGATGGCGTGCTCGCGGGAGACCCTGCCGGACTTCACGACGAGGCTGCACTGCGGGCCACGCCCCAGCGTGAAGCGCTCCACGTCCACCCGCGTGGCGGGACCGTCCGGGCTCAGGCGCACGAAGAGGTCCTTGCGCGCGGGGGCCCTGGCCGCCGGGGCCGGCTTCCGGCCCTTGTTGGAGTCCGGGGGCGCTTCGTCCTCGGGAGCGGACGGGCGGAGCACCCGGCCCTGCTTCCGCGGGGGAGGGGCCTTCATGGGCGGCGCTGCCACGAAAGGCAGGTCCGGCTCCTCGGCTTCGTCGGAGCCCGAGTCCTGGGCGTCGGCTTCGCCGGAGTCGGAGGCCCGCGCATCGTCCTCGTCCTGTGCGTCGGACGCGGCGGCTCGCGCATCGGGCTCATCGGAGGTGTCGGACTGCTCGTCTGCTTCGTCGGAGCCAATGGCCTCCTCGCCCGTCTTGGCCTCCTCGGGTCCCGAGTCGTCGACGTCGTCGGCGCCTGGGAGTTCTTCGGACCCGATGGCCGCTTCGATGTCGGCCGCGGAGCCGTCGTCTTCCTCCTCGGCGGCCTTCGAGTCCTCCTCGTCCGCGGAGGCGGCTTCGGCTGCTTGCTCGTCGTCCGATGCCTCATCGGCTGCTTCATCGGACTCCTCGTCATCGGAGGCTGCGGCTTCGTCGGACTCCTCGTCGTCCGAGGCCTCGTCGGCTGCTTCGTCGGACTCCTCGTCATCGGACGCTTCGTCCGCGTCATCCGCTGCTTCGTCTTCGTCCGAAGACGCATCGGCCGCTTCGTCGCCGGAAGCTTCGTCCTCGTCCGAGCCATCGTCGGCGCCTGACGCTTCCTCTTCGTCCGGCTCCTCGTCGTCATCGGACGCGACCGGCACATCGCGGGGCTGCACGACCGCATCCACGGACGCGAGGACCTCTTGCATGCGGGACCGCGCGTAGGCGGCATCTTCCGCCGGCGTCGTGGCCTTCGCGGGTTCGGCCGCGGTCAGCGCGGGCTCAGGCGCCTTCCCCGGTGCGGCGGCGACAGGAACCTCCACCGGGCGCACCGCGGGCTCCGGGGGGCGCGCGACTGGGGCCCGAACCTCCATGGCCGGTGCTCGCACGGGCTCTGCCGGGACCGCCGTGCCGAGCGCCACGGGGGTCGGCGCCACGTACCCGTTCTGCTTCGCGAGCAGGAACAGCGCCTGGGCCACCAGGGCATTCCGGTCCACACCCAGGTCGTGGCTCATCTGCTCCAGCGCCCGCCACAGGGGCTCCGCGACCTCGATGGTTTCACGAATCCGATTCATGACTAGCTCCCCCTCAGATTGCTCTGCCACGGAGAGACGTGGTCCGGGTCATTGAGCCAATAGAACATCGCTTGCGTCTCCGCGTACTGCCGCTCCGCGATGGACACCAGGTTCGGATGCAGGTCGCCCAGCGCCACGCCCTCGAACAGGAAGCCCTGGCCGGGCTTCGTCGTGCTGGCATTCCCCCGGAACTTGCGGTCCCGGCTCTGCCACAGCCGCTGTGAAGCCTGGCCCGCCGCCTGCCCGTAATCCGCCGGCGGCGCGATGCGCGTGGGCATCCGGAACGTCGTCTCGCCGCATGACCACAACAGCCAGGACAGCGCGCTCCAGTCCCCGCGCAGCATCAGCGTCAGGTCCGCCAACCCCATCTCCAGGTCGAGCGTCTCGTCGATCTCCACCTGCTCGTCCTCCAACTCCATGTCGTCCTGCTTCAGCTCCACCGGCCCATCGCCCAGCAGGCCTGACAGGTCCAGAGGAAGCCAGGACACCGAGGCCCCGGGCTTGAACCGCCGGAGCAGCGCGCCGCGCATCGCCTGGAGCCGCGTGGCGTACTTGCGCACCAGTTGCTGGATTGCCTCCAGGGACTGCTCGGGCTTCTCCGGCAGACCGTCGTAGGCGCAGCGCGGAGCCTCCTGGCCCGCCCAGAAGTCGAACCGGGGGAACAACGCCCGCGCGTACGTGGCCAGGAACCTGGCCGTGTCCGGCTCCACCGCCGCGAGCCCTTCCGCGTCCTTGTGCACCTGATCCGCCACCCCCAGGTTCAGCAGGATGAGGCCGCGCGTGAACAGGTACGCCTTGCGCTCCGGCGCGAGCAGCATCGCCGCGTGCAGGAAGTCCAGCGCCGCGCGCGGCCGCTCCGTCTGGTCCAGCAGCACGGCGTAGGCCCGCAGCAGTGTGGCGGCCTCTCCGCCGCGCATGAGCGCGTCCGCCATCGGGGCCCACGCCTGGCCCGCTTCTCCCACCACGTCGTTCGCGACCTCGCTCGCCGAGTCCTTCGTGCGCGGCAGCGTCAGCTCCTCCAGGCCCGCCTTCAACGGCTGGACATCCAGCGACGTGGCGCACGCGCGCGCCGTGGCCAGCAGGGCCTCGCGGTAGCGCCGGTCCGCGCGAGCCTCCTTCGCCAGCTCGCGCCAGCCCTCCGCGCTCCGGGGCAGGTTGGAGAACACCGGCGAGCGCGCCAGCGTCCGCTCATCCATCGCCCGGCCCAGGTCGCGCTTGAGCACCACTGCCCGCTGCGCGTCCAGCAGGGACCACTCGCCACACGCGAGGTCACCCTCCGCCCGGCCCTCCTCGAAGTGGACGCGGAAGTCCGCGTACGTGTTCTCCGCGCGCGACCCGTAGCGCCCGTGGCGATGCCCGTTCTCGTACTCGGCCTCCCAGAGGAGCTGGCCCTGCGGGTCCCAGAAGCGGGTGAGCCCGTGGCGCTCGGCGTCCGCGTTGAGCGTCACCTTGGCCCACTGGTTCAGGTCCTCGCGCAGCTCCGCGTCCTCGGGCAGGTGGGCGGGGCGGGTGGGGTAGGGCTCGCCGGTGGAGGGCACCACGCGCTGGCCCTTGCCGTCGTAGTGCAGCACCTGCCGCACGGTGCCGTGCTCGTAGTGCATCACCGTCTTGCGCACGCGCTCGTTCACGCCGCCTTCGTGCATGCGCTCGGTGGTGAAGTGGTCGGAGGCCGTCCAGGTTCGCGGGCCGTGGAGCTGGCCCTGTTCGAAGGCGCCCTCCTGGGACACCGCGCCGTCCTCGTGGAAGCGCTTGAAGGGGCCGTGCGGCGCGCCCTGCTTCATGATGCATTCGTTGCAGAGGGTGCCGTCCGCGCGCCAGTACCGCCACGTGCCGTGCGGCCGGCCCTTGGCGTCCTTCGGTCCGAAGGACCACTCCTTGTCGCCGTCGTCCCAGGTGGCGTCCTCGGGAACGCCGGAGGGAGGCTGGCCCGCCTCGGTCCGCTCTCGGTTCGCGATGCGGCGCTTCTCCTCGGCGACGTCCACGGTCCGCAGCGCGCCGAGCAGCCGGTCCAGCGCTTCGGCGGACAGCGCCTCGGCGACGCGGTGGACCTCCAGGCCGTCCTTGAGCGCGACGAGCGTGGGATAGGCGTCGATGCCCAGCGGCTCGGCCACCGCCTCGTGGGCCTCCGCGTCGAGCCGGGCGAAGGTGATGTCCGGGAACCGGGAGGCTGCCTCCGTGAAGATGGGGGCGAAGGCGTGGCAGGGTTCGCACCACGGGGCCCAGAAATCCACGACACACATGCCGGGCCGCTGCGTGACCGACTCGTAATCCTCCGGGGTCAATTCAACCGGGACGCCTGCCAACGGGAACTCCTGCTCAAGGGGAGGGGAGATAAGAGGGGCGCCGGGGTCGCGCGTCAACCGGCACGTCACGGGGTCGCCTGCTTCCGGAGGCTCCAGGACTGTCCCCGGTTTCCGCGTTCGAGCACTGGCACGACCGGCTGCCGATGCCAGCGGAGCCGCGCGAGGCGGGCCTGCCCGTCATCCCGTTCGACGTCGCCTTGGGCGACGACAGGATACGACGGCTGGACCTGGAGTCCGTCCACGGGAGTCCCGGCTGGCGGAGGCAGAATCGGCGGTCACGTTCGAGCCCGTGTCGGGCGTCCTCTTCGGTGCGTTCGCGGGCAAGCGCGGCACGGAGGACCACGCGGCGGCACTGGACGCGCTGGAGCTGTTGGCGGAGCGGAAGATGGACGTCCACCGCATCTACGCGGTGTGGGACGAAGCGCAGCCGAACAAGTTCCTGCTGGCGGACCTGGAGCGCGGCCGCATCCCGCTGCTGTCCATCACGGCGAAGCGTCAGGACGGCAGCGGCGTGTCATGGGCGAGCATCGCCAGCGGCGCCCAGGACGCGCAGCTCCAGGCGCACGCGCTGGCGCTCAAGGGCACGGGCAAGCCGCTGTTCCTCATCTTCAACCATGAGCCGGACATGGCGGGCACGGCCCACGGCACGCCCGCGGAGTTCGCGGCGGCGTTCCGGCGCCTGGTGACGGTGTTCCGCCAGCAGGGCGTGACGAACGTGAGCTACTCGATGACGCTGGTGCCCTACAGCTTCCAGTCGGGCGCGGCGGACGCGTTCTGGCCCGGCAGCACCTACGTGGACTGGGTGGGCGCGGATGCCTACAACTGGAACGGCTGCAACCCCACGGCGGGCGACACGTGGCGCTCGCTGGAGGAGGCGGTGGCGCCAGTGCTCACGTGGGCCAACGCGAAGGGCAAGCCGGTGATGTTGCCGGAGTGGGGCTCGGTGGAGGACGCGAGCGTGGCCGGGCGCAAGGGCCAGTGGTTCCGCGACGCGCTGGACACGTTCAAGCGCCATCCTGAAATCAAGGTCGCGTCGTACTTCCACACCACCGGCACCTGCCCGTGGTGGCTGGACTCCTCGGCTTCCAGCGTGGACGGCTTCCAGGCGCTGGGCGCCAATGGCTACACGCACGCGACGGCGGCGGCCTGGCTCCAGCCTTCGACCACGACGGGCACGGCGCCGCTGACGGTGACGTTCGACCTCTCCGGCAGCACGGGCTTCCAGTCCACGACGGGCACGGGCAACGATGCGTGGAGCCTGGACTTCGGGGACGGCGCCGCGAAGGTGACGGGGAGGGGGCGGCCCACCGCGCTCCAGACGCACCGCTACACGGCGAAGGGCACCTACCGCGCGAGCCTCACCGTGACGGACTGGAAGAGCGTGCAGAACACAGACACGCGCGTCGTCACGGTGAAGTGAGCGTCAGGCGCGAGGGTTCCATCCGGAAGTAGAACTGGAACCCCGCGTCCTTCAGGACGGTGATGCGTTCTGGCAACCCATCATCGTCCCCCAGGAACCCGGCCATCTCGCGGCTGCGGGAGCTGCCCTCCGGCGCGGAGAACACCGGGACGACGATGACAGCCCGCTCGCGGGTGCCCTGATGCCACGCTTCCGGCTGCTGGAGGAAGGGCACCAGTTCGCGGCGGAACGGGCCAATGCCCAGGACCTCTCCGTACATTCCCATGGGCCCGAACCTACCCCGTGTCAGGCTCCGTCGAGCGGTCGCGTCCCGCGAGCCTCCCAGGGGCCTCTGCTACCTTCGCCCCTCCCACCCCGAGGCCGCGCCATGTCGTTCTCCATCCGCACCGCCAACCTGCGCACGCTCAACTCGCTGACGAAGTACCCGTCCATCCCGACGTACCACTCGCTGGGCGACAAGGGCCGGCTGGGCGAACCCGCCATCGCGTTCGACGGGCCCGTGGTCGGCACGGAGAAGGTGGACGGCACCAACGCGCGCATGGTGTTCCTGCCGGATGGCACGTACCTGCTCGGCAGCCGCGAGGAGTTCCTCTACGCGAGCGGCGACCTCATCGGGAACCCGGCCCTGGGCATCGTGGAGCACCTGCGGCCGGTGGCGGACGCGCTGCGCGAGAAGCGGCTGGACGCGGGCGGCATCACCGCCGTCTTCGGCGAGGTGTACGGAGGCAACGTCACCGCGCACAGCAAGCAGTACACGGGTGAGAAGCGCGTGGGCTACCGCGTCTTCGACGTGGTGCGCCTCACCGACTACGAGACGCCCCTCACCTGGTCCGCGGAACAGCTCTCCGGCTGGCGCGAGTCCGGAGGCCAGCCCTTCGTGACCGAGGACGCCCTCCTGGCCTTCACCCGCGAACACGGGCTGGAGACCACGCCGCGCATCCTCGAACAGGACGGCGCGGCGCTCCCGAAGGACCTGGAGGGTGCGTTCGCCTGGCTGCGCACGCACGCGCCCGCGACCCGGTGCGCGCTGGATGCCGGGGCAGGGGAGCACCCGGAGGGCATCGTGGTCCGCACCCGCGACCGGCGCACCATCGCGAAGGTGCGCTACGAGGACTACGAGCGCACCCTGCGCGTGAAGCGTTGAAAGTCAGAAGGCGGCGGTGGCTCCGTCCACCGCCGCCTCCATCCGAGCCGCGTCTTCAGTCGATCTGCAGCTCGGAGATCTTGTGCGGCTTGTCGCTGATGAGGTCCATCAGCTTCCCGAAGCCGAAGGTCAGCAGGCCGATGCCCGCGCCCACCGCCATGCCCAGGGGGCCGCCAATCGCGCCCACCGCCACCGCGCCGCCCAGGCTGCCCGCGATGCCGATGGCGCCCTTGGCGATCTGCGCGCCGTCGTTCACCTTCGCGCCGTTGACGATGTCCATCACGCCGCCCGCCGCGCCGCCCACCGCGCCCAGCACGTTGGCCGCGCCGCCCGCCGCCTTGAGCGCGGAGAGCGCCTTGGCCCCGGCGCTCGCCGTCACGCCGGCCACCTTGCCGATGCCGCCCATGCCCTTCACCGAGTCCAGCACCGTGCTGGTGATGGCGGCGCCCACCTTCGGGTCCGCCAGCGTCTTCGCCCAGGGCATGCTCTTGGCCGCGTTGGCCGTGTTGGAGGTGGTGGTGAGCGCGCCCGCGTTCTTGAAGCCCTTGATGGCCTCCGTGAACGCCTTGCCGCCCGTGTACATGTTCACCGCGCCGTTGGCCGTGTCCGTCACGCCCTTCACGATGTCCGGCATGTTGTTCTCGCGGATGCCCCGCGCCAGCGACATGCCGCCCGCCACCACGCCCGCCACGCCGCCCAGCGCGCTCGCGCCACCCTGCGCCGCGTTCAGGCCCTTGGAGAGGGTGTCCCTGCCCAACACCTCCGTCGCCTTCGCCGGCAGCCGGCCCGCGTCCTGGCTCAGGCCCTGGGGGATCTTCAGCGCCTGCGCGCCGCCGCTGTTGGCGTACTGGTTCACCGTGCTCGCGGTGGAGATGGCCGCCTGCTCCAGCAGCACCTTGCCGAACTCATCGTCCTTGAAGGCCTCCGCGTTGGTGACGTCGCGCATGTCGGCGCCGTCCTTGCCGGACAGCTGCATCCGCTCGCCGTCCTTGCCGACTTCGTGGAGGCCCTTGCGGCCGTCCGCGTCCGTCACCGTCGTGCGCGAGCTCACCAGCTGCGCGCCCTCATTGGAGAGCAGCGACGTGTCCTCCTTGAGCGCGCTCTCCGTCTTGTTGTCCTTCGTGCGCTTCGTCTCCAGCGACTCCTGGAGCTCCAGGCCCTGGTCGGTGGCCTTGCGGCTGCTGTTGTAGTGCTGCTCCAGGTCGGCGCCGTCCGGCTCGCGGCTCTTGGAGTCCATCCTCTCGATGGAGCCGTCCTGGCCGTACGTGGTGGAGGACTCGCCGTTGACGGGCACGCGCTTGGAGGAGTCCGCCTTCTCGAAGGTCTTGCCCTCGTACTTCTCCTTCACGGTGCTGCCCTCGCGCGTCCGCTCCGTCTTGATGGTCGCGTCCGGGAAGCCCTCGATGAAGGTCTGCGAGTCCAGCCGGTCCGCGCCCTTCTGCAGGTCCACCGTCCAGCGCTTCGGCGGGCGGCCGTCGCCCGTCTTGTCCGCGTCCCAGTTCTCGCCGCCGTCCTTGCCGTACGCGTCGCGGACCTTGTGCAGGCCCTCCATCGTGTGCGGCCCTTCGCCCGCGAGCTGCGTGTGGCCGTCCAGCGTGCGGTCCACGTAGGACGTCGCCTTCACGTTCTCCTGGGAGAAGTCCTGCGTGCGGTTGTACTGCACGTCGCCCTGTGAGCCGTCCTCACCCCGAGGCGGAATCGCATAGGTGTACGTGTCCGCGCGGTCCACGGGCTTGTCGAAGTCGAACGGGCCCTTGAGCTTGTTGTCGATGGAGCCTCCACCCTTCTGCTGGTAGTAGGCCGTGCGGCTCGTCTGCGCGCCGCCGTCCGCCTGCGAGTACGCGTCGGTGATCAACCGGTCGCCGTCCTTGTTCGGCTCCATGTGGACCGCGTTGCGCGTGTACGTGAGGCCCTTGTCCTTCGCCGTGGAGATGTCACCGAAGGACTTGAGGTCCGCGGTCTCGTTCTTGTCGCCCTTCCACTCCGCGCGCTCCACCAGCGAGCTGCCGTCGTCCTTCAGCTCCAGCCGGTCGCGCTTGTTGGTGCCGTCCTCGTAGGAGGCCGTGTCCATCACCACCGCGCCGTCCTTCTTCGACGCGACGGAGCGCTCCACGACTTCCTTCTGGCCGTTGACGCGCGTGAGCTCCACCTCGGATTCGGACAGGCGCTTGACGCTGGCGCCTTCGGGCACCTTCTCCTTGCCGTCCGCCATGGAGAAGAGCTTGTCGGCCTCCTGCGTGGTCTTCTCCCGCAGGGCCTTCTGCGCATCCACCGTCTCCGTGCGCCGCTCGCCCACCGTCTTCAGGTCCACCGCCTGCTTCGCCTTGTCCTCGCCGGATACCGTCTGGCGCTCCGCTGGGGCCGCGCCCGTCGCGGCCAGCCCCACGCGCAGCTCGGGGGGACCCGCGGGCTTCACGGCCGTGGCGGCGGCCTTCACCGCCGCGCCCACGCCGGTGAGGTCCGGGCCCGTCACGGGCTTCTTCGCGTCGAAGCCATCCGCAACGACGGCGGGCTTCTGTGCTTCGACCTTCGGCTCCACCGGCGCGGCCTGGGGGGCGGTCGCGGCCGGCTTCTCGGTGACCGCGGGAGGGCTGACGGGGGAC